>NZ_JBHSOW010000015.1:16115-362822 GCF_042656405.1 Paenibacillus solisilvae | reverse complement strand
TCGACCTTTTTATTTTTAAGTATACAGGTCTTCCATTAAGGCGTGTCTACTAAATAGTCTAACTGCAATTACGCTATATTAGGCTGTTTTGGGGCGATTTAACTGTATGGATTGCAGTATAGCGGCACTTTCAATCGGATGGTAGTCTTTTAACTGTATTAATTCCAGTATAGGCCAAGGTGTAACCGTTATCTTATGACGCTGTGGAGCAGTTCGCATCAGTATCTTCAGGCACGGATAAAAAAGAAAAATGGCTGTACAGTTCAAGATGAACTGTACAGCCATTTTTCTTAAGGGAGAAATTAGGGCGTCCATTATCATAATTTTTATCCCATTGAGTCAGTGACTTTTGCGTTGGAGCCGCTTCCCGTCTGCGGCATTTTCGATGGGTGGCGCAGCCCGCCGAATACACACGCTTCGCACTGGCGGCGCACCCCGCCGCATACTCGCGCTTCGCATTGGCGGCGCACCCCGCCGCATACTCGCGCTTCGCATTGGCGGCGCACCCCGCCGCATACTCGCGCTTCGCATTGGCGGCGCACCCCGCCGCATACTCGCGCTTCGCACTGGAGGCGCAGCCCGCCGAATACACACGCTTCGCACTGGAGGCGCACCCGCCGAATACACACGCTTCGCACTGGAGGCGCACCCCGCCGCATACTCGCGCTTCGCATTGGCGGCGCACCCCGCCGCATACTCGCGCTTCGCATTGGCGGCGCACCCCGCCGCATACTCGCGCTGCGCATGGCGGCGCACCCCGCCGCATACTCGCGCTTCGCACTGGAGGCGCACCCCGCCGAATATTCGCACTTCATGCCGGGGGGCGGTTACTCGGCGGGAGGGCGCGTCGACTGTCTTTGTTTGAGCTGCGTATCGACGATCGTCTTTGTTTTTGCCGATTCGTTCGACTCGATCGTTTGGAGAACGAGGTCGACCGCCAAATGGGCCATCCGCTCCTTGTCCACATGCACGGTCGTCAGTTCGGGCGTCACGATGACCGCCTCGGAAATATTGTCGAAGCCGACGACCGATACGTCGTCTGGAATTCGGTAACCAAGCTCGCTGAGCGTTTTGATAGCGCTGATCGCGATATAGTCGCATTCGCAGAAAAACGCCGTCGGAAGCTGACGGCCGGCTTCGAGATAAGCGGCCAGCTGTCGTTTCAGCGCCTCCTGGGAGGTCAAGATCGTCGGGGCGACGGAGAACATGCGCTCCTCCTTCACATCCAGGCCGTATTCGCGCAGCGCTTCTTTGAAGCCGCGCTTCCTGTCGTCGAAATTGCGGATGCGCACATCCGATGCGATATAGCCGATCTCGCGGTGGCCGATACCGCATAAATGAGAGCCGACCTGGTACGCGCCCATCACATTGTTGATAGAGACGAAATGAACGGGCAGTGTTTCGTAGCAGGTATCGAGCACGACGAGCGGAGCGGACAAATCGTCTGCGACCGCCGCAATTTGCGCCTGGTTCAGGTTCGTTCCGAGCAGAATGATCCCCGCGCTGCCGTTCTCCTCCGCGACGGTTTTTATTTCTTTTGCAAAGCTGTCCATCTCAATGGAAGAGAAAATGAGCGAATAGCCTTTGGTGCGGCATCTTTCCTCAATATAGTGAATCAACTCCCGGAAGAAGGGCTGCTGATAGTACTGCTCAAGCACGATGCCCGAGTTTGCGAAGGCCAGAAACGTCAGCGATTTCATTGGGCCGTCCGCCGGCACGGCTCTGAATTTCGGAAGGTAGCCGTTTTCTTTCGCGATCCGTAATATTTTGTCGCGGGTTTCCGCGCCGATCCCCTGCTTCCCGCTAAATGCAAGCGAAACGGCCGATTTTGACACACCCGCCAGCTTTGCGATATCCTCCATTTTCAACGGCGACAGCCTCTTTCCTTGTGGTGTTGATCAGTAATTTTAGTTTACATGGCCTATCCATTTAAAACAAGATAACTAAACTAAATTATTAATTTAGTCAAAAATACTAAATTATAATCACTTATTAACTAAACTAATTGACTTAACTAAATTATGGTGTTAATTTTGAGGAATAACTCATTAAATCGTATAAACTGTTTATTTGTTTAGTTTAGTGTTGCATCCGATTTATTACATCTATTCAGAGGAGAAAAGCGAAATGAAACCCACATTTAAATTAGGCTACGCGCCTACGCGCCGTTTTGTGTTCAGCACGGAAGACGCTTTCAGGTACAAGGTGCTGATCAAGGAGAAGATCGAAAGCTTCGGTATGGATATCGATATTGTCGATCTGGAGGGAATCAACAGCGAAGGATTGCTGTACGACGACAATATCAATGCAGATCTCATTGCGGAGCGTTTCCGGAAGGAAAACGTCGACGCGGTCTTTTTCCCGCACTGCAATTTCGGCACCGAAGATACGGTCGCCCGCGTGGGCAAGGCGCTCGGCAAGCCGGTACTGCTTTGGGGACCGCGTGACGAAGCTCCGCTTGAAGACGGCATGCGGCTGCGCGACACGCAGTGCGGCCTGTTCGCAACCGGCAAAGTACTTCGCCGTTTCAGCGTGCCTTTTACTTATGTGACGAACAGCCGTGTGGACGACCCCGTGTTCGAGCGGGGCTTTACCAACTTCGTTGCTGCAGCCAACGTGGTGCGTCAGTTCCGAAACCTGCGCATCCTTCAAATCGGACCGCGCCCTGCGTCCTTCTGGACCATGATGTGCAACGAGGGCGAACTGCTGGAGCGGTTCGGCATTGAAATTCACCCCATTACACTGGTCGATATTCAGCGTGCATCCAAACGCATTGAGAACGGTACCAGCGCGGAATTGGCCGAGGCCATCGATTACATTAAAGCTAAGCTGGATTGGTCCGAGGTGACTGAAGCCGATGTACGGCGTATCGCATCGCTGAAGGTCGCCATGAAGCAGTACGCGGTTCAGACCGGAAGCACCGCAATCGCGATCCAGTGCTGGTCTTCGCTGCAAGACGCCATGGGCATCATGCCTTGTCTGGCGAACGCCATCCTGACCGACGAGCAAATTCCGGTCACCTGCGAGACGGACATCCACGGAGCTATCACGAGCGTCATGATCCAAGCGGCCACGATGAACACGCAGCCGACCTTTTTCGCAGATCTTACGGTGCGTCATCCGGACAATCCGAACGGCGAGCTTTTGTTCCATTGCGGGAATTTTCCGGTATCGCTCTCGGTCGAGAATAAACCACGGCTACGGAAGCATTTTCTGTTCGACGATCATTCCCCGGGAACTCACGAAGGCGAGATCAAAGGCGGCAGTATGTCTTTGGCCCGCTTCGACGGCGACCATGGCGAGTATCAGCTGTTCCTTGGCAAGGCCCGCGGCATTCAGGGACCTTACACGCGCGGCTCCTACGTATGGGTAGAGGTGAACGATTGGCCGCTGTGGGAAGAAAAATTGGTCAAAGGACCTTATGTCCATCATTCGGTTGGCATTCACGCCAACGCTATCCCTGCTTTATATGAAGCGTGCAATTATATTCCCGGTCTTACGCCTGATCCGGTTGATCCGACAGAACAAGAAATTGGGGCCTGGCTGCGTGGAGCAGGGCTCTAAACAAGGAGGCTTAACCAATGGACACGAAGACATTGCAGGTAAAGGCCGCGCAGATCCGGATGGATTTGCTGCGCATGATCCATGGCGCCAAGACTGGCCATACGGGCGGCTCACTCAGCAACACGGATATTCTCACAGCGCTGTATTACAGGGTGATGAAGCTTGATCCTGCGAACCCGAAGTGGGCTGACCGGGACCGTTTCATCGCAAGTAAAGGCCATTCGGTCGAATCGTTATGGTGTATCCTTGCGGATCTTGGTTTCTTCCCGAAGGAGGATCTTGCAACATTCAGCCAGTTTGGAACGAAGCTTATCGGCCATCCGAACAATAAGGTGCCGGGCATTGAGATGAATACAGGTGCTCTGGGTCATGGGCTTGCGATTTCTGTAGGAATGGCGCTGGCTGCCAAAAGGGATGGCAAAGCGTATCGCGTATTTTGCCTCATGGGCGACGGGGAGCAGGCTGAAGGCTCCGTTTGGGAGGCGGCCATGGCAGGCGCATTTTATAAGCTCGACAACCTGATCGGTATCGTGGACCGCAACCGGCTTCAAATCAGCGGTTCAACGGAAGAGGTTATGGGGCTCGACCCGCTCGACGAGAAATGGGCTTCGTTTGGCTGGAACGTTGTCCCTGTAGATGGTAACGATATCGAGTCGCTGCTCGGCGCATTGGAAGCCGTGCCGTCCGTACAGGGAAAACCGACGCTCGTGATGGCAAATACGGTGAAGGGCAAGGGCGTTTCCTTTGCCGAAAATGTGCCGCACTGGCATCATCATGTGCCAAGCGACGAGGAATTAAAGTCGGCGTTAATTGAGCTGTCGGCCGGGCTGCAAAATCAGGAAGGGCAGGTGCGGTAACGATGGCAAATAAAATACCTAACCGTCAAGTGATCTGCGAGACGCTGGTTGAGCTGGCGAAAGAGGACCGTGATATCATGGTGCTCGCCAGTGATTCCCGGGGTTCAGCAGCGATGGCGCCGTTCGCGAACGCTTATCCGGAACAATTCGTGGAAGTGGGTATTGCCGAGCAGAACATCGTTGGCATTTCCGCCGGCTTGGCACACAGCGGTAAGAAGCCGTTCGTGACTTCGCCGGCCTGTTTCCTCAGCATGCGCAGCATTGAGCAGATCAAGGTTGATGTGGCCTATTCTGCGACGAATGTGAAACTGATCGGCATCAGCGGCGGCGTCAGCTACGGCGCGCTCGGCATGTCCCACCATTCGGTGCAGGATTTGGCGGTCACCCGCGCTATTCCAGGGCTTGCCGTTCTGATGCCTGCCGACCGTCATGAGACGAAACGGATGACGGAGGCGCTCGTTGACTACGAGGGAGGTGCCTATATCCGTATCGGTAGAAATCCGGTCGAAGACGTGTACGAATCAGAAGTGTACGAGTTCAAGATCGGTAAAGCAGTCAAGATGCGCGAGGGTTCCGACTTGACGATCATCGCATCCGGCGAGACGGTCCGGGTTGCGCTTGATGCGGCAGCGGAATTGGAGGAAGCAGGCGTAATGTGCCGTGTTCTGAATATGCATACGATCAAGCCGCTGGATGAAGAAGCGATTATCCGAGCGGCGAGGGAAACGGGAAGAATGATTACCGTGGAGGAACACAGCATCCATGGAGGGCTCGGCGCAGCGGTGGCAGAGGTCGTTGTGCAGAATCAGCCGGTTCCTGTTAGCATCCTGGGTATTCCGGACGAACCGGCCATTGCAGGCAAGACCGCCGAGGTGTTCGAACACTACGGCATCAGCGCTGCGGGCATTAAGCGGGTGGCTCTGAATATGCTCGGCAGATAGGGGTGTTTTACTGTGAACAAACAATATCTGCTTACGATCGATCAGAGCACATCGGGCACCAAAGCGTTTGTCATTAACCTTTCCGGAACAATTGTTGCGAGAAGCAATGCCGAACACAAGCAATTTTATCCGTTTCCGGGATGGGTCGAACATGATCCTATGGAGATTTATCATCATGTCATCGAGACTTCGAGAAATGTGCTCCGGAAGGCAGGCATCCAGCCGTGCGAGCTTGCTGCCGTGACTATTACGAATCAGCGCGAGACGGCCGTGATGTGGGACCGAACCACCGGGAAGCCGATAGGCAGCGCCATTGTTTGGCAATGCCAGCGGACGGCGGCGGCTTGCGAATCACTGAAAAAAGCAGGATATGCCGATATCGTTCAAGATAAAACCGGACTTTTGCTTGATCCCTATTTCTCTGCTTCGAAATGGGGATGGATGCTGGAGAATATCGAGGATGCAGCGAAAATGCTGGAAGCAGGAACACTGCTCGCCGGAACGATGGACAGCTGGCTCATATGGAAGCTCAGCGGAGGAGCCGTCCACGCAACAGATGTGACCAATGCAAGCCGAACTTCTTTGTTCAATATTCATAAGCTTCGATGGGATGGGGAGTTATGCAAGATATTTGGCATTCCGCCCGAGATTCTACCTGAAGTGAAATTCTCAGACGACCGATTCGGATTCACGAACATTTCCGAGCTTTTTGAAGAGCAGGTGCCTATTACCGGTATCATCGGGGATTCTCAAGCAGCGTTGTTTGGCCAGCTTTGCTTCGAGCCGGGTATGGCCAAGGCAACTTACGGGACAGGGACATCGGTGTTGATGAACGTAGGGGAGAAGCCGGTGCCGGCAGCTAACGGTCTTGTCCTCGCAATTGCCTGGGGGATGGGCGGGAAAGTGACCTATGCTTTGGAGGCGGTAATCAGAACTTCGGGCGACAGCATCAAGTGGGTTCGCGATAATTTGGGGTTGTTCGCGACTTTCGAGGAGATGGACAATCTGCTTGCCCAGGTGCATGATAACGAGGGCGTCTATCTGGTACCCGCTTTTGTAGGTTTGGGGGCGCCGTATTGGGAGCCGAACGTCAGGGCATCCATCATGGGGATGAACCGCGGCTCAGGCAGACCGCACATCATTCGCGCCGCATTAGAAAGCATCGCCTACCAGGTTTATGACGCCGTCCAGCTTATGCAGGAGGAATCGGGCATTCCTCTTGCCGGACTCCGCGCTGACGGAGGCGCTTCCGACAATGGTTTGCTGATGCAGTTCCAGGCCGATATGATCGGCTCATCCGTGACAAAATCAGATGTCGCAGAGCTCTCTGCGATGGGATCCGCTTATATGGGTGGGCTCGGGATCGGTTTCTGGAGCGGTATAGATCAGATTGCCGGTCAGCACCGGTCCCGCCGGTATTATGAACCGTCTATGGTTGAGGCTGAACGAAAACGCAACTATGAGGGCTGGGTGAGAGCGGTTGCCGCGGTTCTTCACGGCAGTAAGGAAGCTTAGTTGAAAGAGGCTGCGGCTATTCATCATCGATAATAGGGTAGAGGTTGTTCATTCCGACCCTAAATTCTCTTGAGGCAGCAGCCAAGCCTGACACATTTCCGGACATGTGAGCGGACTCCTGTCACCTGCGCCCCTTCAATACTGAATGGAATGACAACCACAACATAGGTTTACCCCTCAGGCAGTTTCAGCTCTACATGCAGAAGCTGCCTTTCTTTGTGTCTGCACTTGGCCTTTCTTGTGTCTGCACTTGTACCTTTCTTTTGTCTGCACTTGTGCCTTTCTTTGTGTCTGCACTTGTGCCTTTCTTTTGTCTGCGCAGCGGCAGTTCCCAGTGTCCACGATGCTTCGAAGGGAGGGTTTTAGCGCTGCATATCGATTAGCAAGCTTTCGATAGACAAACTTAGTCGGATTCCGGTATGTATCGGAGCATCCGGTTATAGTGAAAGTTATGAAAACGCTTCATAATGAGGAAGGATCATAGGAGTAAACCAAGCGTCTTCTTCCAAAACGATACCGCTGCTGATAGGAAGAATCCGCCGAAGAAACTCCATAACAGAAGGAGGAAGTAAATGATGAACAGGCGACTGGTGAAGAAATCCATGTTATTTCTCATGCTGGTGTCCCTTATACTAACATCGAATTGGCAAAGTGCAGCCAAGGTATATGCGGACAGCTCGCAAAGCTATGAAGCTGAAGCTCAAGGAAATACAATGACAGGGAACGCGGCAGTGAGCAGCTGCAGTACATGCTCGGGAGAGAACAAGGTGGGCGGCATGTACCAGGGAAGCTCCTTGCAGTTCAATAACATCACGGTTAGCGAGGCAGGTACTTATACGGTAACCATCGATTATATTTCCGGCGATCCACGTTCGGCAAATGTTAGTGTGAATGGGACTGATATGCAGTATGTGGAGTTTCCTAAGACAACGGATTGGGATACCGTGGGCAGCTTCGAGATTTCAATAGCGCTGCAGGCAGGCAGCAATACCATTCTGATCGATGATAATAACTGGTATGCGCCCGATATCGACCGGATCTCCATAGGAGACAAGGACAACGGGAATCCTGGCGACCCCGGCACGGTGACAGGGGTTACATACGAAGCTGAGGATGCTGCTAATGTCATGAGCGGTAACGCGCAAATAGCCGATTGCAGCGGGTGCTCAGGCGGGAAGAAAGTAGGGAACCTGTACAATGGGAGCTCCCTGCTGTTCCCTAAGGTGACCGTAGAGAAAAGCAGGGATTATGCAATAACGGTCTCTTTCATTTCCGGCGACCCCCGCTCCTTCTATGTCAGCATTAATGGCGGTGAAGCGCAATATTATGATTCATTGAAAACAGAGGATTGGAATACGGTCGGGACGTATAAATTGACCGCGCCCTTAGCGGCAGGCGATAATACGATACTGATCTCCGACGGGAATGGGTATGCTCCGGATATTGACGGTATTCAGGTTCAGCCGGCCGATGACGGGGACGGAAACCCTGCTGAAGATGAGGGCAGCATAGGCGATCCGCTTGAGAAGCAAAACTTTGGATCCATTGAGGTCACCCCATATACGAGCGGTGTTGTGATCGGCAACGGCCAATATAAGGTGACTTATCACTCGTCTACCGGCTATCTGGATTACGCCTGGACGAATGGGCAGGAATTAAAGGGCGTCTACGGATCGATGAAGCTGAACAATCAGATGCTGGAAACGAAGGGCTACGAGACGCATGACTATACATCGGAGAAGATTACTCCCATTGCCAATTCCTTCGGAACAGGGATTGAACTGACCTTTATTCATACGGGGGCGGGTAAGCCGACACTGAAGCAGGTCTATCAATTTTATGAAAATAAAGCTTATTTCCTGACACGGCTGGATGCGCTGAGCGATCAACCCATCAGCACCAACTACATGGCGCCGATTGTGGTCAACCGTACTGGCGGCGTAGTGACGGGCCATGATACGGATAACCGCGCCTTATCCGTTCCATTTGATAATGATGCATGGATTCGCTATAAGTCGCAGACGGTTAACCGGTCTGATGCCAGTTACGAGGTAACGGCTATTTATGACAATACCTCCCGGAATGGACTCGTTATCGGTTCGATCAATCACGATACTTGGAAGACGGGAATCGAATGGACGGGCTCCAGCAGCAAGCTGAACCAATTCACGGTTTATGGAGGAGCTTCATCCAGCGTCACGCATGATTCACAGCCGCACGGAAGTATTTCCGGAACGAAACTGTCATCACCCCTGATCCTGACAGGCGGATTTGCGGATTATCGCACAGGCCTGGAGCAATACGGTGAAGCAAACGCACTAATCGCTCCGCCATTGCAGTTGAGTGCTAAGCTGCCTCAGGGCGTTCCGGTCGGCTGGAACAGCTGGGGCGCTTATGGCAGTGATTTGAGCTTTCAAGACGTTGTCGACACATCGAATTACTTCAAGAATCAGCTGCCTGCTATGAACAATAATGGTGCTGTCTACATCAATATGGACTCTTATTGGGATAACCTGACCGCGGAGCAGCTGAATCAGGCTGTAGCTACCATCAAGGGCAACGGTCAGCAAGCCGGCATCTACTGGGGGCCGTTCGTTTATTGGGGCAATAACATGAGCCAGATCGTTGAAGGCACGAATGATCAGTATACGTACGGCGACATTGTGCTGAAGGATGGATCGGGTACGCCGCTGCCTACCATCGACGGCGCGTATGCGCTTGATCCGACCCACCCGGGGACGAAACTGCGAATGGATTATTATTTGAACAAGTTTAAAGGGCTTGGCTTTACGTTCATTAAACTCGATTTCCTGACGCATGGATCTCTGGAAGGCGCTCATTACGATCCTAAGGTGACAACGGGCATTCAAGCCTACAATGAAGGAATGCGCTACATGAATGAAGTGTTGGATGGCTCGATGTTCATCAGTGAATCGATCGCACCGATCTTCCCATCACAATACGCGCACAGCAGACGTATTTCTTGTGATACGTACGGAGCGATCAATGAATCCGAATATGAGTTAAATTCATTGACTTACGGCTGGTGGCAGAACGATACGATATACAGCTATACGGACCCTGACCACATGGCTTTGACGCGGGCCCGCTCATTAACAGAAGCCCGCAGCCGTGTTAATTCAGCGGTCATTTCAGGGACAGTATTCCTCGATTCGGATGATGTCCATGATGCAGCAGCTCAACAATATATGACAGAACTTTATTCCAACCCGCTTATTAATCAATTAGTGGTCAAAGGAAAAGCTTTCATGCCCGTAGAGGGAAATACCGGAGCCAATGCAGCAGATACGTTTGTTTTGCAGGACGGCAGCGACTATTACATCGCTGTATTCAACTACAGTGCGAATAACGCGGCTGACAAAACAATTGATCTGGCCCGTGCGGGACTAAGCGCGGACCAAACGTATAACCTTCTGGACGTTTGGACAGGAGATACGACATCCTCAAGCGGGTCGCTGTCCTTGACGTTGCAGCCGGCGGAATCGAAGCTGTTCAAGCTGACGCTGAAAGCCGTAACGCCGACGCCGGATCCGGGTACGGAAACTCCAAATCCGGGACAGCCTGCGCCAAATCCGCAGCCTGAATCTCCGAATCAAGTGCAGCAGGTGCTCAGCGGTAAAGATGGCGGTACTCTGCAATGGAAGGGAGTAGCCGCAATTGAGGTGCCGGCAGGAGCTTTCACAGGCTCCGGCACATTATCGGCCCGCTTGCTTCCGGAAGGAGAACAGCCAGCCGTTAATGATTATCAAGCAGTCAGCCCCATCGTTGAACTTCTGAACAGCGCAGGCTCCGTCTTTACTGCTCCTGTCCAGTTAACGTTTAACTATAATGCCGCTGCCTTAACGGGCGATGATACTGAACCGGCGATTTATTATTTCAACGAACAGCAGAAACGCTGGATTTATGTAGGCGGAACTGATAACGGTGACGGAACGATAACGGTTTCAGTCAATCATTTCACGAAGTATGCTGTGTTTGCTGTTCATCCGAAGAAATTTGCCGATCTGACGGGACATTGGTCCGAGTCTTATGCCTCGCGGCTTATTGGAATGAACAGTATGAATGGCTTCGTGGATGGTACCTTCCGCCCGAATGATCTTGTAACCCGTGCGCAATTTGCCCGCATTCTAGCCGATTCACTCGGGTTAAAAGCATCGCTTTCCAGCAGTCAGCCATTCGCTGATGCGTCATCTTTCCCTGCATGGGCACTAAACGGGATTGAAGCCGTGAAGGAAGCGGGGCTGATGCAGGGTTCGCAAGCGGGCAACCAGGCCTACTTCAATCCGAATCAGCAAATGACCCGCGCAGAGATAGCGGTTGTTATCGCTCACCTGCTTGCCTCCACGGAAACAGATGATAAACAAATGGAGTACAAGGACGCTGCGGACATCCCTCAGTGGGCCCAGGCATCCGTTGACAGGATTCAGAGCAAGCAGGTTATGACCGGCTTCCCGGATCAAACCTTCCGCCCGGCTGCTCATGTGACCCGCGGCGAAACGGCAAAGGTCATTGCGCTCCTGCTCGATAATCTTCATGTCTAGATAGAAACATAAAAATCCCGAGCATCGCCAGGCGGCAATGCTCGGGATTTTTATATTAAAGCACACCTCTTGCCGGCATTCGGATTCGTATGCTCGTTCCAATGCCCAGCCTGCTGTATAAGGAGACGCCATATTCCTCGCCGAACGCGAGTTTAATGCGCTGATCGACATTTGTGATTCCGTAGCCGACATCTTCTTTGGCGCGGAGCTTCTCCAAGGTTTGAGGCGTCATGCCCATGCCGTCGTCAATGACCTCCAAGTAGATATCATCGTCTTTCCTGTAGGCTTTGATGATAATGTTGATGCCCGCATCATCGTCCCACACGGCATGATTGATGCAATTTTCCACGAAAGGCTGAAGCGTCAGCTTAACGGTATGGTGGACAAGCACGCATTCATCGATCTGAAAATGAATATGGAGCAGGTCCTCGTACCGGATTTGCTGGATGGAAAGGTAGTATTTGGTCAGGTTGATTTCTTCGTTCAGAGAGATCAAATTCTTCCCTTTATTCAAGGAGATCCGATAAAACTTCGCTAAGTGTGCGACCATGTCCTGAATTTTGGGATCCTTATGCTTCATGGCCAGCGCAGAGATAGAAGCTAAGGTGTTGTATAGGAAATGGGGATTGATTTGCGCCTGCAGAATTTCCATCTCTGCTTCCTGCTTGGAAATTTCCTTCTTGTACACTTCATTAATCAGGTTCTTAAACCGGGAAGCCATTTTATTCAGGGCAAACGACATCTGCCCGATCTCATCGTGGCCCATTGGAATCATCTCCAGATCAAAGTCCTCTCGTTCCAATCGGCGAATGCTCTTCAGCAGCGATTCAATCCGTTTGGTAGACATGCGGGCAACCATATAGATGAGGATGACACTGAACAGGATACAAATAGAAGCCATGAACAAGATACGGTTGGAGGAAGCTATAGCCGGCTGCATAAATCCGCTGTAAGGAACGATGGATACGGTCCGCCAGCCGTTAGGGCTGGCATCGTAGACGACAAGCACCTTCTCCCCTTTGTAGGTGCTCTCGTATTTACCGGCATTACCTGATTTGAAGTTTTCGGGAAGGAGCAGACCCAGATTGGTGTTCAGCAGATCTTTATTCTTGCTCGAGATAATGACACCGTCTTCGTTCACAATGAAGATATCCTTATTATTATCCTCTTTGCCCATCAGGGAGTAGAGGTCTGACTCTTTCACATCGATCGTCAGCACGCCATACGGGAAGTTCAGGCTGTTGTAGTTCAAATAACGAACGAGCGTAAACATAGGCGGCTGTGCAGTTAGCGGAGGAACGGCAGGGGCTTCCGGCGTAATGGTGAAAATCACGTTGCCATAAGTCTGCTGAACCTCTCTGAACCAGGGCTTCTGAAGGATCGAGCCATCCAGCTTCTTGATGAACATATTATCCAAGGGCATGTGCGGATTGGTCGAATAGATGGTAATCCCATTTACCTCCGGATTCGTTGTTAATACATTATTCATTACATTATCGATATACCTGTAAGCATCCAGATACTCCGAATTACCCGTATATGATTTACTCAGATATTCTTGAAGCGTGGAATCCAAGTAGAGTGAAGCTGAGATTTTATTGTAGCTGTTCAGTTTGCTCTGCAGATTGCTGCTGATTTGGGAGGTCGCGAGCGTCATGCCGGAATAGGTCTGGTTAATCAATTGATCTTTGACAGAATGATACGAATAGTAAACGAAAAAGAGAAGCGGAAGTATAGAGACGAGCAGGAATAGGCTGAAGAGTTTCCCCCTCATGCTGAGGTTTAGAAACGGTGCCGTGATGTAGTTATACCATGAGCTCTGCGCCATATCGCATTTCCTTTCGCCTACAATAGTTTCTTGCGGTATTGATTGGGTGTAACCCCTTTATGCTTCTGGAATAAGGAGCAGAAGTAGGAAACATTCTCGTAACCGATCGCTCTGGAAACCTCATGAATCTTCAGCGATTTGTCCTTCAGCAGGTCCGAGGCACGCTGAATGCGGACCTTGGTTAAATATTCAAGTATCGTCTCGCCTGTCTTTTGCTTGAATAGGGTTCGTATATAATTCGGCGTCAGATAAACGTGTTCAGCAAGATCCTCTACCGTTAGGGCTTGACCATACCGGATGTTAATCATTTCAATAATTTGATGGATGACCGTAAGGTTCTTATCATGATCCTTCTCACGGATGACATGCATGATCTGATTGGACCATGCTGTGAGAAAAGCGTGAAGATGCTCAAGCGACTCCGGCTCCATGACAGCCTTCCAGTCGACGATAATCGGGTGCTCGCTGCCGACAGTGCTGTTCTCAAGCAGCGGAGCGAAAAGGCGTTCGATCTCCGAGATCAGCTGCATGGTGCTCGCGATAATGGCATCTTTGCTTGTTCGGTTCGTAGCGAAATAATCGAAGAATCCGGCTATAATAGAAGCCGCTTCATCGGATTGCAGATGAGAGATGGCATGACTGAGCTGTTCAGCCAGGGCAATGGGCTGCGCAGGTGAAGCAGGGGAAGCGGCATGGGGCGTGTAAGGAATGACACGGCCTGTACCGCTGTAGAACTTGTCACCATTGGCTTCCCTTGCTTCGCCATAACGGTCATGCAGCTCCTCCAGGTAACGCCCGACCTCTGATAAACCCACCGACAAGACAACCTCATAACGGATGTTGGCTTCCCCGATTACCTCGTGCCAGCAGCGCATAAGCTCTGCATAATCCGGCTCACCGTTCAGATAAGCGATGGTGCAGTACCGGAATTCATCTACCGGCCAGCTGTAACTGACTGTATTCAGCTCCGCAAGCTTCACAGCGGCAAGCGTCAAGACGGCCTCTTTATTCTTGCTTGATACAGAATCGGAATCAAAGCTGTAGAAACAGACCGTGTACATCCCGATTGATGGGAGTGGATAAGGAAGCATCGCAATGCGGCGAACCCATTTCTTGCGCATGTCTGCAGACTGTTCTATAGATAAGGAACGCACGAGCTTCTCTTTCGTCCCTTCCGAGGATTCGGAGAGCTGCTTGTCTTCCTGGCACTTCAGGATAACACGCTGCATGAGCTGAGCGAGCTCCGCGGTATCAATGGGCTTGAGCAGGTATCCCATCGCTTCAATGCTGAGCGCCGCCTTAATATATTGAAATTCGTCATGTCCGCTTAAGAAGACGATTTTAACATTCTTGTCCATTTGCTTCGCCTTGGAGGCGAATTCCAGCCCATTCATGATCGGCATCCGGACATCGGTCAGAATAATATCCGGCTTGCAGGCTTCCATTACCTTCAGGGCTTCCCGGCCGTTCTTAGCGGTGCCTGCTACAACGATGCCCATATCTTCCCAACGAATGTAATGCTTAATCGCATCCAGCTCCAGCTTTTCGTCGTCCACCAGCAATATTTTGTACATGCCGCAGCACGCTCCTCGTCTTATGTGCATACCGGATTCAACTGCTTTATTGTAGGGTTTGTAACGGATTTCAACAATATCTTTTTTTGAGGTGTGTAGGTTTGCGGTGTGTTTCCACGAATCCGGTTATGGAATCCAATCGGAACCGGCACTTATAATGAGTATACAAAAGCGAACTAGACAAATGAACGGCCGTCATTTGAGGAGGAAAGGCATGGAGGCATACGTAAACAAACAACAACCATCCGCGCTCGGGGGCAATTTCAAACCGAACAAGTGGAGAAAGATGAAGCAGCAAAAATATCTTTATTTCATGATTTTGCCGGCACTTGTGTGCACGTTAATTTTCTCTTACGGTCCGATGTTCGGACTGTATATGTCGTTTATCAACTATTCACCTGGCGGAGGCTCGTTCTTTCACCAGTTCTTTCACAGTAAATTTGTCGGCTTTCAGTGGTTCGAATATTTCTTCACCAATGGCGACTTCTACACGGTCATGCGCAATACGCTCGCCCAGAGCATGCTGTCCCTGCTGATCGGATTCCCTGCTCCGATTATACTCGCGATTATGATCAACGAGGTCGGCCGGGGCTGGTTCAAGCGGACTGTACAGACCGTATCTTATTTACCGCATTTTGTTTCTTGGGTTATTGCAGCGAACATCATCGTCACGGTGCTTTCGTCCGAAGGGGTTATCAATCAAATCCTGATGTCTCTTCATCTGACCGAAAAGCCGATTACCTTCTTGCAAAACGGCCACATGTTCTGGTGTATCATCGCTTTCTCCAATACCTGGAAAGACATGGGCTTCAATGCAATCATTTATCTGGCTGCGATTGCCGGCATCAACCCGGAGCTCTATGAGGCTGCGCGGGTGGATGGGGCTAACCGCTTGCGGCAAATGTGGAACGTCACGCTGCCTTCACTGAAACCGACAATTGTGATTCTTTCGATCCTAGCTGTCGGCAATGTGCTGAATGCGGGATTTGACCAGCAATATTTGCTTCAAAATACGACGGTGCTTCAGTATTCGGATGTCATCGATACGTACACCTACCGATATGGCCTGCAGAACGGAATGTTCTCATACGGTGCTGCCGTTGGATTGTTCAAATCCGTTATTTCCTTCGTGCTGGTCGTTCTGGTGAACGCGTGGTCCAAAAAAGTTAACCAGCAGTCGCTGTATTGATTCCCATGAAAGGAGGACAAAGTCTTTGATAGCATCCAAGAGCTCAAGCGATAGAATTTACCTGGCCTTTGTTTATATCATTCTAACCTTTGTGTTCATCATCACGTTTTACCCCTTCTGGAACATTCTGGTTTTATCCCTGAACAGTGCGGAAGATACGGTACGAGGCGGTATCTATTTATGGCCCCGAGTCATTAATTTCTCTAGCTATGTTCAAATTATGCAGGATCAGGAAATCTTAAATGGTATCAAAATAACCGTTCTCAGAACGCTGATCGGAACACCTCTTGCTCTTGCCGTCATCAGCCTGCTTGCTTTTGCGCTCAGTAAAAAGGAACTCGTAGGCGGCAGGATCATTACGATCTTCTTCATTTTCACGATGTATTTTGGCGGCGGGCTTATTCCGTACTACATGATTTTGAAAAACGTTCACCTGATTGACTCCTTCTTAGTGTATATCTTCCCGAATTTGATGAATGTATTCTTCGTCATCATCGTTAGGACGTTCATGCAGGAGCTTCCGATCGAGGTAGAAGAATCTGCGAAGATGGACGGAGCGAATGATATCCAGATTTTCTGGCAAATCATTCTTCCGATCTGCGTGCCTGTCCTCGTGACAATCGGCCTGTTCTCCGCCATTAACCATTGGAATTCGTGGTTCGATTCTTATGTGTTTACCTATAAGCCGAATTTGAAGACTTTGCAGGCCGTGCTCGTGAAGATTCTTAACCAGTATCAGACCGAATCCTTTACCTCCAGCGCGAGTCAAATGGCGGATTCCTCCAAACGGAACGCTGTATCCTCGGATACGATCCGAATGGCAGCGACGATGGTGGCTACACTGCCGATTATTATGGTCTATCCTTTCCTGCAAAGGTATTTCGTTAAGGGTATGACGCTTGGCGCAGTTAAGAGCTAAAAGAACATGGCATCATTCTTCGAAGTTTGAGGGAATTTAAGGAGGTGAGCACGGCAAGGCGCCAGTAGAAGCAAGCATGCAGGATGAATTTAGGGCAGGGTAATATACAAAAATTGTTACAGGGGGTCTCGTTCCATGTCAGCACTTAAAAAATGGGCTACAATCTCAACCAGTCTCGCCTTGGTCGTCGCATTATCCGCTGGCTGCGGCAATAATAACGGCGGCAATCAGGCTTCTAATGCGGGTACACCGAACAATACGGCAGCTAACGCGAATTCCAAATCCGATGATTTGAAGCCGCTCAAAATCACTTTTTTTGACAAGAATACCGGAGACGCTTTCACCAATGAAGTGGCTCAGGAAATTACGAAACGGACGGGTATTACCGTTGAAATTCAACAGCCGACAGGCAATCCTTCAGAGAAATTGAATTTAATGCTCGCCAGTGACGATCTTCCGGACCTCGTACTGATGGACCGCAGCGGCGACATCGTCAACAAATATATCTCGACGGGCGCTTTGATTCCGCTGAACGATCTCATCGATAAATACGGCCCTGATGTTAAGACGATGTATGGCGATGTCCTCAACAAAACACGTTATACAGACGGCAAGAATTATTATTTGTCCAATTGGTACGGATTTGAAGAAAACGAACCGGTATTCGGCTTTAACCTGAAGATGAATATCCTCAAAGAGCTGGCACCGGACAAAGCGGCAGGGGGTAAACCCTTCAGTGCCGACGAGTTTGAAACGCTGTTGAAGGATTTCAAAGCCAAATATCCGCAGATCAACGGCAAGCCGACAACTGCCCTGACGATGGATGGCTCGAATATGGGAGCGGTTACGGGAACATTCAAAGGCATGTTCGGTTTGAAAACATATTACGAGACGGACGGCAAGCTTCAGTACGATGTTGAAGATCCGAAATACAAAGAAATGATTCTCTACATGAACAAATTGTATACTGAAGGTCTAATCGATACGGACTGGGCGATCAACAAGAAGGAATCGTGGCTGCAAAAGCTTTCTTCCGGAACCGTATTCGGTACAACAGGCGCTTACTGGGATAT
Source organism: Paenibacillus solisilvae (assembly GCF_042656405.1). Classification (NCBI taxonomy): domain Bacteria; kingdom Bacillati; phylum Bacillota; class Bacilli; order Caryophanales; family Paenibacillaceae; genus Paenibacillus; species Paenibacillus solisilvae. The sequence continues at coordinate 344,800 of NZ_JBHSOW010000015.1, read as the reverse complement.
CGGAAGCGCGAATACGGCGCTCAAGAAAGACGGCGGCGAAGAGAATGAATTTTACGATTATAAAGTTGTAGGTCCAGGCGTTGATCCGGGCAAGACGACTTACGGTCCGAAGGGCTCCCTCGGCTGGGATGCAATTGGTATTACTAAAGCGAACAAGGATCCGGAACGCACGATGAAATTCATCAACTTCCTGGCCAGTGAAGAAGGCCAATACCTGCTGATGTGGGGAGTGGAAGGCAAGCACTGGGATATGGTAGACGGCAAGCATGTTCCGAAGCCGGAAGTGCTTCAAGGCTTCAAGGATGATTGGGCGAACTATTCCAAGACATCAGGTATCCGCAAATGGACATGGTTCATTAAGGGCGGCAAAGGCACCGACGGAACCGTTCTTGATCTGGCCGGCCGCTATGAGCGCAATGAAATCGACAAAATGGCGATCAAGAATCTGGGAGACTCCGTCTGGAACACCGATACGTATGACAACCTCGGCCCGCAGGGCGGAACACCGGAAGCGCTGATCTCGCAGAAGGTATCCGATATCATGACGCAATCCCTTACGAAAGCGATCATTTCCAAATCGGAAGCTGAAGCAGGCGCAGTCTTTGACAAAATGCTATCCGACATGAAAGCGGCGGGAAGCGAAAAAGTCGAGAAAATCATCAACGACAATTACAAGGCAAGACTGGATCTTTGGAAATAAACAAGGAAGAGAATAGGGGGCGGCTTGAAGATGCCGGCCCCTTTTCCTTTTCACAAATTGGAGGCTGAGCAAAATGGCGATTACGAGCGTGGAACAGGATCATACTCTTACGGTGAGCAATGGGATTATGAGTATTCAGTGCGATTTGGCAAGCGGAACAGCACGGTTTCTTTGGCAGGATACGGCCGCTGTCCAGAACGCAGTCAGCCGAATCTCCTTGGGAGACAGGATGCTTACTACCCTCGAAGGGCAGAACCGTTCTTATCAAATCAATGAGGTGGAGAACAGCTTCGGCAAAGGAATGGAGCTGCGGGTCCTTCACCAGATGAATGATCAGCTGGAGCTCGTGCAGATCTTCACGGTTTATGAGGGGTTGAATTACTGCTTCCTGCAGCTTAAAGCCCAGAGCCAAACGATAATCTCAACCAACTATATCGCACCTGTATATTGTATGGACGAAGGAAATGCCGGCGTTTTGAAGGTGAAAGGCGGAGATTCTGCGCAGGAAGAGCTGCTGGCGCTGCTTGTTCCATTCGATAATGACAAATGGGTGCGGTATGAATCGGTAAAGATGCCGGGCCGGTTGGAAAGCTATGAGGTCACGGCTGTCTACCATCATTCATCGCGTCATGGACTCGTATTTGGGTCTGTTACACATGATACATGGAAGACGGGTATCCAACTTGAAAGTGCAGCGGATCAAGCGGTGCAGCGGTTAGAAATCTACGGCGGGGCGGCGGGAGAATATACCCGCGATACGATTGCTCATGGATCGATTTCAGGTACGGAAGTGGTCTCCCCGGCTGTATTCATCGGCTCCTTCGATGATTACAGAGAAGGGTTGAAAACCTTCGGTGAAGCCAATGCCCGCATCGAGCCTCCGCTTGAATGGGAAGGTACGATTCCTTTTGGCTGGAACAGCTGGTCGGCCGTTGGAGGCGAGCTCAGCTTCGACAGCTATACACAGGCGTCGGATTTGATTAAAGAAATGCAGGAGAAAGGATTCCATGACCATGGAGTCGTGTATTTGAATTTTGATTCCTTCTGGACCAACCTCACCAAAGAAGAGCGGCGGCTTGCCGTTGCCCATGTCCATAATAACGGACAGAAGGCGGGAACCTATTGGACTCCGTTTGCCTATTGGGGAAAAAGTGAAGAAGCGGCGGAGCGGACTGTCGAGGGAACGAACGGCTTGTATACCTATGATGATCTCCTGCTCCGTGATGGGGAAGGCCGCGTCCTCCCGGATTTGGATGGCGGCCTTGCGATCGATCCCACGCATCCGGGTAACCTCATGCGAACTGAGTGGATGCTGCAGCAGTTCGTCGAGGAAGGCTTTGAATATGTGAAGCTGGACTTCATGGCTCATGGAACGCTCGAGGGCAAGCATCACCATCCGGAGGTTGACACGGGAATACAAGCCTACAACCTGGGGATGAAGCACATCTGCTCGCTGCTTGATCCCGCGCGAATCGGAAGACGGTTCTTCATCCATCTGTCGATTGCGCCGCTCTTTCCTCATCCCTATGCACATAGCCGCCGGATCTCGTGCGATGCTTTCGGAGAGCTTAAGGACACGGAGTATATGCTCAATTCCTTGACTTACGGATGGTGGATCAATAATACCTTATACCGGTTCAATGATCCTGATCATACGGTCTTATACAAGAGCTATAATCATGAACCGACCACAGAGCATGAAGGCCGCAGCAGGCTGAACGCATCTATCATCGCAGGGACATTGATGCTGATGGGTGATGATTTCCGCATGGAGGAGGCCCGCAAACGCGCACGCGCCTGGCTGACGCAGCCGGCATTAATGGACATCGCGCGCAAGGGAGAGACATTCCTTCCGCTCGAAGGAAATACGGGGCAGCAGGCTGCGGATGTCTTCTATCTGCTTGACCGTTCACCGCTGCAGGAAGTCATCTATGTCGCGATATTCAACTATGATAAAGAACAAGCAGCCGACAAATTCGTGGATTTAACAAGAATGGGTTTGTCCGCGGAGACCGAGTGGCGCTGCGAGGAGCTGTGGTCGCAGGAAGTGAAACAGGTTAAAGGAGATTTACAAGCAGCGCTTGCGCCGGCCGAGTCCGTGATGCTGAAGCTTACCCGGCCTTAGGTGAATGATCGAAAACGCCGTTGAATCGATAACCGCCTCTAAGCACTTCCCTATTATGGATAAGCAGTGTTCAAAGCAGAGTGAGAGTCCTGAATAAATCCTGACGGAAAACGTTTACAGCCGCCTCCTGCATAGGCTATGATGGTGTGGACAACTTCCAAATTCAAGGAGGATCATCGCAGATGAAGCTATCTTATGAACAGAAGCAGTCCATGCTGGAGCACGGTTATGTTCATGTGAAGGATGTAATACCGAAGATTATGGTTGATGAGGCGCTGCGGCATATTAATCACTCCGTGGGGGAAGGGATGAATCCGGCTGATTTGCCTATTTTCAGGTCACAATCCTTTTGTCCGGAGCTGCAAAGCACGCCGCCAATTACGGATCTGTTCAACCGGACACCGGTAAAGGCTTTGGTGGATGATTTGATAGGGGCCGATATGACGGGCCATATCGGCGGCGGGCAGGTGGCGCTCCGCTTCCCTACGCTGCAGGATCCTCCTCACCGTCCAGGTCCTCATCTGGATGGAACCTACTCGCCGACGAATGGAGTGAAAGAAGGCACGATCGCTAATTTCACGATGCTCGTAGGCGTACTGTTAAGTCCTGTAAGGGAGGCAAATTCGGGTAATTTCACCGTTTGGCCGGGAACGCACCAACAGTATGAGCAATACTTTCGTGAGCATGGACCGGAATCTTTACTGAAGGGGCTGCCGAAGGTAGAGATGCCGGAACCGGTTCAGACCATGGGAGAGCCGGGAGATGTATTCCTCGTTCATTACCAGCTGGCGCACGGTGTTGCCCCTAATACTTCGCCGTTCCCAAGATATGCGATCTTCTTCCGGGTGAAGCATATCCATCATAATGAAGATTGGAAAGCGCCGATGACGGATATCTGGCTGCATTGGCCGGGAATGAAAGACATCGTCTCAGGCAAGTGAACGGTGGGCTTCGCGAACTTCTCATCTGCTGCAGATCGAATCCGGAAATAATTTAGCTATTGCTACAAGCGCGAAGTAGAGAGATACTAATAGCATAGATGTTTACGAACTTAAGTTCCCTCTTCACATCGCTGGAGAGGGAATTTTGATGTTGATCGACGGAATGATGGAAGGAATATTGGCATGATGAACAAGAAGCTTGATTTTTTTACGCGCAAAAAAGAAGAGATTGGCGTTTCACTAAATCCCGTGCAGCGTCAGGCTGTGCTGCATACGGAAGGCGCGCTGCTGCTGCTCGCTTCGCCTGGCTCAGGGAAAACGACCACGATTATTATGCGGATCGGGTATCTGATTGAGGAGAAGGGCGTTCACCCCTCACGCATCAAGGCGGTTACGTTCAGCCGGGCTTCCGCGCAGGATATGAAGGAGCGGTTTAAGCGCTTTTTCCCCGGTCATCCCGAGAACAGCGTTGACTTCTCCACGATACATAGCTTGGCCTTCGAGGTGATGCGCGAATATCTGCGTAAGAACCGGATCTCCTTCCAGATCATTGAAGGCACGATTGAGAAGGAAGAGGAAGACGAGGGCGGGGACCAGCCGCCGCTTCATAAGAAGCTGATTTTGCGGGATCTATACAGAAAGATCAAGGGTGACAATATTACGGAAGATCAGATGGAAGAGCTGACTACCTACATCAGCTACATCAAGAATAAACTGATTCCGCCTGATCAATGGGCACAGGTCAAATGTGAAGTGCCTGAGGCAGAGCGTATTCTTCAGGAATATGAAGCGTTCAAGCGGGCGCAGCAAGGCAAGCTGTTAGTTGATTATGACGATATGCTGGTGATCGGCAACGAAGCGCTGGAACGCAGCATGGAGCTGCTCTGGAAATATCAGAACCGGTACGATTATGTGCTGACGGATGAAAGTCAGGATACGTCATTAGTGCAGCATGCGATTGTGGAGAAGCTGGTGAAGAGGCATGGCTGTCTCTGTGTGGTTGCGGATGATGATCAAAGCATCTACGGCTGGCGGGCCGCAGAGCCGCAGTACTTGCTGGACTTCAAGAGAGTCTATCCCGATGCGGATCTGTTGAAGATGGAGCAGAATTACCGTTCCTCGAAGAACATTGTGGGCATCGCCAACCGCTTCATTAAGCGAAACCGGAACCGATACGACAAGAATATGTTCACCCATAATGCAAGCGATAAGCCGATTATTATCAAAAGCCTTGGGGACTACCGCTCACAAGCCAAATACGTCGCCGAGAAGGCGGCAAGGATCGACAATCTGCGCGAAGCCGCGCTGCTTTACCGGAACAACTCATCGTCGATTTCGCTTATGAATGAATTTGACCGCCGTGGGATTCCTTTCTATATGAAGGATGGCGATAACCGCTTTTTCTCCCATTGGATCATTGAGGATGTGCTCAATTTCATGCGGATGTCGTTTACAGACAGGCGTCCTGAGCTTCTGGAGAAAATTCACACCAAATGCACGGGCTACATCACCAAAGCGCAGATGGCGGCAATCATAGGCATCGATAATAATGAGTCGGTATTCGATAATCTGATTAATTTTGCTGCGCTGCAGGATTATCAGCCTAAGCAGCTGCAGGAATGTAAAGAAACGTTCCAGCAGATGAACGGCATGCCGCCCCGGAAAGCAATCCTTACGATTCGGTACAAGCTTGGCTATGAGAAGGCGCTGGATCGAATGTGTGAACGGCTCGGTTTTCGGCGCGAGTATTTGACAGGCATATTGAATACACTGGAAGATATCGCCGACGGACTGGAAACATTGAAGGACTTTGCGGAGCGGTTGAAATATCTGGAGACGATCATGAAGTCCTCCAAGCGGAATAAGAATATGAACGCCATTACGTTCTCTACGCTCCATAGTGCCAAAGGTCTGGAGTTTGAACGGGTATTCATGGTAGATCTGATCGATGGTATCGTGCCGTCAAGCGATGACATGAAGAAGGTGGATGGCGAGGATTCGCCGGAAATGGAGGAGGCGATTCGACTCTTCTACGTCGGCATGACGCGGGCGAAGCAGCATCTGGAGCTCATCTCCTACGCAAAGCGGGACGGAGAAGAGGTTAAAGAGTCGCAATTCGTGACTGCGGTAAGGAATCTTCAAACGCCTCCGAAGGTGGAATCAGCTGCTGCTGAGAAGCCGGCCGCAAGCGGCAGGAACAAAGCGTCTGCGTCTGTATCTGCGGGCAAACCGGGTGATGTGATTATACCCCCAAATCCTTATGCGCTCCGAACCTTTGCCGGAGTGGAAGCCGGGGACCAAGTGCTTCACCGCGTATTCGGCAAGGGGAAGATCACAGCGATGGATGATGCATTCATACACATTCAATTCACGAACGGCTTGAAAAAGCTCTCAGTCGATGCCTGCCTCGATATGGGTTTGCTTGAGCTGGTAAAGCCGGGCTAAACAGGGCGAAGGGGCTGCCTCAAAAGGGCAGTCCCAAGGGATTCAATTCCATCATTCATGAATAAAAGAACCTTAATACCCACTAGGAAAGTGTGGATTTACCCTCAAGAATTTCATTGGAATAAACCGGCGGTTTATTCCAATGTCCATTCTAAGAGATGCACTTTAAGTGAAGCTTAAGGTTCTTTTGTGTGCTAATAAGAGGATTGGACGGCCTTCTAGGAGGCATTCGCGGCTGTATTCACACGAATCTTCCGTGGCTTTATCGCCAGAAGACCAATATATACGATCACGAAAAGCACCATGAATCCTGCTGTCCAGCGGTACATTACGGCATAGCTTGTTGCCGATGCAATCGTGCCAAGCAGCATGGCGCCAACGGCAACGCCAAAGTCCGTCGAGTTGTAAAACAGGCTATTCGTAAATCCATGATGCTCAGGAGCGGATTCGCGGAGCATCCATGCTTGCGTTGTAGGCTGGATAACACCGAGGCCAAGTCCGTACAGCAGGGCAGATCCGATTAACATGGACATGGAGGCTGTATATGAAAGCACCAGTAAGCTTCCTATAATGAACAGGGCTCCCGGAATGAGGAGGACGATATGACCTTTGCTGTCGAATAACCGCCCCGAAATCGGCCGGATGATCAATACGGTAACCGCATTGAACAAGAAGAATATTCCAATATTCTTGAGGTGGACCTCTCCTCCGAATAAAGCGATGAAGCTCAGTAGTCCGCCGTAGGTAACCGAGAACAAGGCATTGAGCAGCGCTGGGAACAGCACTCTTTTATTAAATGGCCGTGATTGGGCCGCAGTTGAGGAAGCATGCATCTTCTCAGCTACCTTGACCGGCTGCTGCGGCATGCTGCGGCTGATCAGAAGCAGAGGTATGATGATGGCTGCCGCGGCAGTCCCAAGCAGAGTCAGCAGAGGAAATCCGTATGAGCCCAGAACCGATAATCCAATCGCCGGCCCGATTGACATCGCCAAGCTGGTCGATAATCCGAAATAACCGATACCTTCTCCAAGCCTCCGCTTCGGAATGATTTGGGATACTAAGGTCGGAAGAACCGTGCTGCTCATCCCAAAGCCGATACCAAAGCAAGCTTTCAGCAACAGCAATATGCCTACCGAATTCGCGAAGGGATAGCATGCAGTGGTTATTGCCGCGATTCCAAGACCTGTGAACAGTAAGGTGCGGCGCTGGAACCGGCGCATCAATGCTGCAGTGGCAAACCGCGCGACAATTGCCGAGAGGGCAAATAAGCTCGTTAATAAACTAAGCGTGAAGGCCCCGGGATCAAACTGATCCTTTACATAGGATGGAAAAGGGGAAAGCAGCATTTGCAGACTAAGGAACAATAAAAAATAGGACAAGGTGAGCGAAATAAAGCTGTTCGTCCAAAGCTTCTCGGGCTTCTCCAGCAGGGTTGGCGGTTGTGACTGATCTTGTAGTGCGGCTGCGGCCATGTTCGTATACACTCCTATTCATGTTGTTGATCTGATATCCCGCTTATGGTATCTCCGATTCTCAGCAGCAGGTCAATGAGCAGATTGTGCTCCTCGTCACTTATTCCTGCCGTAGCATCCTTAATAACCTGCTGCTCGATGGAGACCGTTTCGGCTATAAGCCGGGAACCTTTGACGCTCATGAAGATTAACGTGGATCTTCTATCGCTTGCATCAGGTTGTTTCTTAATTAAGCCTTTGGCCTCGAGTGTATCTAATATACGTGTGGTGGTTGGCTTGTCCTTGCCGGAGCGAAGAGCCAGATCTTTCTGAATGGTTCCTTCCTGCTCATAGATCCGGTGAAGTACAGACCACTGCTCAGGGGTAATATCATAATTGCGCAGCCTCTGCAGCAGTAAATTCGACAGCTTGCGATAGGTTACACCCATAAGAAAACCGATGGAACGATCCAAGCTGCTTGACGTATTTGTGGGCTCAGTCAGGAGAATCACTCCCTTTCATTATATAGTTGTTTTGACAACTATATGCCAGACAACTATTTATGTCAATAAGGAGAAGAGGATGAATGGCAAAAGATTCCTTAAACGCAAAAATCGCCTGCTGCTCAAGGCAATAGGCGATTTCCACTATATGTTAATTCATATTTGGCAATATAAGATTAAAAAAGCAACATGTTCGATGTCGCAAAATTAATTTTTTGAATCTTTGGGTACGAAATAGATGTCCACGACCTCTATAATATTATTATAAACGAAGATTTATTATAAGTCTATACTTTTTTTGCGATTTTGGATATATTTTTCAAGCGGCAAAAAGAGGAGGTTTTGAGTAGAGATGATTACACTTCAAGGCATCAGCAAATCGTTCAAGGTAGCCAGACGATCTGCAGGAATGCGACAAGCGATGAAAGCGCTGTTCGTCAGAGAGCACACTATTGTGGAGGCGCTCCACGATATCTCATTTACCGTTAATGAGGGTGAGATCGTAGGATATATCGGGCCAAACGGAGCGGGCAAATCCACAACCATTAAGGTTATGAGCGGCATACTTGTGCCGGACCGCGGAACATGTTCCATTATGGGATACACTCCTTGGCAGGAACGAAAGGCGTATGTGAGCCATATCGGCGTCGTATTCGGCCAGCGGTCTCAGCTGTGGTGGGACGTACCGGTTATCGACTCATTCGAGCTGCTGAGGGATATTTATAAGATCCCCCAAAGCATGTACAAGAGCAATCTCAATCTGCTCACAGAAACGTTAGGACTCAGCAGCCTGCTTCAAACTCCCGTAAGGCAGCTCAGCTTAGGCCAGCGAATGCGCTGCGAGATCGCGGCATCGCTCCTGCATGGCCCCAAGATTCTATTCTTGGATGAGCCGACGATCGGGCTTGATGCGGTCAGCAAAATCGCGGTCAGGCAGTTTATCAAAACCATCAATAAAGAGAAAGGTGTGACTGTCATTCTAACGACCCATGACATGAGCGACATTGAAGCTCTGGCTGATCGGATTCTGATGATCGGCAATGGGACACTGCTCTACGACGGCAATCTGAGCGAGCTTCGCGGAAGGTTCGGCACACATCGAACGATAACGGTCGATTACCGTGAGAATGCCAAGCCGCTGGAAGTTCAAGGCGCCTCGCTGCTTTCCTGGTCTCCGGAGCGTGCAGTACTCAGCGTGAATACAGAGCAGGTGTTAATGGCTAACGTAATCTCGCGAATATCGGAGCAGGTTGAGCTGGTGGATATGGCGATTGAAACCAAACCCGTCGATGAATTGATTGTCGAGCTGTATAAGGAGCATCAAGTATGAACGCGTATCTATCCGTTTGGAGGCTGCGGTTCATTAATGGGATGCAGTACCGTGCAGCCGCATATGCCGGCATGGTCACCCAGCTGTTTTTTGGTCTTGTATTTATTATGATTTATGTAGCATTTTACGGCCATAGCACGCATGAACAGCCGATTTCCTTGAAGGATGTCGTGACGTATACATGGCTGCAGCAGATTTTTCTCGCTTTTATTATGCTGTGGTTTCGTGATAACGAGATCTTCCAGCTCATTACCGGGGGCAATATCGCTTACGAGCTTTGCAGACCGTGCGGTATTTATGAATTCTGGTTCGCCAAGCTGCTGGCACAGCGGGTGTCAAGCGCGGTTCTGCGCTGTTTTCCTATTCTTCTCATCGCCCTACTGCTTCCACAAACTTATCGGCTCAGCCTGCCTCAGTCAGTGACGACCTTCATGCTGTTTCTTGTAACACTTCTTCTAGGCCTGCTGTTAATTGTCTCCATTTCGATGCTGATCTATATCTCTGTGTTCTGGACGATGTCACCAACCGGCTCCATTCTGATGATCGCCGTGGCAGGCGAGTTTTTTGCGGGGTTGATTATTCCTGTCCCGCTTATGCCGGCATGGCTGCAGCAAGCCTCCTACGCATTGCCTTTCCGCTGGACAGCGGACTTCCCGTTCCGGGTGTACTCCGGGCAGATTCCGCAGACCGAGGCACTGTGGGGAGTGCTGATTCAGTTATTGTGGCTTGCGGCTCTGATCGGTTTTGGCAGGTGGAGCTTGAACCTAGCATTACGACATGTTGTTGTGCAGGGAGGTTGATATGAGATGCGTCTCTATTTCAAATATTTATCTATTTTATTCAAGTCGCAGATGCAGTACAGAACTTCGTTCTGGCTCCTGACTCTTGGCCAATTCTTTATTCCATTCTCGGTATTCGCGGGATTGTATTTCATGTTTGAACGATTCGGGCAGGTGAAGGGCTGGAGCTTCTATGAAGTGACGCTTTGTTTTGCCGTCATTCACCTGTCCTTCTCACTTAGCGAATGCTTCTCCCGGGGTTTCGATGCGTTCTCAAGCTTGGCCCGCAATGGCGAATTCGACCGCTTGCTCGTTCGTCCAAGAAGCACGGCGCTTCAGGTGCTGGGTTCCAAGTTCGAATTCACCCGGTTCGGCCGCCTCATTCAGAGCAGTTTCGTACTGGTCGTGGCGCTGATTCATCTACCCATTGCGTGGAATTTGGCAAAAGTGTTTACGCTGATCCTTATGGTATCCAGCGGAGTCATGATCTTTACCGGTATTTTCATACTGGCGGCGACGCTATGCTTTTGGACGATTGAAGGGCTTGAGGTGGCAAATATCTTTACCGACGGAGGCCGGGAGATGGCGCAGTACCCCCTCAATATCTACCAAAAATGGGTTACGGTGTTCTTTACCTTCATCATTCCGTTTGGGTGTGTGAACTATTTGCCGATGCTCTATATTCTTAACCGGGCGGATGGCAATGAGATCCTCTACATGTTAACCCCCCTCGCAGGATTCTTATTTCTGCTGCCATGCATAGTTGTTTGGCAGCTTGGTGTTCGTCATTATCGGTCAACGGGGTCTTAAGCAGGCTCCCTTGGCGTTAGTTGTCTTCTTTTTTGGGCGGTCCCCGCATAAGCTTGGAATGGGAATGCGGACAACGTACAGAAAAGGAGGCCTTCGCATGCCAAGATGGGGGAGAAGGCGCTGGCTAAGCGTAGTCAGCATAGGCAGCAGCAGCCGCAGCCGGCCACGAGCAGGTAAACGGAGGCCGAGGCGCCGAGGGATGCTGCTATTCATCCTGCTGATTGCCTGCCTATTCATTGTTCAAACCTTTATTTTCGTTGAGCGCAATTTGCAGGAACCGCTGATGACCGTGGCCAAGGTTCGTGTGAAGCAGGTAGCTACGCAAGCCATCAACCAAGCCATCTCTGAACAAGTAGCCACACAGGCCAATCCGGATAAATTAATTGACTGGAAAACCAATGCAAGCGGAAAAATCGCAGGTTTTATGCTGAATTATGCTGAGCATATGCGGATTACTTCCGATACTGCTTTGAAGGTGCAGAATACATTGAACCATATGGGTGACATTCCGGAGAAAATCCCGCTCGGCCAGGCTTTAGGAAGTGCGATTATCGCTTCATTTGGCCCGCGTATTCCTGTAAAATTCGAGCCGATCGGGGCGGCAAAGGTTGATCTGGAAACCAGACAGCAGGACGCCGGCATCAATATGATATTGGTTGAAGTCTACATGCACATCGTTGCGGAGGTTTCCATCATTATCCCATTCGACACAACGCCTGAGCTGGTTGAAACGGATGTGCCGATCTCCTATCTGCTGGTCGTAGGGGATGTACCGATGTATTATTACGACAATAACGGGAAGCCTGTCGGTGACTCCGCGCCTGATGCGCCCAGTATTTCATTGCCGGTTCAGAATGGCCAGAACGGGGTCTCAACGACAGTTCCGCATTCGAATACAGACAGCGACGAGACGGACTCAGCGCTCTGGAACAGCAGCAATGAGAATCAAACAAACAGCTCATCGAATGATACATCCTCCAATAACCAGGAGTGAAAAAAGCGGCTGCCTCCGAGTGGACTAAAGCGGTGACCGCAGGACGGTCGCTTTTTTCAAAGTGTCCGTCCTGCGGGTCACCGTTCACGAGGAGACTGCCGCTTTTTGCTTGAAGATCATAGGACGGCACATTCGCCGTTTGGTCTTTCTTGTTACCGTTTCTTTTTCAGCCTTCTGCGTTCTTCATTTTCCCATTGGCGCAGCGACGGATAAGGATCAAATGACCATTCCATCAAGCCGCGGTCGCGATAAACCCCATAATGCAAGTGAGGCGGGAATTTTCCCTGCGTACCAGGCTTGCCATAGCCCGAGCTGCCTACCCAGCCTACGACTTGACCGGGTTTAACAACGGAGCCCACCTGAATCGTCTTATCGTAGCCCGACAGATGAGCGTAGTAATGATAGATGTTGTTGAGGTCCCGGATTCCGAGCCGCCAGCCGCCGTAAGGGTTCCACCCCTTCACTTCGACAATGCCGTAGCAGGTGCTGCGTACAGGGAGGCCGTGATTGGCAAAGATGTCGGTACCCTCATGAATGCGATAGCCGCCCCAGCTGCGCCTTGTTCCCCACGTACCTTTGTAGGAATAATTGTTACCTACAGGAACGGGGAAAGCATGCTCGAACAGATCGAGCTTGCCGAACGTTTCATAGATCTTCGAGAACTGCTGGATGCGCTGAACCGATCGCGTATTATGATAGTAATCCCAGACACCAATTGAAAAATCATCCTCCGCATCGCCGTACCGCATCAAATGACTTGCAATCGAATACAGTAAATCTGTATCGTTCTTGCGCGAAGCTACGCCGTCACCGTCGCCATCGGAGCCTAAGCCCTTGAACCAACGGATTGAGACAGGAGCTTCGTCTTGGTTGTCCGGATTTAACTGGCCGGCCCATGCCTCTTCCGTTACGAAAATGCTGATCCAATTGCCCAGCTGCTCACGCGTCTTCGAACGGACCTTGGTTATATCCCGTTCATACTGGTCAATGGCAGCAAGTCTGAACCATGGTATTCCCGTTATCATGCTGGTTTGAATATAAAGCTCTTTGCGTTTGTCAAAAGCATTGATTGTTTCCTGCGCTTGTTCTTTCTTTGACGGGCTCGCTGCAGCTGCAATTTGATGGGAGTAGGCATCTAGCAAGCTGGGCTCGGGCTGCTTTTTGGCTGCATAGCAGGCATCGGCGCTGACTGATTGTGCCATTCCGAGCACGCAGGCGGTCAGCATTGTAAAGCGTAATAGGTGATGTCTCAATTGCTTATACCCTCCAACCACAAAAGGTTAGCCTAACAGCTAGGCCGGAATTCAATGCTAAGCGGAGCAAAAAGGCGTCTAACGCAATAACGGTATGATTTGCAAATCATTGGTTTTTATGCGAAACATGCTATAATGAAGGCATAGGATATAACAGAAAGCAGGTATGCCCTCATGAATACGAAGCAGAAAGCATCGCTTCCTAAACCGGACTGGCTTCGCATAAAGTTAACAACAGGCGGCAATTATGCCGAACTTAAAGATATGATGCGCTCCAAAACGCTCCACACCGTATGTGAAGAGGCACGCTGCCCGAATATTTACGAATGCTGGGCGAACCGGACGGCTACTTTTATGATTCTCGGGGATATTTGTACGAGAGCGTGCCGGTTCTGTGCCGTGAATACCGGCATGCCGACTGAGCTTGATCTCGGAGAGCCCGAACGCGTAGCGGATGCAGCCGAGCAAATGGGCCTTCAGCATTGCGTTATTACTTCTGTGGCACGCGATGATTTAGCGGATGGCGGAGCGATGATTTTTGCTCAAACGATTAAGGCGGTTCGTAATCGGATGCCGCTTTGCAGCGTTGAAGTACTTATTCCTGATTTTCTGGGCAACAAAGATGCGCTTCAAACCGTTATGGATGCGAGTCCGGATATTCTTAATCATAATATTGAAACGGTGGAACGCTTATCAGACCGCGTTCGTGCCAAGGCCAAATACAGCCGTTCCATGGAACTCTTGAAGCGTGCGAAAGAAATGAAGCCTGAAATCCCGACCAAATCAAGCATTATGCTTGGAGTCGGAGAGGAATGGGACGAGATTTTGCAGACGATGGACGACCTGCGCGCCCATGATGTTAATATTTTGACATTGGGTCAATATTTGCAGCCTTCTCCAACGCATTTGGCAATTGAACGTTATGTACACCCGGACGAATTTGCAAAGCTGAAGGAAGAGGGACTAAAACGCGGATTCAGCCATGTCGAGTCAGCGCCGCTGGTCCGAAGCTCTTATCATGCTCATGAGCAAGTAAAGTCCGCTACCGAGGCAACGTCGGCATCAATGTGAGAAGGAGTGGGGAAAACCTTTGATCCATATCAGCGGCAGAACATATGAGCTAATACATGAAAATAAAAACGGATGGAACATTGAGGCGTTTCGAGAACGATTCAGTGACGTGCTTGAACGGTACGATTACGTTGTCGGTGATTGGGGATATAACCAGCTCAGGCTAAAAGGTTTTTTTCGCGATAATCACCCGAAAGTAACGCGCGACAGCGCTTTTTCCAGTATGGTGGATTACTTGAATGAATACTGCAACTTCGGATGTGCTTACTTCGTTCTGCATAAGCAGCCTGGAAGCGTGAAGCTGGGCGAGGATGGCGAACCATCCCAGCATGACGATGATTCAGTACCTGCAGACCCGCGCGAAGGGACTGAAGAGATCTATGAGACCGGACCTTCTCGTACTGCGACTGCAGCCGAAGGTGAAGAGGGCGCTCAGGAGTATCAGCAGGTCAAATTCATGCCGCGCCATCAAAGGGATCAGCGCAGAGAATTCCACCATAAGAATGGGCGGAAGGATGCGTCTAAGGACGTGGATAAGGATAAGGAACAGCCGCCGGTTAAAGAAGGCAGGAAGCCGTTTAACAAGGATCGCGAGAAAAGCTCCCAAAAACAGCAAAATGCCGGGGGCGGGAATAACCAGCAGCAAGAGCGGGCCAATAACGATCGGTCAGATCGTGGTGAGCGCGGGGATCGAAATGAACGAAACGAGCGCAGTGAGCGCAATGATCGCGGCGACCGCAGCGAACGGAATGACCGCAGTGAGCGCAATGATCGCGGAGACCGGAATGAGCGCAACGACCGCGGCGACCGGCCTGAACGTTCGGAGCGTAATGACCGTAATCGTGCGAAGAGACAGCATTTCTCAAACGCTGCCAAAGCTCCTGTTGCTGCGGCATCTGAGACCGGTGCTCAGCCTCAACAACGAGCGAAAGATCAAGGGCCTAAAGCCTAGTTGAAATAGAAAAAAGCTGCTTCAGCCATGCTTATTTTAGCATGAATGAAGCAGCTTTTTTGTTCAATATCGATGATTATAAATGCTGCACGTTATAAAGTCTTGCATAAGCCCCATCCTGTTCCATGAGCTCGTTATGGGTTCCTCGTTCGGTTATGGAACCGTGCTCGACAACAACAATGAGATCCGCATGCGTGATGGTTGACAGCCTATGGGCAACAATAAGGGTCGTCCGGTTCTGTGCAAGCTCTGCAAGTGACTCCTGAATGGCATGTTCCGATTCAAGGTCGAGTGCTGAGGTTGCTTCATCCAGGACGAGAATGGCCGGATTCTTCAAGAATACCCGGGCAATTGCAATACGCTGCTTCTGACCGCCGGAGAGCTTGACGCCGCGTTCCCCGATTTCGGTATCATAGCCACCCGGCAATGACATAATGAATTCATGCGCATTCGCCTGCTTGGCTGCCAGAACCAAGTCTTCTTCAGGCCCAAGCGGATTGCCCAGCTGGATATTCTCACGAACGGATCCGCTGAACAGGATATTATCCTGAAGCACCATACCGATATGCGAGCGCACACTTTGCTGTGTAACGCTGCGGATATCCTGCCCATCGATCCTAATCTGTCCCTCGCCCGTATCGTAGAACCTTGCCAGAAGGCTTACAAGCGATGATTTACCGCCGCCGCTCATCCCGACAAGCGCAACCGTATGTCCTTGCGGGATGGTCAGATCAATGTCGCGAAGAATCCATTCTCCTTCTTCCCCGTACCGAAACGAAACATGGTCAAAATGAATGTCTCCGCGTACCATCTTCATCATCGAGGCCCCAGGCAAATCCTGAACCTCAGGCTTCTCTGAAAGCAGCTCCATCACGCGCTCAAGTGATGCAGAAGCTTGCGTCAGCTCGGTTGAGGAGTTAACAAGCCGCCGGAGAGGGCCATACAGCCGGTCCAGATACCCATAGAAGGCCACGAATTCTCCAAGCGTCAGCTGCTTCTCAATGACAAGATAACCGCCGAATAGAAGGACAAGCAGCGGGGCGATTTCTGTCAACGTATTGATAATGGATTGCGTCAGTGCATTCCACCGTGTGAGAGCAAATGCACGCTCCAGAAACTTTTTGTTGCGAACGCCAAACTGCTCCTCCTCGTAAGACTCCAGAGTGAAGCTTTTGACAACGGAAATGCCGTTCACATGTTCATTTAGGTAACCCTGCATTTCTGCAAGGGATTGAGAGCGGGATCGGGAGTAAGAGCGCAATCGTTTATACAGCTTCTTGACGGCGTAGCCATAGAAAGGCAGGATGGCAATCGCAACAAACGTCAGCATCATATTCATATTGAACATAATGACAAGCGCGATGCATAGGGTGAACATATCGAGCCAGATGTTCATAAGCCCGGTTTCGACTAAGGATTTGGTCTGCTCGGCATCGTTGATCATGCGTGATATGATTTCACCGGATTTACGGTTTTGATAGAACCGGATGGAAAGCTGCTGAAGATGGGCGTACAGCTTGTTTCTAAGATCGAATAAAACACGGCTTGTTGTAAGCTGCGCAAAATATTGACGGAAATATTCAATCGGATAACGAATGACCACGAATAAGAGAAAGGCAAGTCCCACAGCCCGGAACAGCTTCTCGTATTTATCATGAGCCGAAATCGGAGCGAGCAGCACATTATCGACGACGTATTTGATGAAAAGCGGCAGCGTAAGCGGAATGGTGAATTTGATTATACCTATGAGAATGGTCCAGCCAATTAACCATTTGTAGGGCTTAACAAATTGCAAATAAGCGCGGAATACCCTCATTATTTCACGTCAAAGTCGATGAAAGCTTCACGCACGCGATTCCAGAATGGAAAAGGCCGGTAGCGTGCAAAGCTGACTTTAAGATCAGCCACACTGCAGCGGATTGAGCGGATGTCGCTGCGGGTAATATTAAGATGATCGAACGTCAGCTGCAGACGCTGATCTTTGCGCGAGATAATATCGCAGTGGTGATGCTGCGGCAGAACGACAGATGAGCCAAGAGTACGATAGACCCTGTTGTTAATGGAAGCAATTTCAGCCAGCTGAAGGGATTCAATGGACGGGTGAATGATTGCGCCGCCTACGCTTTTGTTATAGGCCGTACTGCCTGTGGGAGTGGAGACTACAATTCCGTCTCCTCTGAACATTTCGAAGAGCTGATCATTAATGTTGACTTGTGCAACCAGCGTGTTATCTACACCTTTAATAGTAAATTCATTCAATGCGAGCCGGGTCGAAAGTCCTTCTTCTGTATCGAGCTCGATCTGTGCCAATGGGTAGCGTACGATGCGGGGTTCACTCTCCGCCATCATCCGGACCAGCTCGTCCAGCTCGTCCGCCTTCCAGTCGGCAAAAAAACCGAGGTGGCCTGTATGTACGCCAATGAAGGCTACATCGGCAATCCGATCTGCATAGGTGTGGAAAGCTTGAAGCAGCGTACCGTCACCGCCAATAGAAATAACCATTTCAGGGAGGTCATCATTTCGCTTCAGGCCTGTAGCTCCCGCCAGGGTATGAAACCGTTCCACGAGCTGTTTAGATAGCTTGTCTCCTCTATCCACAACGACATAGTTCAAAAGAAAAGCTCCTTCCGTACCGATGATAAGATATATCGATCATATCGGAAAAAGCGGATGAATACAATGTCAGGCGGTGGGACCCATACTATTCCAGAGGAGATAAATCAAACCGGCCGCAATGAAGCCGTGAACGAGCCGGGCAATGAAGAAAGGGCGATAACGCAGATCCGTACGGCTGAGCAGGCTGGCAATTTGAGCGTGAACGGACAATCCGCCCCAGGATAAGACGAAGGCAGCGATGGCTGCCTGGTGGATAAGCCCGCTTCCTGCGGCTGCTCCCGCCGCACGTGCGCCAAGCGTGACTTCGAAGAGGCCGTTAACGACGGCATCCGATAACGCGGGCGGGACATGAATGATGCTAAGAACAAGACGGATCGCCTCAGATAAGACGCCGATCGCACCTGCTTGTTTAAGGAGCTCCATAATGACGGAGAAGACAACGACCAGTCCGCCAACGACAATCATAAGCCGCAGCGCCGCTTGAACAGCATCCTGCAGCAGAGCGCCTGTGGTGCGTCCATCCAGCAGTCTTGCACGATGCATGGCCCTTAAAGCCTCGCTTATCCGAGATTTTCTTCTCGCATGGGCAGCTTTATTGCCAGTTGGCTGTTTATGATGTGATGGAGATTCGGTAGCTGCTGCCCCTCGGTCATGGAACCGCATGAGCAGTCCGACAATGATGCCGCCTCCGTAATGAGCGGCAGCGAGGACGGGAGCTAAAGCAACGTTGTGGAAGAAACCGACAGAGACGGCTCCGATTAAGAAGATCGGGTCAGAGGTAGTCGTGAAAGCGACCAGCCGCTCTCCTTCAGCCCGTGTTACGAGCTTCTGCTCCCAGAGCTGGGCTGTTAATCTGGCACCTACCGGATAGCCTGACGCATAGCCCATGGTAACGACAAACCCGCCGCTGCCCGGCAGCCCGAATAAGGGCCGCATGAAAGGATCGAGCAGTGTTCCGAAGAAATGAACGATACCGAAGCCGAGCAGGAGCTCGGATATAAAAAAGAAGGGGAAGAGTGCCGGGAACAGAACCTGCCACCAAATGGCCAATCCACGGAGCGAGGACTCAAGGCCAGCGGCCGGGAAGAGAATGAGCAGTATCGAGATAAGCACGGCGGACCATGCTGGAATGACAGCTGGACGGAGTAAATATCGGATGATTGTCATAATCGGCCCTCCATTAGTCGGTGAATAACCCTTTTTATTTTATATGTTAGAAATAGGACAAACATCACTGGTTAAATGAAAAGCTTGTATATATAGTCTAAGGAAATTTGGATCGATCTGGAAAAATAAATTTGGAAAACGCTTGCATAAATAGGTATTATTTTCGACATAACTATGATACAATAGAAGAACATCGAACGCTTGGGGTGATGACTTATGAGTATTATTGCCGGCATCCTCGTATGCGCATTCGTTTATGTCATCCGCGAGTCATTATTGGCTCCTGGGGAAGAGGATTATGAGAGCTGATTCAGTAGTCTATTTGTACTAACACACACCGAATGCCCTCCTTGTGAAGGGCATTTTTTTGTATTCTTGATGTTCTATGTACATGAAAAAAATTATATAAAATAATTCTAAAGACCTACAAAATGGAGATGAATGTGACGATGAATAACTATAGCACTATTTATGAGGCTGTTGGTGGTACTAAAGGAGTAGAACGAATTGTCCAATCCTTTTATCCTAAGGTGCAGGAGCATCCGCTGCTTGGACCTCTTTTTCCAAGTGATATTACACCCGTTATGGAAAAACAGACTTTGTTCCTATCCCAATTTTTTGGAGGGCCTTCCCTATATTCAGATCAATACGGACATCCGATGATGCGTGCGCGCCATATGCCCTTCCCGATTACACCGGAACGCGCTGAGGCATGGCTTGATTGTATGAACCGGGCCTTAATGGAGATCGGGATGCCGGATGAGCTGCGATTGTTCATCATCGAGCGTCTGTCCGGACCCGCCCATCATTTTGTCAATACGGATGATTAACCAATAATCAAGGAGCTGTGATTGTATGGATCCGCTTTACTTATCGACTATAAACTGTATTTGCTGTGAGACTCCATACAAAACGTCGCGTGTAAGACCGAGCTTTAAGAAAGCTTATTCAAGAGATAGTGATTTTTGTACCTATTACAAGGATGAGATCAATCCGGACTTCTATGTTGTCCGTGTTTGTCCAACCTGCGGGTATGCTTCAACGGAGAATGGTTTAAGTCAGCTGACGGATAAACAGAAGATGCAGTATTATG
The DNA here is from genome assembly GCF_042656405.1 of Paenibacillus solisilvae. Taxonomy (NCBI): domain Bacteria; kingdom Bacillati; phylum Bacillota; class Bacilli; order Caryophanales; family Paenibacillaceae; genus Paenibacillus; species Paenibacillus solisilvae. The sequence continues at coordinate 324,570 of NZ_JBHSOW010000015.1, read as the reverse complement.
AAGGGCTGGGATCCCAATGGGTGTTCAGAGACTATGGCGGTCAGCGGAATCACAGTCAGGCGCTGGATTGTTATAAGCTGGCCCTTCTTTGCGCACAGGCGGTTGATGAGAAGGATCGGGTTATTGCCGGGATTCTGCATCATATCGCATGGTTGTATCGCTATACAAGCAATCAGCAGCAGGAGCATCGGTTTTTAGGTTTTGCTCTGGATGCTTACATATGCGTCTACGAAACTGAAGGCGATTCGCTTAATAATGCGAAATTGATGTTCCTTATTGGGGAGCTGAATAGACGGTTAGGGGATGCAAAGACCGCAGTACGTTGGTTCTCACGCGTTGTTAATGATAAGAAAATTGTGGATGCAGCTATGATCCGGGCTTCCAGAGAGATGTGGCAGCAGATTCGAAATGAGCATGAAGGCAACGAAATTTATGAAGATGAACAAACTGCCGTTACCGCATCATAAGTGAAAAGAAAAAGCCGCTTGGTCCATGTGACCGAGCGGCTTTTGAATGTCGCAGCATCTGTTACAGCTTGCGCAGCTTCGTATCCGCCAGCAAATAGTCCTGGTCGGCATCTACAATTGTCACCCGGCTGTGGCAGCAGGGGAATACGAGCAATCTTTTCTTCCCGGTGCGGATGTCGCCAAGCTCTCTTGGCCGAAGGGGAAGCAGGACATTTTCACTGCCGCAGAAAGGACAGGTAGGCACATAAATATCTTTCATAATGATGTCATAAGGCCATGTTCGTTCAAACGGGATCACGAGTCGGATGCTCCTTTATCGGCTCCGTCATTCTCAGAGGCTTCAGGCTCTGAGGCTGTCGTTTTCTTGGCAAGCTCGGCGAGTTTCTGGAGAAGAATGTGTTTTGGCATATGCATCAAATGCTCAAGCGGCACGTTTAGTTCCTTGGACAATTTAACAGCTGTTTCTGCCGATAATTGCAGAGGTTGGGACATATGATCAGCTCCTTCTAGCGTCCTTTGCAGACTGGCATTGGTTCGCGATTGATATTGATTGGCCGTGCGGGATGCTTATTCGTTATAATTCAGTTATACACTGCACAGATAGATAACGCAACGTAAGCCGCGCATACATAAGGCTGAAATGACTGGCAGGGAAGTATCCAAGCGGGCAAACGAATAAAATTATGGAGGCTGACCATGGACCATTATTCTTTGACTTGGGACTTAGATGCGATTTATGACGGTGGATCAGAATCGGCTGCTTTTGCAGCGGAGCTAAGTGGGATGGAGACCGATATTGAACAATTGTCACGTGAGCTTCAAGCAGCCGCAGAGACGACGGCAGGTGATAAGAGCAGCGTTTCTCGGGATCAATTGTCTGCATGGACAGGGGCTGTTCAATCTATTCTAATACGGCTTCGTCAGGTCGATTCGTATGTCGCCTGTTTATTAGCTCAGAAGATGAAGGATACTGCTGCTCAGGGCTTGAATGATCGTGTGAAAACAATGGCTTCGAAATTCAACAGTGCTCTGACCGGCTTCGATGAACAGCTTCGTCTCGTTAACGAAGCGCAGTGGGAGCAGTGGACGAAGCAGGAGTCGATCAGCCCTGTAGCTTTTGTTCTGAGTGAACGCCGCGAAGCGGCCAAAGAGAAGCTGCCGCCTAGTCTGGAGGCATTGGCTGGAGAGCTGGCTGTTGATGGCTACCATGGCTGGGGAGATTTCTATAATACGATAGTTTCGCGTGCACGCTTCCAGGCCGTGGATGAAGAAGGCAATTCGAAGACGCTCTCTGCGGGTCAGATGCACAACCGGCTCTCAGATCCTAATCGTGCAGTGCGTACAGCTGCGTTTGCCGAATGGGAACGGGAATGGGGCGAGCAGGCTGAGTTATGCGCAGAGACGCTCAATCGAATTTCAGGTTTCCGTCTGAAGCTGTACGGGAAGCGGGGCTGGGAGTCAGTGCTTAAAGAGCCGCTCGAGATGAACCGGATGAGCGAAGCGACGCTGAATGCGATGTGGACGGCTGTAAGCGAAGGCAAGCCGGAGCTTGTTCGTTATTTGGAGCGCAAAGCGAAACTGCTCGGAATCGAGAAGCTCGACTGGCATGATGTTGAAGCGCCTGTCGGATCTGCAAGCAAGGCAGTGCCCTATCATGAAGCGGCGGATTTCATCGTTGATCAATTCCGTGCGTTTAGTCCGGATCTTGCGGATTTCTCCAAGAAAGCCTTTGAGGATTGCTGGATCGAAGCGGAGGACCGTCCAGGCAAGCGGCCAGGCGGGTTCTGCACGTCTTTCCCGGTCAGTAAACAGACCCGTATCTTCATGACATATTCAGGAACGGCATCGAACATCTCCACACTTGCCCATGAACTAGGCCATGCTTATCATCAATACGTAATGGATGATCTGCCGCCCTTGGCCCAAGAGTACGCAATGAATGTTGCGGAGACTGCCTCTACGTTCGCAGAGCTGATCGTATCGGATTCGGCGCTGAAGACAGCGGCTGATCCGGAGGAGAAGCTGGGTCTGCTGGAAGATAAGCTGCAGCGCTCGGTCGCCTTTTTTATGAACATCCACGCCCGGTTCTTATTTGAAACCCGTTTCTATGCCAAGCGCAAGAGAGGCATGCTGAGTCATGAGGAACTGAGCAGCTTGATGGAGGAAGCGCAGCGTGAAGCGTACAATGGCGTGCTTGGCGAGGTGCATCCGAATTTTTGGGCGTCTAAGCTGCATTTTTATTTAACCGACGTACCGTTCTATAATTTCCCGTATACGTTCGGCTTTCTATTCAGCTGCGGAATCTATGCAATCGCGAAGAAGGAAGGCGCAGCATTCGCTGAGCGTTATGTGGCGCTGCTTCGAGATACGGGTCTGATGACCGTGGAAGAGCTCGCGCAGAAACATCTGGGTGTGCGCCTGGACGAGCCTGAGTTCTGGCGGGGTGCTGTTGCGTTGACTACAGAGGATGTGCACACCTTTCTCGCACTTACAGACAAAGGATAAGAATGAGCTGAAGAGGGCTGATTCTGAATTTTGCAGCGAGTTGGAATTTTCCTGGAATATTCTTTCCCTCTACGGGGTTGAAATTTGGTGAATCATGGAAAACTGAGGATAGTGGGGCGGTCTTGCGGTCTTGGCCGTGCCCTGATACCCGTCGTTTTTTTCGCAAAGTTTACTTCCGGAGGGAGACAGTGATTCACATGGAAAGCACATTCGTTATGATTAAGCCTGATGGGGTGAGGCGGGGGTTGATCGGTCCGATCATTACCCGCTTCGAACAGAAGGGTTTCACGCTCATTGCTATGCAATTCATGCATCTTGAACGTTCGCTTGCCGAGCAGCATTACGGGGAACACAAGAACAAGCCTTTCTTCAATGAGCTGGTAGAATATCTCACTTCGGGTCCGGTATGTGCCATGGTTTGGGAAGGCCGCCATGCAGTGGCTAATGCCCGTTCGATTATCGGTAAAACCAATCCGGTTGAAGCATCCCCGGGAACGATTAGAGGGGATTATGGAATGGATATAACCGGTAATATTGTGCATGGCTCCGATTCGCCAGAGAGCGCGCAGCATGAAATCAGCTTATTCTTCCACTCTGCAATGTCAGCGCCGATGTTTATGGAGATCTCCGATTTTGGGCATACAGCGAATATTTCACATTAAAACGACAAGAAGCCCTTCCGTTCTCCTGTAGGAGAAAAAGAAGGGCTTTTTGCATGCGGATCTGAATTAGAATGATTCGTTGATCACAAGCTGATCTAGTGAAAGTCGGGCTGTTGGGCGAGCCGGAGTTGCCGCTTCACCGATTGGAATCATCATGACCGGGATATAACGGGATGGAATTTTGAGTGCCTCGACCAAGCGGTTTTTATCGAATCCGCCCATTGCCACTGTATCGTAGCCTTTGGCTTTTGCTGCAAGCATGAGCTGCATAGCTGCCAGACCAGCGTTTTTATTGGCTTCGTCACGGGCAACCTGCTCATTTTTATAAGCGCCATCGATTTGACCAACCAAGGTATCGCGGATTTCCGGTTTAAGATGACCTGCATCTACCGCTTCGCCATAAATTTGGTGGCCTGTCAGGTTAGCTTCCAGGTCGCCTAGAATAACGACAACAACTGATGCGTCGGAAACTTGCTGCTGGCCATAAGCGATACCTTTGACCAGATCCTTCTGCGCCTGCTCCTGAATAACGAGAAAACGCCAATGTTGAATGTTCCAAGACGAAGGGGCGAGAGCTGCCAGCTCCAGAATTTCGTTCAATGTGTTTTCTGGAATTTTAACATTGGGTTTGTACTGCCGAACGGAATGACGGGCTTTAATAACTTCTTCTGCTGTTAATGTGCTGACTGATGCATTTTGGCTCATGATTTACTCTCCCTATTTACTAAATATGATGCAAGTTACTTACCTTAGGTGCTCAAACTTACATTATTATAGTGCGGTTGCATTTAATAAGCAACTGTTAACATATTTATCATTTTGCAGAGGCATCCATTCTTTACTTAAAAAATGTGGATTGACTGATCGCCTATGTCTGTGGTAAATTATGGGCAATTGAAAAAGCTTATACGGAAGCACCGTAATAGCGCAGATATTCTGCGTTGTTAGGGTGCTTTTTTGCATTCATTTGATCCCTTCCATCGGCATGAAGGAGTTTGGAGGTATTTAAACATGAGCAAGCAGAGTTTAATTCTTGCGGTGAAAGAAGCAGATTATCTCGATCGTCTTGCGGAATATGTCCGGCATTCCTCAATTGGCGAGACGTGGCAGATTACGGCATTTACGAACCCGGCTGCACTTAAGCATTTTATCCGCGGGGGATATCGGATCGATTTTATCGCAGCTCAGCCGGCCATGCTTGAAGGGCTTGGCGAATCTATGGGTTCAATTCCCAGAGCTGCGCTCGTCGCTTATCTTGGACAGACTCAAGATTATCCTGAGGTGCTGCAGTATCAGCCTCTGCCTCAATTACTTCAGGCCTGCTCGGCGGTCTATGCAGCTTCCGGTGAACGGTTGTTAGTCCAGGGAGGCAGCGGCGGCGATCGTCGGACAGATGTAATTTCGGTGTATTCGGCCAGTGGCGGAATCGGCAAAACAACGTTGGCGCTTCAGCTGGCACAGCAGGCAGGACTTCGGGGTATGCGCGTATTTTATTTGAACCTTGAACAGTGGAATGCCACTTCAATTTGGTTCGGTGAAGAAGGCGGCGATGATTTCTCACAGCTGCTGTATACGCTCCAGACGCAGCCAGGCAAAGCATTCCTTCGATTAGCGGAGCTGCGCAAAAGGCACCCCGCTTTGCAGATTGACTATCTGCCGCCTTGCAGCAACGCGGAGGAGAGGCTTTCTTTAACCGCCGATCACGTCAATCAGCTGCTTCAGGCTGTAATAGGGATTGGTCATTATGACTTGGTCGTTGTTGATTTGGACAGCCGGCTGGAACCCCTTCATTATGAGGTATTTAAGGCATCGGATCACACACTCTGGTTAGTAAACGAGCAAGCAGTCGTTCGTCGTAAAACCGAGTTAGCTCTAATGTATGGGGAACAGAAATGGGGAGTGGCTTTTCAAGAAGGCAGGCGCAGCTTCCGCTTCATTCAGATACAATTCGAATCAGGGGATCGACTGGAAGTGGAAGGAAAGTTTAATTTGCAAGCAGAAGGGTCCCTCCCCTATATCGAAGAATGGGCAAAGGGCCGGCTGCCTAATAACATCCATAGTTCCCCTGCTTATCTGGGAGCGGTGGAGGTTTTGCTTAATCGATTCTTTATGTCTGAGAGGGGAGCAACAGATGCAGGAGGACGTGGTGCTGCAGTTAAAGTCGCGAATCCGTGATCAGCTTGATCTGGATCATGCTATGACAGATGAAGCTTTAATGGAAAGAATCGAGCAGACGGTCTTTCAGTGGTGCAGCAGTCATCCTCTAACATCGCTCGAGAAAGTCCAGCTTGTACGAAGACTGTTCCATTCCTTCCGCGGTCTTGATCTGCTTCAGCCTTTGATGGAAGACAAATCAATTACGGAGATTATGATTAACAGTCATGACGAGTTATTCGTAGAAAGGGAAGGGCAGCTTCTTAGGCTTCCGATTACCTTCGAAAGCCAGGCGCGGCTGGAGGATCTTATACAGGCCGTTGTCGCAGGTGTCAATCGTGTCGTGAATGAATCATCACCTATCGTCGACGCTAGACTGAAAGACGGCTCACGTGTTCATATCGTTCTGCCGCCAGTAGCGCTCAAAGGGCCTACGATGACGATTCGTAAGTTTCCGGAGCAGCCGCTGCAGATGGAGGATTTGATCCTGCGGGGAGCTATAACCGAAGAGGCTGCGGCCTTCCTGGCACAGCTTGTTGCGGCCAAATACAATATTTTCATCAGCGGAGGTACCGGTTCGGGCAAGACGACTTTTCTGAATGCCTTGTCGCAGTTCATTCCTTCTGATGAGCGAATTGTAACGATTGAGGATTCCGCCGAGCTTCAGATTCGAACGGTTCCGAATTTAGTTTCGTTGGAAACGCGCAATGCGAATACAGAAGGGAAAGGGGAAATCACCATCCGGGAATTGATTCGGGCATCGCTTCGGATGCGGCCCAGCCGAATCGTTGTTGGCGAGGTTCGCGGAGGGGAATCCATCGACATGCTGCAGGCGATGAATACTGGACATGATGGATCATTGAGTACCGGGCACTCGAACAGCGCCCGCGATATGATGGCCAGACTGGAAACGATGGTTCTAAGCGGGGCTGACCTGCCTATAGCCGTCATACGTCAGCAAATCGGATCGGCTATTGATATTGTGGTCCATTTATCCAGACTTCGCGATCGGACTAGGCGCGTAACGGAAATTTGTGAAATTACAGGTGTACAGAATGGCGAGGTAAGTCTTCAGTCGCTGTATAAGTTTGAAGAAAAGGGCGAGAGGGAAGGCCTTGTTATCGGCGCCCTCAAACGAACCGCTCATCCGCTGCAGCGGACATGGAAATTGCAGATGGCAGGTCTCTCGTCTGAGAAGGGAGAGGAGAGTGCTTGAACAAGCGGCAGCGAAGTTGGCTGGACTGGTTAGGATGGCCTGATTCTAAGAATGAACCCGGTGTTCGAAGCGGCAGCAGTTTACCTGTGTATACGGAATACCGTTTAACGGAAAAACAGTTTGTTTTGGCTTCTGCTGCCGGGGGGATGATTGCATTTACGGCTGCCTTTTTATTCTATCATTCGATTCTTGTATCGCTGATCTTCTCGGCTGGAGGGATTCTCGCGCCCCGGCAGCACCGGGATTCACTTCTGCTTAGGCGGAGGGAACGGCTGAAAATACAGTTTAAAGAAGCTCTATATTCACTAACCTCGTCGCTTGCTGCAGGCCGATCGGTAGAAAATGCTTTCATTGCCTCGCTTGAGGATTTACGGCTGCTTTATCCGGATCCTCAGACGGAGGTGATTATGGAATTTGAAATTATTCGCTCGCGAATGGCATACGGAGAGCCGCTTGAGCAGGCTCTGGATGATTTTGGAAGACGGGCGCAAATAGACGATATTACCCAGTTCGTTGATGTGTTCATGATCTGCAAACGTTCGGGCGGTGATTTGGTTGAAGTGATCCGTCGTACGTCGCAAACGATCGGAGAGAAATTGGAGATTCAGCAGGAAATCGCAGTCATGGTGGCACAAAAGCGTTATGAATCCAGAATCATGATGGCTGTTCCGTTTGTCTTCCTCGCTTTTCTTAGTATGACGGCACCGGATTACATGGCTCCTTTATATAAAGGAGCAGGTTATGTCCTGTTAACCGTCTCTCTTCTGCTTCTAGCTGTTTGCTGCTGGTTCATGATAAGGGTGATGAGCATCCGATTGTAGATAAGAATAAACGTTAGGGAGAGGCTTCATTGCTGTGGCTATTCTGATTGGGGCACTGCTTACAATAGTTTGGATTGCAGGATTCACCATAAATGAACGCAGTCAGGCGCGGCAGAAAGTGATTAAAACCGGCGATGAGAAACTGGATCACCCGACGGTTCGCCGTTTACTGATTATCCCTATGCTGTGGGTGCTGGAAAAAAGCGGCCTATTGGACCGGATGCAGCCCTTCCTGTCGGCCCTGCACGGTAAAATGTTTGTGCTCCATGGGGCGACCTGGACGGTGGATGCGACGAAGCAGTTTGCGGTATTCACTATAGGCTGCGGTTATGCGGCTGCTGCCTGCGGTGCCTGGCTGTCCTTATTAAGCGGGGAAAGATCTTTGTTGTATATGGGTTTGCTGCTCGGAGTCATTATTCCGGCTGCAAGGTGGCGCGACACCATCCGTAAATTCGAGCAGCGCAAGCAGGATATTCTGCTTGTTATTCCAGAGGTCATGAGTAAGCTGATGCTTCTGCTGGGGGCGGGTGAGACGGTTCAACGCGCGCTGATCCGCTGTGCTGAACGAAGAGACGATAGAGATAAAAGGGAAATTCCGCTGTTAATCGAGCTTCGCAGAGCCAATGAGGAGATCCGCAACGGCCAATCCTTCAGCGCTGCAATGGAAGCGTTCAGCAGACGCTGCGCAGTCCAGGAAGTTTCTTTATTTACGACGACCATCCTGCTTAACTACCGCAGGGGCGGCGATCGTCTCGTATTGTCTTTGAAGGAGCTTTCCTATTCGCTTTGGGAGAAAAGAAAGGCGGTTGCCCGCTCCAGAGGCGAGGAAGCATCTTCTAAGCTTGTATTTCCGCTGGTAGGTATTTTTTGATTCTAATGGCGCTTGTCGCCTCGCCGGCCATCTTGATGATGGGCGGATAACTCATTCAAGGGAGAGATAAAGATGGGAAAATGGACGAATCAAATTCGAAAGTTCTGGCGTGAGGAAGAGGGACTCGGCACACTCGAGATCGTGCTGATTATTGCGGTTGTTATTATTCTGGCGCTTTTATTTAAGGATTGGATAATTAGCCTGCTGCAGAAGCTGATGGGCGACGCGGATGACAAAGCGAATGAAATCTTTAATTAAACGACTGGTGCGTCTTTGGCCAAGAGGAGACGAGGGGAGCTTTACAGTGGAATCATCTATTGTCTTCCCGGCTATTTTCTTTGCTCTACTGGCAGTCATCATATTTAGCATGTATACCTATCAGAAGGTCGTTCTCTATCATTCAGCTTCTTTGTCTGCAGAGCGTGCGGCATTCCGCTGGGATAACAGTAAGCGCGAGGTATTAAGCGGAATCGGAATAACAGGGCAGTATGATGGATTGTATTGGCGTATGTCTGGAAACGGTGCTCTTCAGTCTCTTTTTGGATGGGGCAGCTCAACAGATCATAAGGGGGGGACGGTTGTTCAGATCGGCGGCGGCAGCAGCCAGGGCGAGATTACAAGACGTCAGGATATTCAGGCTAGTGGTGATGCTACTTCTAGTAATAATGCCGAGGCTTCGCTTCCGGCTGCCAAAATGAATCGTATTATACAGAGAATACCTGAACCATTTGAGGGTCAGATGAGTTATGAATACGGTCTATTGGAGAAAACAATCGTCGTTAAGCTTCTCCAGCCAGTATCGATTGGCCCGCTGGAAGCCATGCTGGGAGCATCCGATCCGAAGGCGGTAGGACATGTTGTTGTCGTGGATCCGGTAGAAGGGATTCGTAACGTGGATTTGGTACGTTATTATACAGCTAAATTTGGTCAATCGGCTGATGGTAAAGCGAAGCAGCAGCAAGCATCGGAAGTGCTGAGCAAGCGGCGAACCCTGGAAGTGAAGAGGTAATGAGAAAAAAATTCCGATTGGAACGGTTCGCGGACCCAAATGGATCCGTTTCGGTTTTTCTCATCATCGCTACGGCAGGTATTCTATTATTTACAGCGCTGCTTGTTGACTATGCCAGAGTGGCTGCTTTTCAAAAGCAAATCGAGCTGGCTGCGCAATCCGGGATTCGCTCATCACTATCTGCCTATGACGGAGCACTTTATGACCGTTATGGACTATTCGGAGCAGGAGGATCTGATCGGGGAGAGCTGTTTGCTCATGCTGCAGAGAATAACTGGGAGCCTGATGGATATAACCATTTTAGACTGCTGCAGATTGAAATGAGCTCCTCCCACGTAGACAGCTATGAGGTGCTTGGAACTCATGCGGTATTTAATCGTCAGGTGCTTGAAGAAATGAAATACAAAGCGCCTATTGATTTTACACTGGAGGTTGCTTCGCGCTTTGCCCCCATTGCATCAGCGATGAAGGAAGCATCCGCTTCTGTGGTTGTGCTCGAACAGATCCGTAAATTATATGATCAGCGTGAAGCTCACTTACATGCAATTTTGGATAATCAACGTAATGCGGCAGCGGCTGGCGGGGCTATTGAACCTCTGATTACCGGGGTCCATGCAGGTTATTCACTTCTCAGCATAGTTAGTGGATATAGCTCTTATATCGGATGGCGAAATCATGATGCCGTATTGAAGGAAGGTGAGCAGCCGGCGTATACAAATGAAATCTCCTCCTATGTGAGTCAAGCAAGTTCACAGGCAGGTGAGCTTGTCAGCTCGGCCATAACAGCCGCAAAGCTTCATCAAGAGCTGGAGATGAAGTCGCTTAAGGAGCTGCAGGAAGCCGAAAGCTGTGATACCCAGATGAGGAGCATCATTCAACAGACGAAGCAGGAGCAGATGAATACAGGTTACGACCGTATGAATAAGCAGCAGCTTCCCGGGAACCCCGCTACAGCGGTGAGTGAGGGCGAGCTTTCTCAGATGCAGCAGACCAAGCAATCACTCGAGCAGCTTCTGCTCTCACCGGAGTGGTATGTCAATTATCGAAGAGACATCTCGGATCAAGTTGTTTCCTTCTCAGAAGTTGAAGTGAAGTCTCTCGGCTTTCAAACCAGCTTATCCAGCGGGCTATCCAATGCAACGTCGGCAGTGGAATTGAGTGAAAGCCTTAATATTCTGCAAAACATTTATAGGGACTACACCCAGCGATATATTCGGCCTGGAGTCGCCCTACAAGTTCGAGAACAAGAATTATTAAACCGGGAATCTTCTGATTCGCAGCGGAAGCGTAAAGAGCAAGCAGCGCAGAGTAAATGGAACGAGGCAAAGGATCTGCTTCAAAGCATGAAGACTGTACCTCAAAAGGAAGAGCATCAGAAGCAATTTGACGATGTCAAGAAGCGTTATGAAGCCAATCTGCATTTTAATGAGCTATTCGAGGACGAATCAGCCGCTGAACCGGATTCGAATCTGGACCGGGATAACGGTGATGCTCATGAGGCAGCAGAAGCATCGATGTCCGCGATGGGCAATATATTTGCCGGCATGGCGGACATGCTCGATAATATCCGGGATCCCCTATATATGAATGAGTATATTGTCCATCGATTTACAGCCTTCAACCCTTTAAAGTTCAAAGCTATACTGCAAAGCGCGGATCGCAGCGAATTTGCCGATGCACTGAGTTTAAATAATCAAGAAGTGGAGTATGTTCTGTATGGGTTCCATCAACCTGCTGCCAATGTTTCGGCTGCTTATGGAGAGATTTTCGCAACCAGGCTGGCGATCCGTACGATGGAAGGGCTGATCGAATGCCGTTCACTAGGTCATCCGCTTCTTGTGCTCGCAGCGGCATTATTATACGGACTCGAGAAAACGATGGAGGACATGGTTTCACTATCCCAGAAAGGCACTACGCCTCTATCTAAATATGCCGCAGTTGATTTGACATACCTTGATTATTTGAGACTGTTTTTACTCCTGCATGGCAGTGATGAACAAAGAATATCTCGGACGATTGCCGTTATTGAGCAGAATACGGGATTGACTTTGACCAAGACATCTACTGGGCTTAGCGGTGAATTAACGGCTTCCGTTAATCTTTGGTTTTTACCTGGACTCATGAAGAGCTTTACACGATTTAATATTTTGAAAGGAAAGGTCAAGGGAAACCGGTATGAAACGACAAAAACTATTGGCTGGTCATACGGTTAACCTGCGAAGTGAAACAGGAAGCATCGCGCTTGAAGCTTCTCTTATCATGCCGATCGTGCTGATGGTGTTCATCTTTTTTATTTGCCTGATCCGCTTATCCGCTGTACAAATGGCGCTGCACGGAACGTTGTCACAAACGGTCCGCCAGGCAGCGGCTAATATTTACCCGGTTGAACTTGCGTACAATAAAGCTGTTTCATCAATGCCGCCTGCGGCAGAACCATCTGGAGCTGGGACTGGAGCTTTAGCAGCGGCACCGCTGCCAGGTATTGAAATGGTTGCCGATAAACTTGAGGGATGGCTGCCGTCACCGGCAGGAAGGTTACTGGCAGCCGTACTTGAAGGCGATTGGAAACCCGTTGTTGATGCGGCAGCAACGGAAATTGGCCGTTCCGTTGTGGAGCCGCTGCTTCGACATGAGGCTGATCGAGCGGTATTGAATCCGGAACTGTTGAGGCTCAGCCGACTTTCGCTGCCTGATTTGAAAGGAAAAACCGAGGCTTACATTCGAATTGAAGCGGAATATACATTTAAGCTCGGTTTTCCCTTTACAAAGCGTTCTCTTACTCTGCGCGAGCAGGCTGAAGAACGCGTATGGGTCAGCGATCCTGTCCCAGCTAATAGAGATGGCGAGGGCACTGATAGCACGCATGCCCAAATTCAAATTGTTTCATTGGAACCAGATCCGCTGCGGCCAGGCAACAAGGCCAGGTTGGTTGTTCAAACAGACCCGGGCCGCATCTTGAATCTGACGGTTACGTATAAGAGCGGCCGAAGCCAAGCGAAGCATGTCGGAGAAGTATCAGCAGATGCTTCAGGAAAAGCAGAATGGACGTGGCTGGTCTCAGGCAATACAACGCCTGGTGTCTGGGAACTGAGCGTCTCGGCTGCTGATGGAACAACGGTATCCAGACATTTTGTCGTTGAGAAGAAGAAAAGCGCGTAGCAAGCAGGTCGGGAGGGTGATTGGCGCAGGTGGCAGCTACGATATCTATTTTGGCAGCATCATTGCTGCTGGTAATAGCTTTTATTCATGATGTTCGGGTCATGAAGATTCCGAATCGTTTAACGATATCTTTTATTATTGCAGGGATCATCTATCAATCGGTCGTGTATGGAATGTCAGGAAGCATTCATTCTTTTCTTGGTGCTGCAGCGGGGTTTATCCCTTTGCTTGTTCTATATGCACTAAAGGGAATTGGAGCGGGGGATGTCAAGCTGTTCGCTGCCCTTGGAGCCTGGATAGGTGCTTCATTGGTTGTTCAGGTGCTCATTTATGCGATCTTGTATGCTGGAGCAGCAGGCGTGGTCCTTATTTTTGTAAATGGCAGCTTTGGCAGACGGGTGATGAGAGCCGTTATCTCCATGATCACACCGTCAGCCGGTGGCAAGGTTGAAGCTATAAAAACTTGGAGCAAAGATGGATTGCGGTTTCCATTTATGATAGCCGTAGTTCCGGCTGCCCTGACTGCTTGGTTTCAGACAGTATAATCTGCAGAGACATCTCTTCGGATATATTGCAAAAGCTTTAGCTTATCTTTCTTCGGAAGTAGTTTTTGTTTTTCAAGAAGTAAATCAAGGATGTGTCACAAAAACTTTTAGGAGGGACTAGAATGGTTAATGATCAACTTCGTGTTGATTTCTCGTCGAGTCGTGGTCATGAGATGATCATTGATCGGGAATTAGGGATTTTACGGGAGGAATTGGATGAAGTAGAGATTCAAATGCTGCAGGCGCAGAAGATTCCCAAACTGCTTCCGATTGATTGGGTGGATATAGACGGCAGAGTCACTTTCCGTTATGCCTTATCGGGCAGAAGAATGCTTGTACACAGGCTGCAAACCCAGCAGCTCTCAATGATTGATTTTTATAGCATGTTATTATCCATTGCTGAGGCACTTGATGATTGCCATCATTACATGCTGAGGACAGAAGGCTTTATGCTGAATGATCAATATTTGTTTGTGGGTGAGTCGTGGTCGGATATTGGACTTGTTTATGTACCGCTTCGACAGAGCAAACTCGCTGTTTCTGCCGGGGAATCGGTTCTTGCGATGGCTGTGCGTTGGCTTGGTTATGTCAATCAACCGGATGGTTTAGGTTTTCAGCGAATTGTTCAGCATCTACGCGGCGAACACGTCTCTTGGAGCAGCTTGCGGCAAACGATCATCTCTTTATTAGGAGTGATTCATAGTGCAGGTTTGGAGCAGGTAATAGTAAAGTCCGCTGCACCTTTTGCTCAGGCTTCAGCCTCAAGGCTATCTAAACAAATCGAACTCCTGGAAAAGGAACTACCAGAAGTCAATCAATCCTCTCTTCCTGCTCGGGTTAATCAGGATATCGAAGAAGAAATCCCTTTCACACCTTTGGAAACGGATCAAGAAGATCAAGTTCGATCCAGACAGGTATGGATACTTGGAATGGGACTTATCATCATAGCTGCTCTTATATGGAGATTTCTGTATTTGGCATCACCTAGCCGGACAAGTCTGCTCATCAGCGGCGGCCTCACACTCATCGCTGCTGCCGGACTGCTCTTTTATTGGAAGAGGAGCTCTAGAGACGAGTCGCTTCTTGAGGAAAGCTGGCACCAAGACTCAAAGTGGGCAGGGGAGGATGAGGGTTTGTGCCAAATTCTCCTCTTCTTAGCCATGTAAGCTCAGCTTCAAATCAGCCGATTCGCGCAAGCATAGATGTAATTAACAAAGATCTTGCCGATAGCACAGGAAGTAATCGGCGTTTTGGTTTGATGGAAAGTATCGAGCGCAGGACAGCTGTATCGGAACGGCAAGAAGGCGTGCAGCTAAGCAGAATGATCAATAATGATGCAACTGTTTTACTAGGTCAGGATAAACAAGCAGAGGAGAACGAGAGTCGCCTGCCAGCTTGTTGGCTGGAAAGGGAAGCAGAGGGAGTCACGGAGCAAATTGTGCTTCAAGCAGTGAGTTTTGTTATTGGCCGGGCAGGGGACGGGGTCCATTATGTAGATAGCTCTTCAGGTATATCACGAGCGCATCTGGAATTATCGGGGAAGCAAGGGGAATGGGCGGCTAAGGATGTGGGATCTAGAAACGGCAGCGCTTGGAATGGTCAAATGATGATTCCGTATAAGGCCTATCCATTAAAAAGCGGTGATTGCATTCAGCTGGCAGGTAATAAAGGTCCGAAATATTTCTATCGGACCTTATAATTCAATGATGCAGAAGACGTTATTTATGACTTCCCACCAATGGGGCCATGGCACTCTCAATTGTAGGATAGCTAAATGTGAATCCATGCTCCATCGCTTTGCGAGGTACAGCACGCTGACCTTCCAATAGCAAAAGTGAGAGCTCGCCTAACACGGTCTTCAGTATAAAGGCGGGTACAGGGAACCAATGAGGTCTTCCCAATGCACGACCGAGTGCACGGCCGAATGCATCATTGGTTACTGGATGTGGAGCGCATGCATTTACAGGTCCCTCTAGATTAGGATTATCGATACAGAACAGAATAAGACGAACCATATCTTCGATATGCAGCCATGGCATCCACTGCTTTCCGCTGCCAACCTTGCCGCCTGCGAACAACTTGTAAGGCAGTGACATTAGTGGAAATGCACCGCCACCCTTTCCTAACACAAGTCCTACTCGAAGTTTAACGAGGCGAAAAACGTTAATTCGGTCCGCCGCAGCTTCCCATTTCTCAACAACAGAAGAGAGAAAGTCACTAATGTTCCAAGGGCTGGATTCATCAAAGGTGTCACTTCGTGACATGCCATAAATAGAAATACCCGACGCGTTTACGACGACATCGGGTTTGACATTCAAGGAGGCGACTAGATGTTCAATGCGGCTGGCAGCATCCAGCCTGGATTGAAGAATTCGAGTCTTTGCCGCTTCTGTCCATCTTTGGTTTATCGATTCTCCCGCCAAATTAACGATGGCATCGATGCCATCCAGCCGGGATGGAGATACAGCTATTTCAGACCACGTTACCCGATGTACATCACTGCGGCTCTCTGATTTTCCCTTTGATCTTGAGATTATCCATACCTCGTCACCACGCTGACGCAGCGCATCGACGAGATGACCGCCGACAAAGCCAGTTCCACCGGTTACGGCAACTTTCATTGCACATTCCTCCGACAATAGGGGTTAAGTAGCTTTAATGCTTGTAAGCCATAACTGCTTAATTTTCTCTCCGCTAATTTCTTTCTCCATATAAGTGTATGTAACAGGAGTGTTTTCTTCCAGCTGGTTGACCTTTTCAAACATTTTATCGTCTATCTGATAGACAGTCGATGTACCATCGGAGGTTTTTATTTCAATAGAATTTGTGTCCGCCTGTCCAATGTAGGTACCCTTGCCTTGTTTCTCAGTTTCAGTTACAGGATCCTTCTCCTTATCCGTACTGGTTTTATCATCCGGCTCGGCAGGCTTAGGCTCGACTGGTGCCGGATCCGGAACATCAGGGTCGGTTACCCCGGCATTATTATTAACGCTTCCGGATTCCCCATTCGCAGCGCCAGCGTCTTCATTATATACCTTACCATCAACATTATTAGATGTATTGGCATTACTGTTCGTATCATTATTACCGCATCCGGCTGCGGTGAGTGAGACTACGACGACTAAACTCATGACCAATGTAAGCGTGCGTTTTTTTCTTGTTGTTGTGTTTGTTTGTTTCATGATTGACCCCTCCTAAAGTTTTTGCGCGCTCTGCTGCGGTACCGACTGCCGGTACCGATAGCAAAAACTACATCGAAAGCATAAGCTAAGTTTTTGCGCGCTCTGCTGCGGTACCGACTGCCGGTACCGATAGCAAAAACTACATCGAAAGCATAAGCTAAGTTTTTGCGAGCATTGCTTACTCTCTATAACGTTTGTATACCCTTGAAAGTTTCCCTTCAATCGTTAAGAGATGCTTATAATGCAGCGAAAGCCGCCTGCTTAGGCGGCTTTCACTATTTATTGAGTAAATGCTTGTAGGGCGAATAATCAATGTTTTGCTTCTCCAGAAAGGAGATCAGGCTGCGGTAATCCCGTTTCGGAGTTGCCCGTATGTAGCCTTCGATGCAATGTTTTTCTGAAACTTCTGTCGCACCGCTTTCTACTGCGACTTGTGCAATTTTAGCGGCAATCGAATGTCTGGCAATGTCACGGAAAGCACCTGGCACCGGCGCTACCAATCGTTCTAGGAATGTTTTGGAGTCTTCGGGCCACATCCCGCGGCTCCGTTCCACCCAATAGTTTTGCCAATCGAGCTTTGATTTGCCATCACGCTGAGGCAGGACCTTCAAGAACTTGCGGAACATGAAATAACCGCCAATCGACATAAAGCCAAGCATGACGAAGGCCCAAAACACAATAAAATACATAAACCAGCTGTTGCCCATAACGCTGTTTCACCTCTGCCTGCTAAGTATATCTCATTTGCGAGCCCTAAACTCACTTAAAATGAAAGGGTCTAATTAACGTTTTGAAAATTGATTCCATTATAAGCTATGGCTGATAGACCTCGCAACCTGCTGATTACTTAGAAGAAACTTGCAACGATGCGGTTTATTGGCGGCTATCCCTTTCTTCTTGAACCTAGATTTATTTCGGTATTCCTTGTAAAATAGATAGGACAAGCGTATTCATATGCCGACCTCCGAAATAAGGACTGGCAATTAGGAAGGGAGCGAAACAATAGCAATGTTGAAGATTGGATCTCATGTTTCATTTTCCGATAAGGGCTTGCTGACTGCGGCGAACGAAGCCGTAACTTATGGTTCCAGCTCATTTATGATTTATACGGGCGCTCCGCAAAACACCCGGCGTAAGCCGATTGAGGATTTATACATCGAAGAAGGCAATGCAGCCATGAGTCAGGCGGGGATTGATGAAATCGTCGTTCATGCTCCATATATTATTAATCTTGCTTCTTATAAAGAGGATACCTTTGAACTTGCGGTGCGGTTTCTTCAAGAAGAGATCCGCCGGACGAATGCAATTGGCGTCCGTAATATTGTGCTGCACCCAGGAGCTTTTACGGATAAGGATGCGGAATACGGTATTGCCCGTATTGCGGAAGGCTTGAATGAAGTGCTGGATGGCACCAAAGAAACGAATGTAAACATCGCGCTTGAAACGATGGCCGGCAAAGGAACAGAAATCGGCCGCAGCTTCGAGGAAATTGCAGCGATCATCGATAAGGTTGGTTCGAATGACCGTCTAACCGTATGCATGGATACCTGTCATATGCACGATGCCGGTTACGATTTGGTAGGTAACATTGACGGTGTGCTCGAGGATTTCGATCGTATCGTTGGACTTAACCGCGTTGCAGTCGTTCACGTCAATGATAGCAAGAATCCGCGCGGGGCCGGTAAGGACCGCCATGCACCTGTCGGCGCCGGCTGGATCGGATACGAAGCGATTCGTAATGTTGTGCATCATGATGCTCTGAAGGGTCGTCCGTTTATTCTCGAAACGCCTTGGATCGGACAAGAGGATAAGACGCAGCGTCCGATGTATGAAGCGGAAATTGCATTGCTCAGAGGAGACGCGATGAGCCGTTTTGGCGGAGAATTCTTTGAGGATGTCGAGCGCCTGCGGTTTTTCTTTGATAAACAGGAAATCGACCACCGCGGATATGTTCTGAATGTCTGGGATCTGCTCAAAAATGATGCCAAAGCGAAGAAAGCCGACCCGCGTGAGCCGATGGACCGTTTATATCAGCTAGTAGCGGAACACCGCATTCTTCCTGAGCTATCGGAAGAAGCGATCAACCAGCGTATTACGGCTTGGTTTGCAGGCAAAGCACTGCTTGTTAACGTATAAGGCTGAAGCTTGCAGGCAGCATAATCAATTGGTAATGGAAGGAAGTCTCTCACCTCATGCAAAACATGTATCAACCCCAGCAATCCTCGCAGCGGCCGGATAAATCCAACCGTGCGAGAATGCTGATTTCATGCCCGGACCGTCCAGGTATCGTAGCGGCAGTGTCTCATTTTCTATATGAACATGGCGCTAATATTGTGCAATCCGATCAGTATTCGATGGATCCGGGAGGCGGGATGTTTTTCATCCGCTTTGACTTTGATTTAACGGATATGGAACGCGAGCTGCCTGTGCTTCAAGAGGATTTTGCGCGCGTAGCAGACCGGTTTGATATGAAATGGAGTACGTTTCGTGCGAGCCGCAAGAAGCGTCTTGCGATCTTTGTTTCTAAAGAGGATCACTGTCTGCTTGAGCTGCTGTGGCAGTGGCAGGCAGGTGACCTGGAAGCGGAAATTGCGATGGTCATCAGCAATCATAACGACATGAGACCGCTGGTGGAATCTTTCGGGATTCCATACCATCATATCCCGGTAACTGCTGATACCAAGGCGGAGTCGGAGAAGAAGCAGCTTGAGGCTGTAGCGGATAAAGTGGATCTAGTCGTGCTTGCCCGTTATATGCAAATTATTTCGCCTAAATTCATTGAGCAATTCCCGAACCGGATTATTAACATTCACCATTCGTTCTTGCCTGCTTTCGTCGGCGGTAAGCCTTATGCCCAAGCCTACCAGCGCGGTGTCAAAATCATTGGAGCGACAGCTCACTACGTAACGGAGGAGCTTGACGGCGGTCCGATTATTGAACAGGACGTTCAGCGTGTCAGCCACCGGGATAATGTAGATGACCTGAAGCGAATCGGTCGAACGATTGAACGCGTCGTTCTCGCAAGAGCGGTAAAATGGCATTCGGAGGACCGTCTGCTTGTGCATCAGAACAAGACAGTGGTTTTTAATTAGCTTATAGATTTTACAGATGCGAAAATGCAGGGAATCTTGTCATATTTTGTGTCAACAAGGTCAAGCGATGGATGAACGCCGGCAAAAAGGCGCGTCCTGCTTGACCTTTTTGCATATGTGGTTTGTATAATTATTGCATGGCTTGTCGCATTAAGGATGGAAATGACTGAAAGGTAATGGTACAATATTTCGTAGCCAGTGCGTGAAAAGCGCATATTAAACAAGAGAGAATAACATTTTTACGGTAGTAAAGCCTATATGTGATCAGTTACAAAAGCGAGCATTTTGCTTGAGCAACGCTGAGATCCAATTCGTTTAGGCAGAGCAACGTAAAAACCAAGTTATGCTTACGAAGCGAGTTTTCGCTTGAAGATGCCGCAATAAGGCTTATTTATGCAAAAAGCATCGCAAAAACTTTTAGGAGGAACAAACGCAATGACTGTTACACAGAAATCGATTGATCAGCTCTCCATTGATACGATCCGTACACTAGCAATTGACGCGGTTGAGAAAGCTAATTCGGGTCATCCGGGAATGCCGATGGGCGCTGCTCCAATGGGCTATCAATTGTTTGCCAAAAGTATGAGGCACAATCCTTCCAACCCAACATGGATTAACCGCGACCGTTTCGTTTTATCTGCGGGTCATGGTTCCATGCTGCTTTATAGCATGCTTCATTTGTCTGGATATGGCTTGTCCATCGATGAGCTTAAAAATTTCCGCCAATGGGGATCCAAAACACCTGGACATCCGGAATATGGCCACACAGCAGGTGTTGATGCTACGACAGGTCCGCTCGGCCAAGGGGTTGCAATGGCAGTGGGTATGGCGATGGCTGAGACTCAGCTCGGCGCAACGTACAACAAAGATGGATTGAACGTAGTCGATCACTATACATACGCGATCTGCGGCGACGGGGACCTCATGGAAGGTGTTGCAAGCGAAGCGGCTTCCCTTGCTGCACACTTGAAGCTCGGCAAATTGGTCGTTCTTTACGATTCCAACGATATCTCACTTGACGGTGAACTTAACCTTTCCTTCTCCGAGAATGTTCAAGGACGTTTCGAAGCTTATGGCTGGCAGGTCCTTCGCGTTGAAGACGGCAATGATTTGACTGCCCTTGCTAATGCAGTTGCTGCTGCTCAAACGGAAGCTGGCAAACCAACACTGATCGAAGTGAAGACAGTTATCGGCTACGGCAGCCCGAATAAAGGCGGAAAAGGCGGACATGTTGGTCCCCATGGTTCACCGCTCGGCGCCGACGAGACAAAACTGACGAAGCAATTCTACCAATGGGATAATGAACCGTTCTTCGTACCGGATCAAGTCCGCGCACATTTTGCAGAGGTAAAAGCAAACGGTGAGAAAGCAAATGCAGAATGGGATGCGTTGTTCGCTTCTTATAAAGCAGCTCACCCTGAGCTCGCAGCACAATTTGAAACAGCCGTCAGCGGTAAGCTTCCTGCTGGCTGGGACAGAGATCTTCCCGTGTATACCACAGAAGACAAGCCTGTATCGACGCGTGTTGCTTCCGGTAACGCGTTGAACGGACTAGCTAAGAACGTACCGAATCTCGTGGGCGGTTCTGCTGACCTTGAGAGCTCGACAATGACTCACCTTAAAGGCTTGCCGGTATATAAAGCAGGTAACTATGACGGCCGCAACATTTACTTCGGCGTTCGTGAGTTCGCAATGGCTGCTGCGATGAACGGTATCGAGCTGCATGGCGGATTGAAAGTATACGGTGCAACGTTCTTCGTATTCACGGATTACCTTCGTCCGGCAGTTCGTCTTGCTGCGTTGATGAAACTTCCTGTTGTGTACGTATTGACGCATGACAGTATCGCTGTTGGTGAAGATGGTCCTACGCATGAGCCGATCGAGCAGCTTGCTTCGCTCCGTATCATTCCAGACCTGACTGTTATTCGTCCGGCTGATGCGAATGAAACATCCGCAGCTTGGGCTTATGCGCTTGAGAATGGCAGCAAACCGGTTGCGCTTGTTCTGACTCGTCAAAACTTGCCGATCCTGAAAGGAACAGTTGCTAATGCTCGTGATGGTATTGCTAAAGGCGGTTATGTGGTATCCGAAGCCGCAAACGGCAAACCGCAAGCGCAAATTATCGCTACGGGTTCTGAAGTGCAGCTTGCAGTAGCCGCTCAAGAGGCGCTTGCTGCTGAAGGTATTCAAGTTCGTGTAATCAGCTTGCCAAGCTTTGATTTGTTCGAAGCGCAGTCCGGGCAATACAAAGATTCGGTTATTCTGCCGGATGTAAAAGCTCGTCTTGCCATCGAAATGGCTTCCCCGTTTGGCTGGGAGCGTTATGTAGGCGAAAAGGGCGCGATCTTGGGTATTAACACATTCGGGGCTTCTGCTCCTGGTAACAAAGTCATGGAAGAGTATGGCTTCACAGTTGCTAACGTAGTCAGCAAAGTAAAAGCTCTTCTGTAGTCTTCCGCAGCTTATTATAGAAATCAAAATTGGGGCTTGTTGCTCTTAACGGGCAGCAAGCCCCGCCTTATTTTACATAAAAGGAGATCACACAACATGTCTCAATTTGAAAACGTAACAGTTGTTAAGCAAGCGAATGTATATTTCGAAGGTAAAGTAACAAGCCGTGCAGTGATATTTGCCGACGGAACCAAGAAAACTCTCGGCATCATGCTGCCAGGCGAGTATGAGTTTGGTACGGATACTAAAGAAATTATGGAAATCCTTGCTGGTGACCTGCAGGTTCTGCTGCCTGGAGATTCAGAGTGGATCAGCATTTCCGGTCAAGGTGAGTTTACAGTTCCTGCAAATGCGAAATTCAAGCTGAAGGTAGCAGCAGTAACTGACTATTGCTGCTCATACGTGCAAGAGTAAGTTCTATATCTGTCTGTAACCATGATTAAAAGGCTGCACGTTTACGTCGATTACGACGTAAACGTGCAGCCTTTATCTGAATAAGCTGACCACAAGGACTAATCAGCAGGGATGATTTGCTTTTTGATGTACGCTTCGAGCTGCAGTCGCTGATAGGGAGCAAGTCCAGCTAGCAAGCATCCGTGGTGTCGATCGGAGTTTCCAAAGCAGCAGCAATTGTACTGTGGGCCGCGGAATTGGTAATTCGTTTATCGATCCACTGCTCATAGCAGTGCGCGACAGCTGAGAGGTCAAGTGCTCCGAGGCCCATGGAGTCGGCGATCTGGAACAAGCTTTTTACGGTTTCCAGCACCGGGGTCGGTGTTTTCAGGTTGTCTGATAAAACGGATGAAAGGCGCAAATCCTTCAGCATAAGCTCCAATGAGAATTGAACGCTGAAATCACGTTCGAGCAGCTTCTGGGACTTCAGTTCAGCAGCTTTGCTTGAAGCTCCTCCGGATTGGACGAGCTCCAGGAAGGAAGCTGCATCAATACCGCCGCTTGCAGCGATGGCCATACCTTCAACCAATGCCGCAGTATTAATGCCGACGATTGTATTGTGGGCAAGCTTCGCCGTTGCTCCGCTTCCGCTTGGACCCATAGGAATGACTTTTCGGCCCATAGCAAGAAGGATGTCGCTTACTTTATGTACAACGTCTGGATTGCCCCCGACCATGAATACGAGCGTTCCTCCCTCAGCTGCCGGCTTACTTCCGGTTACCGGTGCGTCAAGGAAATCTCCAAATTTGGACGATGTGTCCCTTGCAAGCTCACGTACAAGCGATGGTGAAATGGTGCTGCTGTCAACGATGACCGTTCCTGGCGTAAGACTGCTTAGGATCCCGTTATTGCCGTAATAAACTTCACGAATGGCATCGTCATTACTGATCATCGTGATGATCAACTCGGATGTCTTTGCAACGGCTGCCGGAGTTGCCGCTTCCTTTGCTCCCAGCTCAATCAGCTTGTCCGCTTTGCCGGGTGTGCGATTAAATACAGTGACCTCATAGCCTTTGCGCAGCAAATTAGCAGCCATAGGCGCACCCATAACTCCAAGCCCGATAAATCCAATTTTTTTCATGATTTTGCTCTCCTTGTAGCGAATAATGGAATGGATATATTCTAACACATAATAAGCTGAAGAAGAATTTGAGGAGTTAGTTCCTTGTATTTGCGCAGAAAATCCATTATCCTAATGCTGATGCAAAAGGGGACAACCCTCGTGGTCATGGCGAAAAATGATTAAAATAGCATGTGTGCTTACGAAGCGGGTTTTTGCTCGATCGGCTTACTCAAGCCTGATCGGGTAGAACTCCGCAAAAACGAGCGTAAGCTTCCGAAGTCAGTTTTTAGCCTGCATGGCTGATGATTACTTGGGAAGCGCGCTAAAAACTTTTAGGAGGTTTCTTTTCTAATGTCAAAAGCGGTTCAATTTGATTACAGTAAAGCACTGGCCTTTATCGGGCAGCATGAGGTTGATTATTTGGCGGATCAAGTACGTGCGGCGCACGACCAGCTGCATAAAGGCACAGGTGCAGGCTCTGACTACTTGGGCTGGATCGACCTTCCGACTAACTATGATAAAGAAGAGTTTTCACGCATTCAGCAGGCGGCAGCTAAGATTAAATCGGATTCGGAAGTGCTGGTCGTCATTGGTATCGGCGGTTCGTACCTCGGTGCCCGTGCAGCAATCGAAATGCTCTCCAACTCCTTCTATAACCTGCAGCCGAAAGAACAGCGCAAAGGTCCGCAAGTGCTGTTTGCCGGTAACAATATCAGTTCTACATATGTCACTCACCTGCTTCAACTGCTTGAAGGCCGCGATTGGTCGATTAACGTCATCTCCAAATCCGGTACAACGACAGAACCGGCTATTGCTTTCCGTGTGTTCCGCGAATCGCTTGAAACCAAGTACGGCAAAGCTGAAGCACGTAAACGCATCTATGCAACGACTGACCGTGAGAAGGGCGCTCTGAAGAAGCTGGCAACCGAAGAAGGTTATGAATCCTTCATCATTCCAGATGATGTTGGCGGACGGTACTCCGTTCTCACAGCTGTAGGCTTGCTTCCAATCGCTGCAGCCGGCATCGACATCGAGTCGATGATGAAAGGCGCAGCCGACGCTTCCGTCGCTTACAGCAGCCCTAACCTTGCTGAGAATGAAGCTTACCAGTATGCAGCAGCCCGCAATGCGCTTTACCGCAAAGGCAAAGCAACTGAAATTCTCGTAAACTACGAGCCTTCCCTGCATTTCGTATCCGAGTGGTGGAAACAGCTCTTCGGCGAAAGCGAAGGTAAAGACTATAAAGGTATTTTCCCGGCGGCTGTTGATTTCTCAACCGATCTGCACTCTATGGGACAGTTCATTCAAGAAGGTAACCGCAACATCTTCGAAACGGTTATCCAGGTTGGAAAGGTTGCGGAAGAAATTACGATCGCACATGATGCGAACGATTTGGACGGATTGAACTTCCTGACAGGCAAAACCATGGATTTTGTCAATAAAAAAGCTTTCGAAGGCACGCTGCTTGCTCATACAGACGGACAAGTTCCTAATTTTATCGTGAACATTGCTGATTTGACGCCGTATACGTTCGGCTATATGGTGTATTTCTTTGAGAAAGCTTGCGGGATCAGCGGTTACCTGCTGGGCGTTAATCCATTTGACCAGCCGGGCGTTGAAGCTTACAAAAAGAACATGTTTGCCCTTCTTGGCAAACCAGGCTACGAGAAAGAAAAAGCGGAGCTTGAAGCCCGTCTATAATTAGTGATGCTCAGCAGATACAAGACGGTAAGGCAGCAGGCCAGCAAAGAAATTGTCATTAAGAAATCCCGCTTTATCGGATTTGGTAAGCCTGCGGCGACCGAAGCGGACGCGATCGCTTTTATCGAAGAAATCAAGAAGCAGCACTGGAATGCAACCCATAACTGTTCTGCTTATATGATTGGCGAGCGGGACGAAATTCAGAAGCAATCCGATGACGGTGAACCGAGCGGTACGGCGGGCAAACCGATTCTTGAAGTGATGAAGAATCAGGGGCTCAAAAATACCGTCATTGTCGTCACGCGTTATTTTGGCGGAATTATGCTTGGTGCAGGAGGGCTCATTCGGGCTTATACGGACGGCGCCGTAGCCGCTATTGAGGCGGCTGAGCCGATCGTTCAAGTGCTGCATCAGGAGGTCATTGTTAACGTCGACTATACGTGGTACGGAAAGCTCGAGAATGAGTTCCATGCTCGCGGCGTACGCCTAGGAGCTGTGGATTTTACGGATCGGGTTATGATAACATGCTTGCCTGAAGCCCCGGAGGCGGAGCGGTTCACAGCATGGATTACCGATGTTACACAAGGACAAGCGCTCATTACGAGCGGTGAAAGCCGCTATTATATTGAAGGAGAGTAATACCGATCTCCATGTTACTCAAGAACTCCCCCATAAATTAAATGGGGGAGTTCTGTTTTTTTCATAGAATCAATCACTTTTTCTTATATTAATCATTGACTAGACATGCGGCTGAATGCTAAATTATTAATTACCTAGTAATTTAATAGGGATTAGCGCGATTCCTCAAGGAAAGCGTCAGGGGGTTAAGTCAGCTTTGAATTTCATGATGCGCAGCCGGTGGTGGAGCTTCGGATTCCGCAGTACCATTATGCTGTATTTTATTGTACTTATCGTATTGCCCATTATCGGCATCTATTCACAGTCTTTATCACTGGGCTGGCTTCCTTTTTGGGAAAGCATTACTGATCCCCTCGCGTGGAAGGCCGTATGGCTCACATTGAAGCTAGCCATTCTAGCTACGGTTATTAATGTGCTGTTAGGCACGATGATTGGCTGGGTTCTGATCCGTTACCGGTTTCCCGGAAGAAGATTATTAAACAGCTTAGTGGACTTGCCTTTTGCGCTGCCGACGGCTGTTGGCGGATTGATGATACTGCTGCTGCTCGGTCCGAACAGTTTGGTCGGGGGACTTGCAGAGAAGCTTGGCACTGAAATAGTTTTTCATGAACCGTCCATCATCATTGCAATGGTATTTGTCACATTCCCTTTCGTCATTCGCGCGGTGCAGCCGCTGCTGGAGGAGCTGGACAAATCCGAGGAAGAAGCCTCGTATACACTTGGCGCATCGAAAGCCAAGACGTTCTTCCAAGTGATCTTCCCGTCTATGCTTCCGGGTATTCTGAGCGGAGCGATGCTGGCCTTCTCAAGAGCATTGGCCGAATTCGGTGCCGTCGTTCTGGTAGCAGGCAATATTCCCGGCAAAACGCTTATCGCGGCGGTTTACATTTTCGGGGAAATTGAAAGTGATAATACGCAAGGGGCTGCGGCTGTATCGGTGCTGCTGCTCACGCTTTCCTTTCTAATTCTATGGGCTGTCAACCTCGTCCAATCGAGGAGGCTCGGCAAATGAGGAAGCTATGGATCACACTTACGTACGCTGTATTTCTTGTCCTCATCATTGCCCCGCTTATTAAGATTTTTACCGGGTCTTGGGAGGATGGCTGGAGCGGTTTCGTTGATGCCTTGACACGCAAGGAATCCTTACATGCCTTAATGATGACCGGTATTATTGTAGTTTTCGTAACTGTTATTAATACGATTTTCGGTGTTATGCTGGCTTTATATCTGGTGAGAGCGACTTGGATTGGCAGACGTCTGAAACAACTGCTTAACAGTATTGTGGATCTGCCATTTGCCGTATCGCCTGTCATTGGCGGCCTTATGATTGTGCTGATGCTCGGACCAAATTCCATTATCGGTGCTTTCTTTGAAGACATTGGGTTTAAAGTCGTTTACGCGCTGCCGGGTATGATTCTGGCTACTCTGTTCGTTACCTTCCCCCTCATGGTACGTGAGGTTATGCCGGTACTGCAGGAGATCGGGGCACAGCAGGAGGAGGCTTCCTCTACGCTCGGCGCATATTCTTGGTATACATTCTGGTATGTCACCTGGCCATCGATTCGCTGGGGCGTTATCTACGGCATTGTATTGACCGTTGCGCGTTCACTCGGAGAATTCGGCGCAGTGCTTGTCGTTTCAGGCAATATTATGAACAAAACACAGACAGCGACAACGCTTGTCTATCAAGATGTTGAGAATTTCAATGTGACGGCGGCCAGCAGCGTAGCGCTTGTGCTTGCGGCTTTCTCGGTCGGATTGCTGCTTCTCATGGAATGGGCCAAAAAGAGAAAGGAAGTGCATTGAGCGATGCATATCGAGGTGCGCGGTTTAAATAAACAGTTCGGTGATTTTCATGCGGTAAATCAGGTCAATTTTGAGATTGCCAAAGGTCAGCTGATTGGTCTTCTTGGACCAAGCGGCGGTGGTAAAACGTCCATTCTGCGCATGCTGGCTGGGCTTGAGACACCAACGTCAGGCGATATCATTTTCCATGGTAAACGGGTGAATGAGCTGCCTCCTCAAGAGCGGGGAATCGGCTTCGTATTTCAAAACTATGCCCTGTTTAAACATATGACGGTGTTTGATAATGTTGCTTTCGGCTTGAAGGTCAAGAAGACGCCTAAGGATCAGATCCGTGATCGCGTGATGACACTGGTCGAGCTTACCGGCCTCAAGGGCTTCGAGCATCGTTATCCGCATCAGCTCTCCGGCGGACAGCGTCAGCGTGTTGCCTTTGCCCGCGCGCTTGCGCCTGAGCCGCAGCTGCTGCTGCTCGATGAGCCATTTGCGGCGATTGACGCCAAAATCCGTTCCGAGCTGCGTACTTGGCTCAAGGATATGATTGAACGCCTTGGCATCACTTCAATCTTCGTTACGCATGACCAAGACGAGGCGATCGAGGTTGCTGACGAAATTATGATTATAAGCAAAGGGCGGCTTGAGCAAAAAGGAACGCCTTGGGATATTTATAAAAACCCGCAAACACAGTTTGTCGCCAGCTTCATTGGGGAGTCCACCATTGTCGAGCAGGTAGACCGGCTTCCCGGTTTCGAGGAAGCGGCGAAATGGCCGGGTACACAAGCACTTATTCGTCCCGAATATATCGAGATTGGCAGGCTTAACGAATTCCGTATGCCGTCGGCAACCGTCGCAGGGAAAGTGAAGCACGTTCATTTCCGCGGCAGTGAATGGATGATTGAGGTAGAGGTTGGCGACATCAAGCTGATCACCTACCGTTCGCTGGAGAAGGATGTCCTTCACCCTGGCGATCAAGTGCATGTCCTTATCCACCGGGCATATCTGTTCAATGACAACGATACCTGGATTATGGAGAACAAGCTCAAAGAAGACCCGATGCCGGTTTATATCTAAAATATAAGGCTATAAAGAAAGCGTTGTGTACACAATGAAACCTACCCTAACTAAAGGATGGCGTTTGATAGGCTTGACCCTGATGAGTGTTACCCTGCTTGCGTTAGCAGCATGCAATGGCGGCAGCGGGCAGAATGAGGGAAGTAAGCCGGCGGCTGCTGCAAAGGGCGATGTCACGCTCGTCATCGGCGCCTATTCTGTCGACAGAGATGCATTTACGGAAATTCTCCCTAAGTTCCAGGCCAAGTGGAAGGCCGAGACCGGTCAAACCGTAACCTTCCAAGAGTCTTATGAAGCATCCGGCACTCAAGCGCGCGCCATTGCAGGCGGCTTCGAAGCGGATGTAGCGGCGCTTGCCATGGAAGGCGATATGGACAAGATTAAGAAGGCCGGATTTATTACGAAGGATTGGAAGAAAGCCGAGCCAAACGAGGGTATGATTACCCGTTCAGTGGCTGTACTTGGCACCCGTGAGGGCAATCCGAAGGGCATTCATGACTGGGAGGATTTGACCCGTGAAGGAGTAAAAGTTCTCTATCCGAATCCGAAGACCTCCGGCGGGGCGCAGTGGGATATTAATGCGATGTACGGAGCGGGGCTGAAGCAATCCGAAGCTGAAACCGGCAAGAAGGATCCAGCCTTTGCAAAAGCGTTTCTGGAGCGGATCCATGCGAATGTCGAATCGCTTGACAAGAGCGGACGCGCATCGATGGCGGCTTTCGAGTATGGGGTCGGGGATGTCATCGTAACCTACGAGAATGAGCTGCTCGCTCGTATTAAGCAGGGGGTTCATTATGAGGTTATCGTCCCGAAGTCGACGATCCTGATTGAGAATCCGGCTGCTGTCGTAGATGTAAATGCGGACAAACACGGTACGCGCAAGGTGGCGGAAGCTTTTGTCCATTATTTGCACAGTGAGGAAGCCCAGCAGCTGTTTGCAGATCACGGCTTCCGTCCTGTGGACGAGAAGGTCATGCAGCGCGTAAGCAAGAACTACGTGATCCCTGAGGACCTATTCGATATCAGCTATCTGGGAGGCTGGGATAACGTTCGTAAGACGCTGTATTCGCCTAAAGGAGTCTGGTATCAGGTGCTTGCAGGCATTTAAATCCGTTTATTCGGAAGCTTGGCTGAGCGTTTATTCTTGCTCAGGACTGCTCAATAGAATCATGCGCAAAGAAGCTCCCGGCTGATAAAGCCGGGAGCTTCTTCATTTGGATCAGGCATTCTTTCACTTGGATGCCGAAGTAATGGTAAGCGCGTCAGTCGAATAAGCAGCTTTGGCTTTCAGCACTTTTGTAAAGAAAGAAACAGGAACGTATACCTGGTTATTCTTTAGAGCTGGAGCCGCTCCGAGAGTGAATTCGGGCATTATATCCGTCCAGTAAATGTCTCTGTTTATCTGAACGTATAGGGTTGTACCGCCTTTAGACAGCTCTACTTGATGAGCGGGGGCTGAATAATTCAGCTTATAGCCAAGTGCACTTGCAATCGAACGTAACGGCGCCATCGCAATCCCTTCTTCATTCGCATAGAGCGCTGAAGATTGCAAGGTTTTGCCGTTCACTATGACGTTTAAAGAGCTGAGGTTACCGGGTGCATTCGATTTATGACCGGGAAGCGCGATATTAAACTCTGGTATTCCAGCGGCATAAGGAGCGATTTCGTACTGCTGGAACACGATAACCGCCCGGCCGTCTTGAACGTAGAAGCTCTGCCCGTCCGAAATGGTTTTGAAGCTGTCTTGAAAGTAACTTTCCGGATCCTTGGCGATGGCTGCGCTGATTTTGGCATTGACGATCTTTCTATAGTCGTTGCCGTACAGATCCTTTAACGTGATTCGCGCGGCTGCAGTTTTGTTGCGGACATTATAGGTATCCACGCGTGTAGAGCCATGAGCACCACCGGTGTAGACGTAGGTGAGAATCTTGAGGGATAGAATTCCGTTGACTCCACGGCTTCCATCCGACTTTAATTCATATTGGACAATGACTTCGTAGGGATGAAATTCATATCCGGCGTCGGGATTTTTTTTGAGGGAGGCCGCTTCATCATTGGCTTGTTTCTTGATGACGGTGAAATCCTCCATCGCATGACGGGAAATCATATCGTTAAGCTCCGCTTGATACTGCTTATCTAATAATCCCGCAATAACAGGGATTTGCAGGGTTGCGTTATAGTTAGCCGTTTTCTCATTAAATGCTTTTGTTGTTACTTTGACTGCTGATTGAAGACCGGCAGATATGGATACAGTTTTGGCAGAAGCTGCTGATGCTGGCGGCTGTGCAGCGGCAGATGTATGTGCAAATAAGAATTGAGCTCCGGCAGTAAGCAAGAGACCGCTCAGGGCACCGAATGCCATTACTTTGACAGGATAGTTTTTATATTTCGATTTGATGTTCATGCTTGATCCCTCCATGTTGCAAGTCATTTGGTTATACCTCGATTATAGGCGGCCGCAGAAATGAAGAAGTTACAAAATAGTAAATAACGCTAGTTCTGCTTTACCCGGCACATCTGTATAACGAACCGTTATCCCTTTCATCATAATGATTGATTTCTCTTATCAAGCAATGCCCCGTATAATGAGAACCATCATTAATCAGGAGATGCCCAACATGCAAACACAACCAATTCAGAGCCTTCTTAACGGTAAAATCAACCTCTCTATGACAGCCAAAGCCTGGTTCGGCGGAATCGGCTTTACCCTTGCCTTTGCAGGTATTGGATTCGGATTATCATTACTGCCCGGTCTTCATCTGATCGGACCAATGGCTTGTGCCATTCTGCTTGCGGCTGGTTACCGGCATTTTAACGGATATCCCAAGACGCTT
Source organism: Paenibacillus solisilvae (assembly GCF_042656405.1). Classification (NCBI taxonomy): domain Bacteria; kingdom Bacillati; phylum Bacillota; class Bacilli; order Caryophanales; family Paenibacillaceae; genus Paenibacillus; species Paenibacillus solisilvae. The sequence continues at coordinate 292,872 of NZ_JBHSOW010000015.1, read as the reverse complement.
CGTTCCGGTATCCAATTCTCCAGCAAGCAGCTGCTGCGATTGGCGATAGTTCTCTTCGGACTGAAGCTTAATATTCGTGTTGTGCTTCACCAAGGACTTGAACTGCTCATTCGGGATGCCGTTATGGTTATTGCTGCGATCGGGATTACGGTACTGCTCTCCAGATGGATGAAGGGTGACGTCTCCTTATCTCTGCTGCTTGGTATTGGCACAGGGGTATGCGGAGCGGCAGCGATAGCCGCTGTGTCGCCGATTCTGAAAGCGAAAGAGGAGGAAACGGCTCTTGGCGCTGGCTTGATTGCCTTAATTGGGACGGTCTTTGCGGTTGGGTACACGATCATTCGCCCATTCCTAGAAATTACCGATATTCAATATGGCATGTGGTCCGGCGTAAGTTTGCATGAAATTGCCCATGTTGCTTTGGCGGCTGCACCAGCTGGGCAAGATGCGCTTGCCGTTGGCCTGCTTGCCAAGCTTGGACGTGTTTTTCTGCTCGTACCGCTCAGTTTCGTGCTGATGGTCTGGATGAGACGCAAAGGGAAGGCAGGTCAAATGGTTGAGGGTAAAGGTCAAGAAGGCGGAAAAATAGAGTTCCCATGGTTTTTAGTCGGGTTTGTGGGGATGAGCTTATTGGGCAGCTTCGTTCTTGGAGCTGCAGTTCCGCTGCCGGCATGGTTATCAGATGGCCTATCGAAGATAACGGCTTTTGTTCTAACGATGGCCATGGTCGGGCTTGGCCTGAATGTGAATCTGCGGAATTTGCGCATGACCACCGTCAAATCGCTGGCGGCCATGGCGATTGCATCGGTTCTGCTTTCGTTAGTAAATCTGATCACTGTGTAACACAGCACACAACAGCCGGAGCTTACGGCTTTTTTACCAGGCTGTCGTTCGCGGACCTATGGAAGCATTCACGGAAAACCTGCGTACAAATACCGCCTTAATCCGGCGTAAAATCAAGGATCCTTCGAGGTCCACATGTAATGGATGATCGGTTTTGTTGCTGCAGAGTGAAATCCATTCGACCTCCTTGAGAGCTGGCTCGATAGGATGCTGCTCATGAACCGCAGTTCACTTGCTAATAACCCCTGCTTCAGCTGCATAAGAAATCATCCCTATTTTCACCCAATGATGGCCGAATTATCAAAAAATAGAGCTGATCCCTGGCCGTCACCTTCGGTGACGGGGGATCAGCTCTATCTGCTTTAAACTTGTACTTTGCCTAATACAAATTTATCAATGACATGCTTAACTCCATCTTCATTGTTGGATGTGGTTACATACTGCGCCAGTTCCTTCAGCTTCGGTATCGCATTGCCCATTGCGATGCCAAGTCCGGCAGCTTCAATCATTTCATGGTCGTTCCAGGAATCGCCGATGGCGATTACCTCGTCCACGGTACAGCCGATATGTTCGGCCATGAATGCAATCGCGTGACCTTTCGTGCCTTCTTTATGTGTCACCTCGAGGTAATGCGCTTTGGATTTCGTAATATGGGTACGATCACCGATGAGAGGCGCCAGCTCCAAGGCGATTTGGTCCAAATAGTCCGGATCGCCGATCATCAGCATTTTGGTGGAAGGCTGTTCGATCAGCTTCTCAAAGTCGGGCTCTACGACGAATGGAATCTTGGAGAGCGCCGAGTAGCCGCGGGCTTCCTCGTTGTCTTCTCTTACATAGAGGACATCATTAATATACAGCTGGAGATGTAGGCCGCGTTCTAGGCAAAATGCCATTAATTCCTTTGCTGCATCCATAGGAACGCTGCGCTCGTATAGAATCTGCTCATCCAGCAGCGTCTTGACCAAGGAGCCCTGATACGTAATAATCGGGACGTTCAGCTCGATCTGCATGGCGATTTTCTTGGCCGACGGGAACATACGCCCGGTTGCCAGCGTAACGAATACGCCGCTTTCGATAGCCTCGGCAAGTGCCGCTTTCGTTCCTTCCGTTACGACTAGATCATCATTAAGCAGCGTATCATCGATATCAATGGCAATCATTTTGTACATGGGATTCTCCAGCTCCTTTTATTTCTCTTTATAGGTTTGCATTGATTGTAGCGCACAACCGTAGAGCGGGACAAGCAAATAATCACGATTTTGACGAAAGGAACAGGTTCCGGTAGGCACTGGGCGTCATTTGCTCATTCTCCAGAAACCGTTTGTTAAAATAGCTGGGGTTCTCGTAGCCCGACATTTGGGACACCTGATTTACCGGCAGCTCAGCCCGCTCGACCAGGAGCTGCTTCGCGCGCTGGATGCGGCATGCGGTGATGAAGTCCAAAGGGGTTTGACCCGTAGCGTGCCTAAACCATTTGCAGAAGGCAAAGCGGTTCGTCTCCGCCCGCTGCGCCCAGGCGTTCAGATCAAAGGGGGAAGTAGCGGAAGCCTGCATGTCGGGAAGCAGGGCAATAATGCGCTCGATCGCCGAAGCTCCTGCCGTTGGGACGGATAGCGGCTCAGCCTGCTCCATCAGCTCAGCGACAACGCCGTACATGAGCATGGAAAGCCGGGTGGGATGCAGTGTTTTGTGCTGTTCCATTTCCTGCAGCAAATCGTCCATCCGGTATTCAAGCTGCTTGGGTGCCCGTATTCGCCAAACGACGGAGCGGTGGAAACCCCGCTCGGTGAGATCGGCAAGAACGCCGCTGCCATAGAAATGAATCCATTTGACATCCCAGGGCTGCTCCGGATTCGAATAGTAGCACTGCTTCTCACCGGGGAAAAACAATAAAGCATCGCCGGCCCTAAGCTCATAGCGCTGCTGGTCTGTCTCTACGAATCCTGCCCCTGCCGTAATGAGATGCAGGTTGAATTCCTGCAGCAGGCCTGCAGGCCTGTTCACCTCATGGGTTTTTCGATGCTCATAATAGCCCGTTGACTCGGGATAACAATAGAACCGGTCTCGCCTCAGCAGAGGGACCGTCAAATGATCAGCCATACTTCGCCTCCAAGTACAAGTGATGAACAATATTGTTGTATAGGCATCAATATAATATGATTTACAGTGCGGTATGCTTCATTATAATTATCAATATAGAACTAAACAAGATCAGATGGGGAGTGTTAAGTCAGATGATGAAGCGAATCGCAGTTGCCGGAGTAGCGCAAGGTGTTTCCCAGCTCGTCCAAGGTTCGATGATGCTCGGGCTTGATAAGATAGAATATTCGATGGAACTGCTGGATGCCTATGTATCCATTGGCGGCAATACGATCGACAGCGGGCATATTTACGGTCCCAACTCTGCGGGGGCAATCGGGGCGTGGCTGGAGGAGAGGGGCAATCGGGATCAAATCGTTCTGATTGGCAAAGGCGCTCATCCCTACGAACAATCCCGGATGACGAAAACGATCATCGCCAGTGATTTGGCCGAGTCGCTTGAGCGAATGAAAACGGATTACCTGGATATTTATATGCTGCACCGTGACGATCCCAACGTGCATGTCGGGTATATCCTTGAGGGGCTTAATGATCAGCTGGCCGCCGGCCGCTGCCGCTCCTTAGGCGCGTCGAATTGGAGTGTTGCGCGTATCCGCGAGGCCAATGCTTACGCTGCGAAGAATGGGATGACCGGCTTCTCGAACAGCAGCCCGAATCTCAGCTTATCGAAGCCTAATGAACCGCGCTGGGCAGGCTGTGTATCCACATCTGCGGAGGATGAGGCTTGGCATAAGGAATCGCAGCTGCCGGTTCTTTCCTGGTCTTCCCAGTCAGGCGGCTTCTTCACAGACCGATTCTCACCGGAGATCGTAAGCGATGCGGATATGGTTCGTGTGCAGTACAACAGCGACAACTGGGAGCGGAAGCGCCGTGCGGCAGTTTTGGGAGAGAAATATGGTGTAACCGCCAATCATATTGCACTGGCTTACGTGCTTAATCAAGATTTTCCGGTGGCTGCCATCATCGGGCCGAATCAGCCATCAGAGCTGTACGACAGCGCCAAGGCGCTATCGGTCGAACTGTCCGCCGAGGAGCGGAATTGGCTTAATTTGATCACAGAAGCACAGCCGGCTTGATAAGAGGATCCTTTTTTCGGCTCAATAGTAACGGGAAAAGAAGATATAATCGGAGAATTAGGCGCCTGTAGGAGGAGAGGATGCTGCATCATGCAGCGTCCTTTTTCGTTTGATGAGGCGCCTTTTTGGCGAAGCTTGCGGCGCATGCTGGAATGCGATAAAGTGAGTAACAGATCGTTTTTTCGAAGAAGGACTTGTTAGACGGGAAGAGGTGGAGGATTGAGCATTTACGGAGAGAAGGCAGTAAAGCAGCGCAGAGGCGTAACCGTCGGTATTCTTGTAGCTGCAGCTTGTTTAATTGGTTTTGTCGGAGGCCGCATGAGCTTCGAATGGCAGTATCCGATAACGAAAGTAGCAGCCTTCAGTAATTTATCTTATGCCTATAAGGAAATCAGGAATAACTATCTGAATGGAGCGGATTCAAAGGCGCTTGTTGACGGGGCGACGGAAGGGATGGTCGCATCGCTTGAAGATCCGTATTCCGTTTATTTATCCGGCGATAAAGGCGAGCAGTACATGCAATCATACGAGGATCATTTTGTCGGGATCGGGGTTGAGATCCGCGAGCAGGACGGCGACTTTATCATCGAAGATACGATTAAAGGCGCTCCGGCAGAGAAGTCCGGCTTGAAGCCGGGAGATGCCTTTATAACCGTGGACGGGAAGAAGACGAAGGGAATTACGTTAACCGAGCTGAAGCAGCTGGTGCAGGGCAAGGAAGGTTCCATCGCCAAGCTGACGGTCAGCAGAGACGGACTGAAGGAGCCGCTGGAGATATCTGTTGCACGAGGTGCGGTTCCGGTGCATACCGTAACCTCCCAGATGGATAAGAACAAAATCGGAGAGATTGTCATTACCCGGTTTGCCGAGAAAACAGCGGATGAATTCAGCGAAGCAATTGAATCGCTTCAGAAAGAGGGCATGAAAGGGCTGCTTATTGATTTACGCGGCAATCCCGGCGGTCTGCTCGACCCAACCATTGCAATAGCGAACCGCTTCGTACCGAAAGGCAAAGTGATCGTTCAAGTGGTGTACAAGGGAGAGAAGCAGATTATTACGCATAAATCGGATCAGGAAACGCCGTGGAAGCTTCCGATCGCGATCTTGGTTGACGCGCATACCGCTAGCTCGGCTGAGGTGCTGACAGCTGCGCTTAAAGATACCGCGGGAGCGACCGTAATCGGCCAGAAGACGTTCGGCAAGGGAATCGTTCAGAATTTCCGCCAGCTGAAGGACGGCTCGGTGCTTAAGCTGACGGAAGCGCAGTGGCGTTCGCCGAATGGACAATGGATTCACAAGAAAGGCATTGAGCCGACGTTATCGATTGAGGCGCCCGCTTACGCAGAGCTGCCGAGACTGCCGACAGGCCTGCAGCTGAAGAACGGCGATTATGGCGAGATGGTTCAAACCGCGCAGACCATGCTGCAAACGCTTGGTTATGACGTTGGAGCCGGCAAAGGAATTTACGATGATGCTACGGCTGAAGCTGTAAAGGCTTTTCAGCGCGCGGAGGGATTGCCTGATTCAGGCGTGCTGAATGATAAGTCGGCTTATCGCATGACGACTCGTTTATTGGAGAAATACAAGCTCGAAGATCCGCAGCGCAATAAAGCGATGGCGATGCTTACCGCGGCGGAGTAAGCAACGCAAGAGTACGATTTCATACTGCAATGATGCTGCAAAGAGAGTATGAAATTGGAGGGAAACCCTGGATTTGGCTGGGGTTTCTTTTCTTTTCATAGTGTCTGAATGTATAATTATCACTTGTTTTATCTGATCCTTCTAAGGGAAGAAACTTAACGGCAGCACAGTCGGAGGTTCGAATTCAAATCTTCTCGAAGCTTCCATTGATTGTTTCAAAACCGTGTGATATGCTTGTAAAAATTTATTCGGAATCAATTGACAAAATGAGAGCTTATTCTTCCAGAGCTGGTTTACCTGAGGGGAATTCTGGAAGAAAAGCTTCACAAGCGGGGGTTTATTACCCGCAAGGATGGAAGGAACATAAAAACTTTTTAGGAGGGCTTAGATTCATGGCGTTTTATTACACAGAACCATCCCGTACATTCAGTGAATTTCTATTGGTGCCAAACTTAACGACAAAGGATTGCAATCCTTCGAATGTAAGCTTGAAAACACCAATCGTTAAATTTAAAAAGGGCGAGCAGCCTGCCTTTTCTTTAAACATTCCTTTCTCCTCAGCTGTTATGCAGGCCGTATCCGATGACCGGATGGCAGTTGCTCTGGCGCGCTCCGGGGGGATTTCCTTCATCTTCGGTTCCCAATCCGTCGAGTCTCAAGCAGAAATGGTACGCAAAGCGAAAAGCTACAAAGCCGGTTTTGTTGTGAGCCGTTCGAATTTGACACCATCCCATACGCTGAAGGATATACTGGAGCTTAAAGAAAGAACCGGGCATTCCACCGTTGCGATTACGGATGATGGAACGCCAAAAGGCAAGCTGGTCGGTATCGTTACAGGCCGTGATTACCGGTTAAGCCGGGACCCGCTGCATAAGCAGGTCAGCGACTTCATGACCCCTTTCTCGAAGCTTATCTACGGTAAAGCGGGTTTATCACTGTCCGAAGCCAATAATTTGATCTGGGATCACAAGCTGAACTGTCTGCCTGTCGTGGATGAGCAGCAGAAGCTGGAATATCTCGTATTCCGTAAAGATTACGATGAGCACAAAGAAAATCCTTATGAGCTGCTCGATGCGAATAAAAGCTACATCGTAGGTGCAGGAATTAACACCAAGGATTATGAGGAGCGGGTTCCGGCACTCGTGGCGGCTGGAGCTGATGTACTGGTTATCGATTCCTCCGACGGTTTTAGCGAATGGCAGAAAGAGACGATTCAATATGTTAAATCGAACTTCAATGTGAAGATCGGAGCGGGGAATATCGTCGATCGTGAAGGTTTCCTGTATCTTGTTGAAGCCGGAGCTGACTTTATTAAGGTCGGTATTGGCGGCGGATCGATCTGTATCACGCGTGAACAAAAAGGGATCGGCAGGGGCCAGGCTTCCTCTCTAATCGAAGTGGCGGCAGCCAGAGATGAATACTTCCAAGAAACCGGTATCTACATTCCGATTTGTTCAGACGGCGGTATCGTTCACGATTATCACATTACGCTTTCACTTGCGATGGGAGCCGATTTCGTAATGATGGGCCGATATTTCGCCCGTTTTGATGAGAGTCCGACAAGAAAGCTGAAGATTGGCAACAATTTCGTTAAAGAGTTCTGGGGCGAAGGCTCCAACAGAGCCCGCAACTGGCAGCGATACGATACAGGGGGCAAGCAGGGGCTGGTCTTCGAAGAGGGTGTAGACTCCTATGTTCCATATGCCGGCGGCCTGCAGGAGAACCTGGACAAGACGCTTCACAAAATCAAATCCACCATGTGCAACTGCGGATCGACGACGATCAGCGAGCTGCAAAAGAATGCACGTATTACGCTCGTATCCGCGACAAGTATTGTCGAGGGCGGCGCTCATGACGTTATTTTGAAGGAAAACAGCATTTCCGGCGAATAATACCGGTTCATTAACGGGGTGTATCCTCAGGTCGCAATGACCTGTGGGTACACCCTTTTTGGTGATCTGGCAGCAAAAAACCGCAAACCGGGTTCAAACGGTTCACGGCTTCGGATGTAAAAGTCAGGACAGCGTCTCCCATTGCTCCCACATATCGCGTGGATTGCACTCGTAGATTTCCTTTTCCCGGTAAAGATAGGCATGCATGATGAATTCACGTCGAATCGTTGCAAAGTCGGGATGGAACTGCTGAATGAACGTATTCAGTTCTTTCTCCGTATAGGATTTGCCTTGCTCGAGCTTCTCGGCCATGCTCTCGAGCACGATTCGTTTCTTCTTCAGCTGGGCTGGGATATGCTTCAGCTTCCCTTCAGCAGTGAAGAAGTTACGAAGCACGGATTGTTTTAATTTTGCGTTCTTCTCGTCCATGGTATGGGGCTCCCTTGTTTCTTCACTTTGTCCTTCGATCAAATCCTGAAGAGCAGCGGCATACTGCTTCAGAAAGTACCGGTCCAGTGAGAAGTAAATGGCATTCTTATCCCGCCGTTCATGAATCAGACTAACTGCTCTGAGCTTCGACGCATGGTGGGTAATCGTAGCGGGGGAGAGGCACAGCTTCTCTGCAAGCGTCTGTCCGGTTAATTCACCCTCGGCTAATAAAACCAACAGCCGGACACGCGTCGGATCGGCTAAAGCTTTATGGTAATTCACGATTTTATCCAATTGCATCATGGATGGAGATTCACCTGCCTGCATTTAAATTTGATATATATCTAATTAAATATTAATCTAATTTAATTGGCGATGTCAACAGTCAATAAGACCGGATATCTATTTCCGCGCATAATAATAGGGATCCCGCTTGTCAGTTGACAACCAGAATCCCTACCGAATCTTCTCAAACGTATTCAATTGGTACTGCACTCCATTCAACAACTTCCGTTGCTATTGATTAACTGTTCTTACAGTTTCTTTGATTAACCTACACCTAGTGATCGACGTTATCCGCTTTGCTGGGCCCCGCATGTCCTGTAAGCAATGAACCTAATCCTGCTTACTCCTTCCCAAATTAATGATAGGACATACTTCGCTTACCTGCTTCATTGGACTATCCCCTCTCGGTATAGTTTTCCAATCATTTCCTGATAATCATCCAGTGCGTACTGCTTACTGCTTACTGCTTTGCTCTGAATGATATGACCTAAGTGTACAGGCATTCTATGTATTTTGTAAATATTCAGAATAATCAAAAAATAAGCAGAAAGGCTCACTTTTTATCAATTTTCTCCTCTATACTCCTTTTTCTTTACAATTTCGCAACTTAATGCGTCTGAAGGCAGATCCCGATTAATCCCGTCGGCGGAAGTTGGAGATAAGCCGGGATCGATAATTTCCCCTAACGGTGTTAAGTAAAAACTATTGACATATGTTTTTATCTTGGTTATATTGTAACCAACGGTTAGTAACCAACGGTTATAAACAAGAAACGGAGCTGATAGAGATGAAAGTTAAACAATTGTCTAAGCATATTTGGAGTCTTAAAACATGGCTGATCATCCCGATTCATGTATGGGTTGTCGTGGAAGAGGACGGCGTTGTTCTTGTGGATACGGGGATTGGACTCATGACGAAGGGAATATTAGCTTTCATCGATAAGCTGGAAGCAGGTCCGCTGAAGGCGATTATGCTTACTCATGGCCATTCTGATCATACAGGAGCGATTAAAGGAATCTTGAAGCAGCGTTCCGTTCCAGTCTACGCCCACCGTATTGAAATTCCTTATGCGGAAGGGAAATTGCCTTATCCAGGCCGTAAGAAGGCACAGCCCTCCATCGAGCCGGGTTTAGCCAAACCGCTCCAAGAGGAAGCCTCAGGAGAGCTTGCATTAATCGGGAGCCTGAAGCCCTATCTTACACCGGGGCATTCCCCCGGCCATGTTGTGTATTATCATGAGCAGGATCAAGTGATGCTTGCCGGGGATTTATTTACCTCGAAGAAAGGTCAGCTGCGCAAGCCTATGAAGATGTTTACGCATGATATGAAGGAAGCTGTTGCAAGCAGTGTAATTGTACGAAAGCTGCAGCCCAAACGTCTTGAAATTTGCCATGGGGATTCCGTCCTGCTGCCTGGTCAGCAAATAGATGCCTATTTAGCGGGTCAATATTAATCCGGCAGCGGCTATTTAGCCATTGCTAGACGGTTCGATAGTGTTCATACAGTTCAGCTGCGATGCAGGACAGGCGCTCCCGCAGCGAAAGCGGCTCGAGTATTTGCAGCTGCTGGCCGTAAGACAGGAGCGTATAAGGAGCAAAGTCATGAAGAGTGGATTCATGCATTTTGATATGAAGCGTATCCTCAGTTTGTTCAACGATGGATTGATTGAACAGCCAATGATCGGCCAAATAATTAATAATTCGGGGTCTGGCCTGAATGCGGACGGAAACCATATCCTCCATTTGCTCCTCATCAGGCAAAAGCATGTTCAGAAAGTGCTCGCGGGCGTTAAATTCCGGCGGCCGTTCGAACTGGAGCTCTGTCCGGTATAAAACATGAATGCGGTCCACACGAAAGCTGCGAATTTCCTCGCGGAGATGGCAATAAGCTGTGATGTACCAGTTTCCTTTCCAATAGACAAGACCATAGGGGTCGATCCTTCGTGTTTGAACATGCTCGCTATTGCCCTTCTGATAATCCATTTGCAAGGTGCAGGCGTTGGCAACCGATACTTCCAGCACCTGTAGGACAGACTCATGAACGGAGTTTTTGGATGGATTAATCACGTCAAAATGGGCCTCATGACGGTTGATCTGGCTTAGCTGCTCTTTATTCGTATAGGTTTTTAGCTTCGTAATCGCCTGGCTCAAGGCATCGCCGAAGGGATACCCGGCCTCTTGGGCGAACTTGGCTGCATGGATAAGCGCCTTTTGTTCATTTAAGTCAAAGAACAGCGGCGCTTTCGTAAAGTTATGCAGCAGACTGTAGCCTCCGTTATGGCCGGAATCGGAGACGATCGGTACCCCGCTGGCGCACAGTGCATCAATATAACGGTATACCGTGCGAATATGGATCTCTAGTTCGTCGGAGAGCTGTTTGGCGGTCATCTTCTTCTCGCTTTTGAGCAGCCAGAGGATAGCGAGCATATTATCTGCCTTCGACATGTTCTAGATTTCCTCCTATTTTGCCGTGAATCCCTCGCGGAACGGATTCAGGAACATTTTTGGAATTTCAGTCTCGAACCTAAGAAGAGCCCCTGTTTTCGGATGAACAAAGCTTAGAACCCGCGCATGCAGCCCGAGCCGGTTAATGGCACGTGATTTGGAACCATATTTCTTGTCGTTGACAATCGGATGGCCGATGTCCTCCATATGAACACGAATCTGGTTTTTGCGCCCCGTCTCCAGCGACACCTCAAGCAGAGAGAAATTGCGATTCGATTGAATGACTTTATAATGGGTTACAGCATGCAGCCCATCGTTAGGGTAATGGCTGGAGTACATCTTGAGCGTTTTGCTTTCCTTCAGCCAGGATGAGATCGTTCCCTCCGGCTTCTTCAGCATCCCCTCTACAAGCGCCACATAGGTGCGCTCCTTCACGGTTTCCTGCCATGAATTTTGCAGCAGCTGCTGTACTTCTTCGCTCTTGGCGAACATCATGACCCCGGAAGTATCCCGATCCAGCCGATGAACGACAAAAATCCGGTTGAACTCGTTGCCGTCTGCACGAACATGTGCAGTTAGCTGCCGGTAAGCAGTCAGATCCGTTTCTTTATCAGAGGCAATGGAGAGCAAGCCCGCATCCTTCACAACAACCAGCAGATGCTCGTCCTCATGAAGAATAGACAGTCCGATCAGCGGAGGAGCTTCGATTACTTTTTCTTTGGAGAGCGTAACCGTCTGTCCGGTCTGCAGCTGATAATTATAAGCGGTTTCCGGCTTGCCGTTGACAGCGATTTGTCCGCGGCTGAGCATCGACTTGATTGAATTCCGCCCTGCATTCGTGACGTTCTTTAACAGGAAAGGCAGGAGCTCCGCCGGTTCCGTGACAGGAAACACTTTGGCCGCAGATTCACGAGTTTGGCGATTTGATGCTGATGCCTTCATAGTTCCTTTCACGGGGGGCTTCTGCGCGGGTTTGCCCGTAGCTGTTCTCCGTCCTGGCAGGCTCTGTTTGCCGCTCGGCTGACGTCTTGTATCTGTTCTTCGTTTATCCATTTCTTACATACACCGTCCTATTCAAGTTACCCTTCATATTAGCATGAACTGCCTGCCAAAAGCTATGAGCCTCCCTGTTCATCGCGGCCCCCGAACCTTGCCGGGCATCTCAAGATGAAGGGATATGAAGAAGGGGATGAATGGGAAATGATGAAAATATAGGGAGTAATTAATAAAATCGTTAAATGGTCATTTGGTGCTCAAATTTCGTGAATTTGATGCATCTATATGAATAAGCCGTCTAACAGGCAGCACAGAATTGGGGAGTTCCAATCCTTATCCCGGGCCAGACATAAGGTGAGTGAGTAACGCAAACGTATCCGTCTTCGGGATTACGTACAAGAGTGGAGCGAGGTACTGACCTACACGAATCGACAGCAGTATTCGCTCAGCGATGTGATGGGACTGACAAGCCAAGCTCTCCGCTTGACCATCCGGGCAGATACCGTTGATCCGACAGAGCCGGCGATGTATTTTTGGGAATCTTCATGGTCGCACATAGAACGAGAAAGAAGCCGGTTCCCTCCCGTAAGGGAATTCGGCTTCTTTCTCGTCTCGGCTTATGGCGGCTCTACTTCTGGTAGACAACCGGAAAATGTGCGCCAGTCAGCAGCTGGCCCGGCTCCACTGTGACATAGGGCAGCATCGCATGGCCGCCAACGGGCTCATATCTGGTATGACCCGGCATATAGTGAACCGCGATCGCCCGGCGTTTCATCTCGGAGCGGTTATGCGGGCTGCCATGCCAAGTGAGGCAGTGATGATAGCCGACTTGGCCTTTCTTGATTTCGAAGGGCACCGCTTCGACATTGGCATGGTTAGGGAGCATTTCCGGCTGTTTGTGGAGAGGTTTAAAGTCCTTCGTGCTCGACAAATACCGCTGATGATTGCCCCATTTATGGCTGCCCGGCACCATCCACATGCATCCGTTCTCAATAACGGCATCATCAAGCGCTACCCATGCGCTGACAAGATCGGACGGCTGAATGATCGGCCACAGCGGATGATCCTGATGCCAAGCCGTCGGTCCGCCGGTTACAGGCGGTTTATATTGAATCTGATCATGCCAGATCCGCAGGGTGTCGGTATGCGATAATTGCGCGATTTCCTCGCAGATCGTCCGGTTGGCTGCATGCTTCAGATACAGGTCGCTGGCCATCCAAATATTGACGATCTGCACAACCGTGGAGCTGACGGTCATTTTCATATTATCGTAAGGAGAATCCTCATTAAGCATATCTCGGTTTAGCACAGGCTTCTTAACCGATTGGCCTGCCATGACAAGATCGAGCTCTTCACGGAGCGCTTCCACTTCTTCCTCGCTTAGCACGACACTGCCCTTTAAAAATCCGTTGTTTTCAAATTCGTCTACTTGTGCTTGACTTAACATAGTTGACACCTCTTTGCTTTAATTTTATTTGCTAAAGCTATCATAATCGAGAACCAAGCCGCGGTATTTACATTAACGCAACAGGGTGTTGCACTTTTCAATTATTATTCGCGCTTCGACAAGGGAGATGTCCACGCATTGAACAGCCATCGATTGGGAGCGATCTACGAGCTTCAGCCAACAGTTAATTTCATCGGATATACGGAAGCGGACATTGGCACGGCATGGGGGCCGAGGAGGATACCGGATTACCAGATCTTCTATGTGGTCTCAGGTGAAGCGGAGGTTTGGTATGGCCAGCAGCACTTTCATCTAGGCCCCGGAGATTGTACGTTCTATGGGCCTCAGATCCCTCACAAGCTGGTTATTAAGAAGCCGGTTGTTTATTTCAGCCTTCATTTTCTTTGGCAGCATTCGTCACCGGTGCCTGAGCATCCCGCCTATAAAATCGAGCCCTGCAGCGAAGATGAGCTGCTCCGTCATGTCCGGACGGACTATTATCTCGATATTCCGGGTCAGGAGTCCCTGCATATTCCTCCGGTGTTCCCTGCGGCGGTTATAGAGCCTTATTTGATGCGTATTGTGAATGAATACTTGAATGAGCAGCCCGGCTATGCCATCGTGCTGCGCGCTCTGTTGACCGAATTAATAGCGGGCATCGTCAGAGATCGCTTAGCATCGCGTCCCCATTCTATAGAGCGGATGAAGATCGACCCGGCGCTTCGCGCAATCAGCGGGCAGCCGGAGAAGAACTGGACGATTCCCGAGCTTGCCGCCCTCTGCGGCTATCATGTCATCTATTTCTCATCTTTATTTCGCAAATGCACGGGCGCAAGTCCCAAGCAATATCTCATTTCCGAACGGATCCGCAAGGCCAAATACTATTTGTTAAGCGGGGAGAAAGCGGAGAATATTGCATCGAAGCTCGGCTATGCCAGCATTCATTATTTTTCCAGAAATTTCAAAGAAGAGACGGGGCTTACGCCTACCGAATTTAAGCAGCAGGAGCTGTAATGGCGGGGTTTTACGTTAATTTCATGGCGGCTTCACACGCGATTCTAGCAAATCAATTATCATAGACAAAAGAGATAGCGGGTGTTACGATAACGTCTGAGAGATTAGGAGATTACTGGAGAAAAGAGGCGTGAAATTGAAGTCGAAGTTGAAGCATAAACTGCTCTTATCCGTATTAGCTGCCGGACTTCTAGCTGCTCCTCTGCCAGGATTGACGGACCAAACTGCCGCTGCAGCACCAAAGGCTGCGGTATCCGCTGCACAGACAGACCGCATTTCAGTATTCATTGACGGGAAGAAGCTTGCATTAACACCTGCGCCTGTCATGCTGAAGGGCACCACCGTCGTGCCTATGCGTACGATTTTCACTGCACTTAAGGCTGCCGTTACGTGGGAGCCTGCGACCCGCACGATATTTGCTGTTAAGGGTAATACGACGGTTACACTGCAGCTTGGATCAAGCCAGGCGTATAAGAACAGCAAAGCAGTCAAGCTTGCTCTGCCGCCTCAGCAAATTCATGGCAGCACGATGGTGCCGCTGCGTTTTGTAGCGGAAGCGCTTGGCGCTGATGTTCAAGTGGATGCGGCGCATACGGTCCGCATCACTTCAGCGGAAGCTCTGCTCAAGCAAGCACAGGAGAAAGAAGCGGCCCAAGCGGCATTAGCCGAGAAGCTGGCGGAAGAGGCTGCGCTCACAACCCGGGAAAATATAGATTTAAACGATGACAAGGTCGTTATGATCAACACAGATATAGCGCAGGGAAGCGGCGTTATCATCGATAAGAACCAAATTCTGACCAATTTTCATGTCATGCAGGGGGCTTCCGAAGGAAATGTAGTCCTGCTTAACGGTAAAACAATCGAAATCCAAGGTATTGTGGGCTATGACGAGGATTCCGATTTAGCGGTTATTCAGACGAAGTCACCGCTTAATGTGGAGCCGGTAACGATCGGTGTTTCTGCCCGCAAAGGGGAGCATGTCGTAGCGATTGGAAGTCCGCTTGGCTTACAGAATACAGCTTCCGAAGGAATTATCAGCAATATCCTTAATGATGGTAATCAGACCTATCAAATCAGCGTTCCTATCGATCATGGAAGCTCCGGCGGAGGGCTGTTTAATGATCAGGGAGAGTTGATCGGCATCACCTCATCAGGGGTCGACTCTACGAATGCTGACTTGAATTTTGCAGTTTCCGTAAACAACATCTATTCGCTGATCTATCAAATTGAAGATGAGCCGGCGGAGAAGATTGAATTCCTGCCTAGCGATCTGCCTGATTCTCTTGAAGGAGCATCTACGGATGAGATTCGCAGTTTACTGGAGAAGCACTTCGCTGAGATACAGACCTCACAGGGCACGACAGAGCTCAAGCGCTTTGAGGTTACGCGTGATTCGAAGGGATGGCTCGTTATCAGCGCCGTCATCGATCCTGCTTTCTATATGGTCTATGGCAACAGCTCCAATGATGACCTTCGCTACTGGGCAATTAATACAGGCTATGAACTGACGAAGAGGCTGCCCAAAGACACCATTCAGCTGACGGTCTATTATGATCAGGTGTTCAGCTTTGAACCCCGCGGCTACGCGCCGGGAGAAGTAACAGCTATTGGGGACGGCACTTATCGGGTTCGTTACCCAGTCATCGATATGCAGGGCAAAGAGAAAATGATTGTGAAGGTCCGTACTTAAATCTTCAAGAGGGGTCTCCTCAGGTAAGCAGCACAAGCTGTTCCGCCGGGGCGCCCTTCTTTTTTTGTCCGATATTCGTTACAATAGTAGTCATTAAGAAAGACAAATGAGGGATTGAACCAGATGAAAGTTGTCCTGTCAACATTGAACGCCAAATATATCCATACCTCGCTCGCGCTGCGCTGCCTGAAGGCCTTCAGCCAGCATGAGTTTGACATCGATATTGCTGAATACACCATTAAAGATCCCGTTATGAACATCGTAGCCGATATTTTCGCGCGCGATCCGGAGGTTGTCGGGTTCTCCTGTTATATCTGGAATATTGAAGAGACGATCACAGTCATCGATATGCTCAGAAAAATCAAACCGTCGCTGCGTATTGTTCTCGGCGGACCGGAGGTCAGCTACGATACGGCGTTTTGGATGGAGCGGCTGCCCCAGGTGGATTACATTGTCGTTGGCGAAGGCGAAGAGACCTTCCATCACCTGCTGACAGAGCTCCGGGACAGCTGCAAGCTTCATATGGTCTTCGGGCTTGCTTACCGGAAGGAGCGGGCAAATGGCGAGATTGAGATTATCGTGAATCCGCCAAGACCGAAACCGAGCCTGGCGTCGCTTCCGTCACCGCACCGATTCCCGGAGGATATTCCGCATCTCGGGAGCCGGGTAACCTACTTCGAGACCAGCCGGGGATGTCCATTCAGCTGCCAATTCTGTTTGTCGAGCATCGAGGTCGGCGTCCGTTACTTCGATATCGAACGGACGAAGGCGGACCTGCTGTACCTGATCGATTCGGGAGCGAAGCTGATTAAGTTCGTGGACCGAACGTTTAACATTAAGCGGGACTATGCGCTGGAGATGTTCCAATTTCTGATCGAGAACCACCGCGGCTGCGTATTCCAGTTCGAAATCACGGCTGATATTATGCGTCCGGAAGTGCTTGATTACTTGTCCGAGAATGCGCCGCCGGGTGTGTTCCGGTTTGAGATCGGCGTACAATCAACGAATGATATCACGAATGAAGCCGTGCAGCGCCGCCAGAATTTCACGAAGCTCACCCGTACCGTCATGAAGGTGAAGGAGAGCGGCAAGATCGATCAGCATCTCGATTTGATTGCCGGTCTGCCGCATGAGAATTACGACTCCTTCCGTAAAACGTTCAATGATGTATTTGCCCTTCGTCCAGAGGAGCTGCAGCTCGGGTTTCTGAAGATGCTCCGGGGAACAGGCATGCGTAATGATGCGGACAAGCACGGGTACATCTATATGGATCGCGCGCCGTATGAAATTCTAGGTAACGATATATTGCCTTTCTCGGACATTGTCCGGATCAAGCGGGTAGAGGATGTTCTGGAGAAATATTGGAATGCCCACCGGATGGATCATGCACTGCTTTATTTGGTGGAGAGAGCTTTCACATCGCCATTCGACTTCTTCCAGCAGTTCGGTGACTTCTGGGAAGGCCGGGGCTGGCAGAAGATCGGCCATCAGCTGGAGGATCTGTTCTCAAGGCTGTGGTCCTTCTTATCGGAAGCGCATGCGCAGCGGGCGAAGCAGGAAGGTCTCGACTGGCAGCCGGATGTCGCGCTTGGCTTGATGAAGCTGGATTATTTCCTGGGACATAAGTTCAAGCCGCGCAAGCTGTGGTGGGACTTCACGATGGACAAGTCGGCCTGGGGCGGCTGGATGCAGCGGCTGGCACAGCGTCCGGAGGAAGTATCCGAGGCATTCGCGGCACTGGGCCTCGTCGAGAGAGAGCTGCAGAAGCACGCGGTAATCGAGCTGCTTCCATTTGACCTGAATCTGTATTTACAGGAAGGCATCGTGTCCTTGGATAAGGAAACACTGCTGATTGTGATCTATAACGGCGGCGGCAAAGAGGATGTCACGGCTGCTAAGCCGTTCATGCTCACACTGGTTAAAGCCGAACATTCTTGAGCTATTTTGGACATTAGTGTAGAATGAAAGAGGTTTCATCATTAGCGGATAAGGGAGCGATAGACTTGGTATATGCAGCAAATAACGAGCGCTATGCGTCGATGACGTACAATCGAACAGGAAAATCAGGCTTGAAGTTGCCTGCGATTTCACTTGGATTATGGCATAATTTTGGCGGAGTGGACACATTCGAGAACGGCCGCGCCATGCTCCATCGTGCATTTGATCTGGGCATTACCCATTTTGATCTGGCTAATAACTATGGACCGCCAGCCGGCTCTGCGGAAGAAATGTTCGGCCGCATCATGACGACCGATTTCAAACCGTACCGGGATGAGTTGATTATTTCCTCTAAAGCGGGCTACTATATGTGGCCGGGACCTTACGGTGAATGGGGTTCGCGCAAATATCTGATTGCAAGTCTGGAGCAAAGTCTGAAACGGATGAATATTGATTATGTCGATATTTTCTATTCACACCGTCCGGATCCGGAAACACCGCTTGAAGAAACCATGGGCGCGCTTGATCATATGGTGCGTTCCGGTAAAGCTCTGTATGTCGGTATTTCCAGCTACAGTGCTGCTCAAACTGCAGAAGCAATTGCCATTATGAAGCGTCTTGGCACACCGCTAGTCATTCATCAGCCGAGCTACAACATGTTCGACCGCTGGATTGAAGGCGGATTGCAGGATGTGCTTGAAGAGAACGGAGTAGGCAGCATTGCATTCTGTCCGCTTGCACAGGGTTTGCTGACGAACAAATATTTGGGCGGTATTCCTTCTGATTCGCGTGCAGCAAGTGCTACTGGCGCCTTGAATGAAAAAGCCGTGACGCCGGAGCGGGTTGCGCAATTGCAGAAGCTCAATGCCATCGCTGCAGAGCGCGGTCAATCCCTCGCCCAAATGTCTCTGGCATGGGTACTCCGCGGCGGTCGCGTAACGTCGGCGCTGATCGGTGCCAGCCGTGTCAGTCAAATAGAGGATAATGTTGCAGCGCTGAATAATCTGGCGTTCTCAAGCGATGAGCTTGGACAGATTGAAGCCATTTTGCGATAAGTCATAGCGAATGAACAAGCAGAGAATGTCCGTACAGGTTATCAACTAACCTGAGGGCATTCTCTTTTTGCATAGATCCTTGGATTCATAAACGTAATGAGGGTTCGATACGATGAATATATGAAATCGCCAGGCGTGCTTGCGGTCTGCTTCTTATGCTGCTCAGTGATGATGGGCTGAAATAGTGAATAATGACGATCCGGTAAAATGACTATTTACCCTCTTACCGGCACTCGCCAATACTTTTGAGCAGCGGATGGTCCTTCCAGCCGTTTCCATATGAGCGATAAGGAGGCTGTAATAGTGAAGTTTGCCGATACGAGCAGAGGAAGAGCATATGCTAAGGATCCGGCTGTCGTGCGATTTGAAGGCGTTTATTATATTTATTATTCCATTCCGCCCTATCATGACAGCCGCGAGGAAGATGGCTGGGCAATCGGAATTGCGAAGAGTGAAGATTTGGAGAATTGGACAAAAGCCGGAGAGATGCTCCCGGAGCAGCCATGCGAGAAACGCGGGCTATGCGCACCCGGAGCCAGGCCGGGTTTTTTGTGTTTCAATTCCTTGACTAAGGCAGCCATTGCATAGGAAGCGCACACGCGACAAGAAGCTGGCAGACATGGCGTCTGCCAGCTTCTTTGTATGCCGAATTTTATCAAGACCTAATTCAACATCATACCAGAGCGTTCAGAAACAGTCTATATTTTTATTGGTTTTCCCTGTAAATTAGACCAGAAACGAATCTGATGAATGGAGTTGAAGGCAATGGTAAGGAATGAAGGTTGTCCAATTGAGCGCAATTATTTGTCGCAATGCATGCAGGATGCGTTTGGCAGATCGCATCGGATCGCAAGCTTGTCAAACTTTCACGGCGGTGCCCAGAAAACGGTATTCAGAGTGACGTGCGAGGATGGATTTCAGTTCGTGCTGTACATCTGGGATATGGCGAACAATTACTTTCAAGAGGAAATACAAGCCGCTTCGGATCATCAGGAATCCTTCGGCGCTGAGCTGTTCGAGAATAATAACCGCTTCCTGCTCCAGCAGGGAATCAAGACACCTGCGCTCTATTATATGAATAAGGAACGGTCGGTATATGCGAATGATTTCGCTTTTGTAGAGTATATACAGGGAGACTATTTGAGTTCTTATTTTACAGCAGAACGAAGCGTCCAGGACCAGATATTCATTCCTTTCAGAGATCAGCTCATGCGGATGCATGACAGCAGGAGACAGCTTTGGGGAAAGGCAGGCAGGAGTGCTGGGGGTTATTCGGAGTCTTGCCATACGGAAATTTATGAAAATGCGATTGAGCAGCTTCGGTATGCAAGTCTTTACGAGGATTGTTTAGCGCGGAACCGAATGAGGCTGACGCGACTGCTGGATGGATTCGCAGCCGCTCTTACACCGCGCAGCGATTACGGTTTTATTCATTCGGAACTGGGGCCTGACCACGTTCTGGTGAACGACAAGCTGGAGCCGTATATCATCGATATTGAAGGTGCGATGTTCTTTGATGTGGAGCATGAACACAGCTTCATGGAATTTCGGTTTGATAACTACAGGCATTATCTGGATCGGGCTGATCTTGATGAGGATCGGATGCGGATGTATAAGCTCTGCCATCATTTATCCTTATCGGCAGGAGGCTTGAAGCTTATGCAGCGGGGATTCCCTAACCGTCTGTTGGCTGAGGAAATCATGCAGTCCAATGTGGAGAATTCCCTTCGTTTCTTGGACTGATCGATGGATAGAATAGGCTGATACAAACCTTAATGATACGCTCCAGCTGACGAAATAGGATTCATGCCAGGAGGGATTCGAATAGAGAAGCCCCCGCTGACAAAGCGGCTGCGGAGTTGAATGGATAAAGGAGTTGACAAACGAGTCCGGATGAGAGGAAAATGTAGGGAGTTCCGTGGACTTCAGGGGGCGCAAATTCATACAAAGAGGAACAAATTCATGCACAATTCCATGCACAAATCCAATACACGGACCCGGCTCAGGCTCAATGATATTCTATTGCTGTTCGTCGTTTTCGGAGGGTTCCTGATCTTCGGTTTCTCCGAAAATATTAAAGGCCCCGCGATTCCAAGGATGCAGGCCGACTTCAGCTTAGACGAAGGGCAGCTTGGCATGCTGCTCGCGCTGAACTCTCTTGGCTATCTGGCTGCCTGCACGTTCACATCCGCATTATCCAAACGAATCGGCATCAAATGGACCGGCATCACGGCATTTGCCTCCATGACGATCGCCGGGGTACTCATGTACGCGGCGCAGGGCTACGGATTCCTGTCCGCATCCTACTTCCTCATGTATATCGGCAACGGCATGCTGGAGATCGGACTCGCCATCATGGCAGCCCGGATTTTCACCAAAAACACGGGAACGATGATGAATCTGGCGCATTTCTTCTATGGGCTGAGCTCGATTGTCGCGCCGCTAATCGCCGCATCCATGATGGGCTGGCATGGACCGGGCGGGGAATTGGGCTGGCGGGGGATGTACCTGATCATGCTGTCCCTCGCCATTCTGCCGATCATCCCTTCGCTTTGGGGCAAGTTCCCGGAAGAGATGCACGAACCGTCCGAGCATATTTCATACAGAAAGCTCATTCGCGATCCTATTGCATGGCTGATCGTCTTCATATTATCATTCGGGGTCGTGTCTGAGCTTGCCGTGGGAAGCTGGCTGGTCAATTTTCTGGAGAAAGCATACGGCTGGAGCATGTCGGATGCCTCCGGGATGCTGTCCGCCTTCTTCCTCTTCTTCACGCTGGCCCGGTTGTTCCTCGGTCCTGTCACCGACCGGATCGGGTATACGCTATCGGTAATGATTTTCGCCGCATTCTCCGGAATTTGCAGTCTGGCGGCAATTGCAATCGGCGAGAAGGGAGCAATTCTGTTCGCCATTGCGGGCGCGGGCATTGCGCCGATCTATCCGACGATTATGGCGATGATAGCCAAGCGCTACCCCAAGGGGACGGACACGGCGATTACCTTCACCGTCACGCTCATGGGCATTGCCAGCGTCGTGGGCAATCTCTTCATCGGATATATGATCGATTTCGTGCACAGCCTGTTCCAAGGGCGAGGCGCGAACGAGGGACAGATCCTCGGTCTTCAGGCCGGATACGAATTCATCGCCCTGCTGGCGCTCCTTTGCTCGGCCTGCTGCCTTATTCTGTATATGGTTCTCCGCAAGCGGGGGGAAGTTATATAAGCGCAGGAAGCAATTCTCAATAATGGCGGCTGCTGCGCTTTTGGCTGCTTATTACATGTCCTGCATGCGGGGCATGTTTTTTTGCATTCGGAATGTATGAAAGGGAGGATTGGTACGTTCATGCAGTTTGGATCCGGAAGAAAGCCGCGCTGCTTGCTGCGCTTATTACCTGCAGTCTGGGCAGCTCGTATTATGCTCTGTCTGCAAGTGAAAATTCGTATACGGCCGTCGTAAATCCGGGAGTTCAATTTCAAAGCCCGGAAGGGCGGGAGGAGAGCGGATCCAACGCGTATCGATCTGAGCGCGCTGCAATGAGGAGTTGACGGGAGATGCAGAAAAAATGGCAGGCACCCTAGCGGCTGGTACCGGGAGCAAAGCTCTCCGGAAAAGCCGCCATGGTGCCTGCCAAGACTGGCTGCGAATCGCGAAGTGAGAATCGTTATTGGATCATCAACTTCGGCCTTCATTCATCTGACCGGCCAGGTCATGGCCGAATGTCTCCTGCGATTACGACAACGATTAAGGCGTTACACTGCGCAGCACAGTCAAATTCCCGTCCAGCTCATAAGCGCCAAGGCTTGCAGGAAGCAGGAAACATTCGCCGGCTTTGAGTTCCAGCTTGCCGCCGTCCCAGCTCAGTGAGCCTGTTCCTTCAGCGATAACGAGAATGACGAAGCTCTCAGGCGCTGTCGACAGCTTCCAAGGCGCGCGAACGAGCCCTTTTTCCACGATAAAATAGGGGGATTCCGCAATTTGAAGCCATTCATTATCACCGATATTATCGGTCTTCATGCGGCTTGCTCCAGCGCCTTCATAAGCGGTTACGTTGAGTGAATCCTCTACGTGCAGCTCGCGGAGCTTGCCGTCGAGTCCAGGGCGGTTATAATCGAACACCCGGTAAGTCGTATCGGAGTTCTGTTGAATTTCCGCAACCACGACACCGGCGCACAGCGCATGAACGGTGCCTGCAGGGATGTAGAAAGCATCTCCGGCTGCAACCGGCACTTCCTGCAGCGTATCCATAACGCGGCCCTCTTCAATGGCAGCAGCAAGCGCAGCGCGGTCAACGCCTTCCTTAAGTCCGTAGATGATCTTGGCACCCGGCTCAGCATCAAGAACATACCACATTTCAGTCTTGCCAAGCTCTCCTTTTGGAAGGCCTTCATAGGAATCAGTCGGATGTACTTGGATCGACAGGTCATCGTTACAATCGAGTAATTTAATAAGAAGCGGGAAACGCCCTTCCTCGGAAAAGCCCTTCGTACCGAAGAATTCACGGCCATAACGCTCGCGGATGTCATCAAGTCCAAGTCCGGCAAGCTCCCCGTTCATTACTTTTGTCGTACCGTTCGGGTGATCGCCGATCATCCAGCCCTCACCGATTGATCCTTCTGGAAGTGTAAGGCCGAACTGCTCGAGCGCTCGTCCACCCCAGATGCGTTCTTTCATTTCCGGTTGAAATTGAAGCGGGTATGCTTTAGTCATTATGGTAATCTCCTTATATCTATGTAGTGGTTAATGAAGCAGTGGAAACCGGTTGTTACTTAGAAGCAGGCTGGAACATTTCCAGAAACTCACCGTCCGGGCCGTAGAAGAAGAAATAGCGGGCGCCGTTAGGCAGTGTTGTAATTTCGGTGTCGCGCAGCGGAACGCCAAGTCCCTTAATACGGGTAAATTCGGCTTCTACATCGTCAACAGTAAAAGCGACATGATGGGTGCGGCCCTCAGCTGGAAGCTCACCGTCATAACCTTCAATCAGCTCGATTTCGGATTCGCGCGCTTCTGCTCCGGCCAGGAAAGCAAGACGAATGATCCCATTGGTATGAGGCAGGGTGTATAAGTAAGTCAGACCAACAACATCCGTATAAAAAGCAATTGACTTCTCCAGATTCTTAACCATGATTCCAACATGCTCCAGCTTGCGTACGCCCATCTTAACATCCTCCTCAAATTAACTTCTTATTATTTAATAAACTTGCTCAAGGTGCAAGGTGAACCTTTTTTTCAATGGCAATCAAATAAGGGGCATCTGCTCTTTGCGCCATCCGGTAGATAACAGATTGGCAATCCTGCACGGATAAAGAGGATGCCCACTGCTCGACTTCGCGAGTCTCCGTGTCGCCGCCGGAGTGCCCCGGATATAAGACGACAGTAATAATGCCGCCTATGCGAAGGAGACGAACAGCCGAATCAAGTGCTGCTATTGTCGTTTCCGGCTTCGTGATAACCGTCTGATCGGCGCCTGGCAGATAGCCTAAGTTGAACATAACCGCAGCTGCACGGCCATGTGAACCAACAGGTATATGATTAGCCATCGCTTCATGACTGTCAAGTACCAAATGCACTTCCGGCTTTCGCTTCTGTTTCGCGGCGCTCCCATTCCCCTCAATATGGGACGGGCTTTCCGCAGCTGAATCATCGCCAAATGCAGCGGCAAGCCGGTCGCGTGTTCGCTCCAACGCCTGCTCTTGAATGTCGAAGGCGTAGACGCAGCCGCGCGGACCGGTAAGCTCAGCCAGCATCAGCGTATCGACTCCGTTGCCGCAGGTAGCGTCAACCACCAGATCGCCTGGCGAGACACGCTCCTTGATAAGCTTATGAGCCATGCTGAGTACGGATAGGAAACCCATTTACCGAGCCTCCCACAGCCGGCCTTGCCAGGTGTTCCGGCGGCGCAGTTCATCATCAATAGCGTTGAGCACTTCCCACTTCTTCAAGCTCCACATCGGCCCAATGAGCAAATCACGCGGAGCATCGCCGGTTAACCGGTGGACGATCATATCGGGAGGGAGAATTTCCAGCGTGTCTCCAATGAGCTTCACATACTCGTCCTGATCGAGGAAACGAAGCAGGCCGGCCTCGTACTGTTTAACCATCGGTGTTTTGCGCATGAGATGGAGAAGATGGATCTTAATACCCTGGATATCCATGGCAGCGACAGCTTTGCCGGTTTCGAGCATCATTTCATGCGTTTCTTGAGGCAGGCCGTAGATGATATGCGCGCATACGCGAATGCCGCGGGCCCGGAGCCGCTTGACCGCATCGATGTAGCATGCGGTATCATGCGCACGGTTAATCAGGGTTGAGGTCGACTCGTGAACGGTTTGCAGCCCCATCTCAATCCACAGATAGGTGCGCTCGTTCAGCTCGGCCAGGTAATCAACGACATCATCGGGCAGGCAGTCGGGACGGGTGGCAATAGATAATCCTACTACACCCGGCTGGATGAGAATTGCTTCGTAGTATTCCCGCAGCTCTTCTACCGGGGCATAAGTGTTGGTGTAGGCTTGAAAATACCCAATGTACCGTGCATCCGGCCATTTTTGATGCTGCAGGTCCCGGATGTTATTGAATTGGGTCACCAAATCATCCCGGCGGCTGCCTGCAAAATCTCCTGACCCCCGCGCACTGCAGAAGGTGCAGCCCCCGGCGGCAATCGAGCCGTCGCGGTTGGGACAAGTAAAGCCTGCATCCAGCATGACTTTAAAGACTTTCCCGCCGAATTGCTCCCGCATTTCGTAATTCCATGTATGAAATCTCTTGTCGTTCCACAGGATAGGTTCTATAGAAACGAAATCAGTTCGTGGTTCTACCGGCATCTTAAGTGCTCCTCTTGCTTTAAAATCGCTTGTACGGTGTTAAAGTTAATCATAACGAAAATTGCTTGGAAACGCCATTATTCTACCCAGAATCTTATGGAAATCAATTGATTTTGACGTCTGATGGATGTCGAATGAACTGGAAATTTTCCGAGAAATATTTTCAAAATAGGCTTGCAATACCTAACATAAGGTGTTATATTAAAAGAGTAGGAAACAGCGAAAGATCAAGGTTTAAACATTACATGTATCATATTCCAATCACTTGTCATAGCAGGTCAATTGCTGGAAAAGGTTTTAAATAAAACCAAGAGGTGATGAGAGATGAACACACAAGTTAAGATTCCCCAAGGGGACGAGAAAGTAACGGTTGAATTAACGAGAAAAGAACTTATGGCACTTGCCGGCATCCGTTTCTACGGAAACCATAATATTGAAGTATCCGCTCGCAAGAAACTGAATGAAGTATTAGATGCAGGCCAAAGCCAGCCGGACCAACTGCTGAATTAACTTCACCAAATTTACATTCCATAAGCCGACAGGTGCATGAAGCGCCTTCGGCTTTTTGTTTTTTATTTGTCTGCCGAAGGCTGCTTTACAATTTGCCCGATGTTCGGCACAATAAGGACTAGCTTATTTTTATGTTACGTGAAGGAGTCAATCAAACATGCGTCTAAGAGGCAGAAAAGGAATTCTTGAAAGTTTAGAAGCGCAGCCGGAGCTGGTTGTTCTGGATGCGGCACCGCTCAAGGGGCGCTGGCGTGATTTCTTCGGCAATGACAAGCCGATTTATGTGGAGCTGGGCATGGGGAAGGGCCGCTTCATCAGCGATATGAGCGTCCGTAATCCGCATATTAATTTTATCGGCATCGACATGTACGATGAATTGATCCGTAGGGCCAGCGATAAAGCCCGGCTTGCGTGGGAAGCGCATGGTGCTCCCCAAACACCGAATTTAGCGCTGCTTCGGGCTAATATTGAGAAAATCGAAGACATCTTTGGCTCGAATGAGATTGAGCGGATTCATTTGAATTTCAGTGATCCTTGGCCTAAAGCCAAGCATGGCCGCAGAAGATTAACCCATCCGAGGTTTGTAGCCAAATACATCGAGATTCTTAATGATAAGGGAGAAATCCATTTTAAGACGGATTCTCAATCTTTATTTGAATTTTCGTTGAACAGCTTTTCGGATATGGAGCTGCATATGCGTAATATTTCACTTCATCTGCACAAAGAGACTTTGCGTGATGATTTGGTGCTTACGGAATATGAGGCGAAATTTGTCGAAAAAGGGAATAACATTCACCGGGTTGAAGTGGTCATTGGTGAGAAAGCACTAGCAGCTCATCGCGAAGCAAAGCTTGCGGCTCAGATCATAGACCAAGCCGCAGCGACTAACGATGACGTTAATAAACCAAGCACAGAGCCAGCAGCAACATCGGAAGGATAATGGAGTCCGAGATACATCCGCGACCATGCGACTGAAATGCCGAGTACGAGGGCAATCGGGAGCAGGAGCGGCAGAAGTGAAAGATCTGCCAGCAGCCATGGCGTCAGCCAGGCAAATATCGCCGTTGTATGGCCCGATGGAAATGAGGAGTCATGCAGCGGCTTGCGGCAGGTATTCAGATAAGGCATAGCCTGATAAGGGCGCAGCCGGCTGAATTTGCGTTTCACAATAGCGACTGGAATATGGCTGATTGCCACGCCCGCAGCACACTGCAGCCCGGCAGTTCGCCAAGGCCCGGGTGCCAAGAGCGCGCATAGCAGGGCGCTAACAAGCGTGAACGTAGCTCCCCCTGTATGCGTAATGAAACCCAGCCACCGACTAAGCCACATGTTTATCCCCTGATGCACCGGTCTCCGATTTGCCCACAGCAGCATGCGCTGCTCACTCAAAAGAAGCCAATCCATCATACGATCCATGCTGACCCCTCCTAAAAGGTTTGTGATACTCCAATGAAATTTCTTCTAGGCAAGCAAAACCGCTCCGAAAGCCACCGCTTAAGTTTCTAATCATCCAACGAAATACTTGCTAGGCAAGCAAAACCCGCTTCGAAAGCCTGCGTTAAGATTGTGCATACACCGGTGAAACTCGCATAAACTTAGTTTTTGTGACAGCTCTATTTTAATCCCTTATTGTTCACGCCGTGTCATCGGACTGCTAACGAACTATTAACGATCTATTCATTAGTTGTTGATTCCTGGAAAACACAAGACCTTTATACTAGCGTCAAACGACTATCCGGGCATGGCAATGTCCCGTGCATCCGGACAAACGGAGGCGATTGCAGTGAGGTTAGCGCTATTTACAGATACGTACGAGCCGGATGTTAATGGGGTAGCAAGAACTCTTGCAAGGTGGGTTGATTACTTGAAACGCCAAGGGATTCCCTGTCTCGTATTTGCACCCGATCCTGCGGCCCGTGATGAATATACCTCCATGTCATCGGTTGAGCGCTTCACAAGCTTCCCCTTCTTCCTCTATCCGGAATGCCGCCTTGCCCTTCCAAAACCTCTTTTTATACGCCGTGCTCTTCATGATTTTCAACCGACACTTATTCATGTAGCAACGCCATTTAACATGGGATTATGCGGGGTTCACTACGCCCGGAAGTACCATGTTCCATTAATTGCCTCTTATCATACGAATTTTGACCGATATTTGCCGTTTTACAATTTGCATTGGATGGTTAAGATGTTATGGAGGTATATGAACTGGTTTCATCATGATTCACGTTCTATCTTCGTACCCTCCAAATCAACCTTGCTTGAATTGAAGGAACGGGGGTGGGATGAATCACGTCTGGCCGTATGGTCACGAGGCATTGATACCAAGCAGTACCATCCTGGAGTCGATCGCAACGCATTACTCGCTCAGCATGGTATTTCACCTGATACATTCATCGTACTCTATACGGGTAGATTGTCTCCTGAGAAAAATGTCGATGTAGCACTTACAGCATTTGCTAAATTTCAGCGTGATGTGTGTCCCGAGTCTCTCCTGGTTCTTGCAGGTGACGGCCCTTCATCCGAGCAGCTTAAGCTACAGGCCGAGCGTGAGCGTATCAGGGTTCAGTTTCTTGGGTTCACCGGCATGCCGGCGCTCCAGCAGTGGTATGCGGCGGCAAATGTATTTTTATTTCCTTCCTCTACGGAAACTTTCGGTAATGTTGTCCTCGAAGCAATGGCATGCGGGACTCCCGTAATATGCGCCGATGCAGGCGGTGTCGTCGATACGGTGGAGCATGGCTGGAACGGGCTTCGCTGCGAGCCGGGAAATGCGGATGCTTTCAGCGATGCGCTTTCACAACTCTACAAGGATAAGGAGCTTGGCATGAGGTTTGCGGCGCGCGGGTTTGCTCATAGCTTGCGTCAATCGTGGGATGGCATTTTTGCCGAGCTTCTTCATCGCTGCGAAGAGGCTGAACTTCCCGATCATCGTTCAACGATCCGTCACATAAGCAGATAAATAAACGAAACTTTTTTTATTCGTAATTCGTTTATGATAAAGTGTCATGATTTTTTAGTAAATGGATGAAAATAAGGGTGAGACGTCAGAAAACATGGATAACGGTTCTATGATGGACAATGCAAGCGTTTTTCCAAGGTTTCCTGACGTTCAGTCCCGATTTCAAGTTTTGACAAAGAGACGTAATGTGTGGAAAATCATTATGGTTGCGGAATAAATAGACAAAGAGAAGTCTGCATACTTGAATGAAACAGAAAAACTTAACAGAGAGAATATGAAAAATGGGGTCTCAAGGGGGCAGTATATGTTCAACATCATTATTATTTTTGTGCAAATCTTTTTGGCGTTCGTCGGCGTGTATCAATTCAGTATTTCTTTGTTCGGTATTGTAAGGAAACGTAAGGCACTCCGGCATAAGCCGCAGAAGTCGTTCGCAGTCTTGGTAGCCGCTCATAACGAGGAGCAAGTCGTTGGGGCACTCATTGAGAACCTGAAAAACCTGGAATACCCGAAGGAACTCTACGATATTTTTGTCATCTGTGATAATTGTACCGACGGCACGGCTGAAATCGCCCGCAGCTACGGTGTTCAAGCTTGTGAACGCAAAAATCCTCATCTGCGTGGTAAAGGTCATGCAATTGAATGGATGCTCAAAGAATTGTGGGCCATGCCCAAGCAGTACGATGCCATCGTTATGTTCGATGCAGACAACCTGGTAGGCAATGACTTCCTGATCCACATGAACAACGATTTGTGTGAAGGTCATAAAGTTATCCAAGGCTATCTGGATACGAAGAATCCTACAGATTCATGGGTCACTGCATCCTATGCGATCACCTACTGGTACTGCAACCGTCTGTGGCAGCTTTCCCGCAGAAATCTTAATATGGCCAACTATCTGGGCGGCACAGGAATGTGCTTCGAGACCGGCCTGATGAAAGAAATGGGATGGGGAGCAACAAGCCTTGTCGAGGATTTGGAGTTCTCAATGCGCTGTGTGCAGCGAGGCGTTCATCCTGTTCTGAACTACGAAGCGAAGGTTTACGATGAGAAGCCGCTTTCCTTCAAAGCTTCTTCCCGTCAGCGTCTTCGTTGGATGCAGGGGCATTTTACAGTCGCCCGCCATTACTTCTTCCCGCTGCTTTGGTCAAGTATCAAGGAACGCAGCTTTGTGAAATTTGATGCCGCATTGTATTCCATCTCGGTGTATAACACGTTCATCGGATTTTTGGCAACGGCACTGCTTTGGGGAGATAACATCATCCCGGCAGACAATTTGTTCACGTCCATTTATTATTATCTGCCGAACTGGGTGCCGGTTGTAGCCATCTCATTAGCGGTCGTCATGTTCCCGCTCGTTATGATGCTGGAAGGAATAAAGTCAGGCAAGATGTATGCACATTTGCTGTCGATGGTGGTTTTCCAGCTTTCCTGGCTGCCGATCACCTGTTATGCCTTCTTCACGCAAAACAACAAGCAATGGAGTCATACGCAGCATACGCGAGTTCTCCGGCTTGAAGAGGTGCAAAGCAAGCAAGTTTAGCCGCATATAAGTTTGTTGACAGTCACTCCCTGTCTGTGATATAGTTTTTCAGTACCATGCAGCAAAGCGTGGTTACGCACAAGTAGAGGCACCCGCTTCTCACCTACTCGGTTTTGGCCGAATGGTTATGCGATCGATGATTGGATTGAACATGGAGCTTCGCAGTTCTTGCGTTGCAACAACAATCTTGGTTATTGGAATGCGGGTCCCGAGCGGATCCGCATTTTTTGATTTTTGTAAGACGATTCGTAAATTTTGGAGGTGGCAGGTTATTAGCAGGGAACATCAAATTAATGATGAAATTCGGGCCAGAGAAGTACGCGTCGTCGGTGCTGAAGGCGAGCAAATTGGGATCAAATTGTTTCGTGAAGCACTTCAGATGGCAATCGATTTAAACTTGGATCTGGTGAATGTAGCGCCTACGGCTAAACCACCGGTATGCCGAATCATGGATTACGGCAAATTCCGTTACGAGCAGCAGAAGAAAGATAAAGAAGCCCGGAAGAATCAGAAGATTGTGGATACGAAGGAAGTATGGTTCCGTGCCAACATCGACGAGAACGATTACCAGACTAAATACCGCAATGTTGTTAAATTCCTAGGCGAAGGCGACAAAGTAAAGTGCTCGGTTCGTTTCCGCGGCCGCGAAATTACACATGCTTCTGTCGGCCAACGTATACTTGATCGTCTTGCTAACGAAGTTGCCGAGCTATGCGTCATGGAGCGTCAGCCAAAGCTTGAAGGCCGCAGCATGATCATGATTTTGGCACCTAAAACGACTAACTAACTTACATTCTTTGAGGAGGAACACCACATGCCTAAGATGAAAACACACAGCAGCTTGAAAGACCGTTTCAAAATTACGGGTACTGGTAAAGTTATGCGTTACAAAGCATACAAAAACCACTTGCTTTCCGGTAAATCCGCTCGTCAAAAACGCGTATTGGCTACTCAGCCACTGCTTGCTACTGGCGACTACAAACGTCTTCAACAAGGTCTTTCAAACATTAAAGGTTAGTCCAAATATAGCTTTCATAGCTTAAACAACATTCGGGAGGTTTCTACTCATGGCAAGAGTTAAAGGCGGATTCGTCCGCGCACGTCGTCGTAAAAGAATTTTGAAACTAGCAAAAGGTTATTTCGGTTCCAAGCATCGCCTGTTTAAAACAGCTAAAGAGCAAGTTATGAAATCCTTGCTTTATGCTTACCGTGACCGTCGTCAACATAAACGCGACATCCGCAAACTGTGGATCGTTCGTATCAACGCTGCAGCTCGCCAAAACGGCTTGTCCTACAGCAAATTCATGTACGGCTTGAAACTTGCGGGTATCGAAGTTAACCGCAAAATGCTTGCTGACCTTGCGGTTAACGATATCAGCTCGTTCAACTCGCTTGCAGGCGTAGCCAAACAAAAAGTAAACGCATAGCGTTTTCTCATTTGTAAGAAGATCGAGCGTCTTTCCATGTGGAAGACGCTCTTCTTTATGTTCATTTAAATCTGCCGCAAACCTTCAACGACCTATCTTTAGCTCGACTATGGACAACGGTACAATCCAAGCGGGACGTACTGGAATACACTATAGGACAACTAAGCGAATAGCTTACGCGAGATATGAAAATTGTTGAAGGAGGAACAACGCATGCAGCGCGTCTCCAAAGAGCAAGTCAAAAAACTGGTAGGCAAAACCGTTTACGCAGTTCGAAAAGACGGCTCGTTAGCATCAGGCAAGCTTGTAAAGATCCAACAGAATAAACTTTACTTGCGTCCAGTGGGAAGCGATAAAGGGAAAGTGGTCAAAACGAAGGCGATACTGCCTCTCGTTCTATTTGACTTACTGGCAATTGGTACGCTTCCTTTCGCAGGCTTCGGAGGCGGCTTCGGCGGCTTCGGCGGCGGCTTCGGCGGCGGCTTCGGAGGCGGTTACGGAGGTGGCTTTGGCGGCGGTTACGGCGGAAGCTGCGGAGGCTTTAATCAATGCTGTCCAAAGCCTTGTGGCGGCTTTAACGGCTACGATGGTTTTAACACCGGGTATAACAACACCTTTTATTAAGTCTTTCTAAAATGGCGCATTCAAAGGTTTAATCATTTCGTAGCAGCGTAATTGCTCATAGTAATTGACGGTCTGGAATCCAAGCTCTGCATACAATCGCTGTGCTTTGGGATTTCCACGATCTACGTACAGCCTTGCTAAGGTGCAATTTTTGGAGCGGCCGTAACCTTCTGCATACGACATGAGCGTGGTTCCAATCTTCCGGCCGCGATGCCGGGGATGAACGGCGAGCATATCATATAGGAGTAAATCCTCTCTGACATAGAAGTGGATGAATCCGAGTGGTGTGCTCGTTTTCGTACGTGAGAAGACAAGAGTAACACCCTGTCTAAGACGTTTAGGGAGCTCCCGGATGGTCTGTGCGTCACGGGGCGAAGCTGTATGGGATAGCGGTATAAGTTCCGCCTTGATTAAGCGGATGATCTCCGACTCGTCAGTCCGACGGCGCCAAAATCGTATCATCAATCCTCCTGCTTTCCGTCTCATTTAAGATATCGTATGTTGAGGAAATGCGAGCGTGCGCATTCCTTATTGTCTGCGGGTACATAACTTTTTGCTGAAATGCTCATCCTAGTTCTTGACTAAAGGTATACCAAAGCATATAATAAATTTTAAGCGAAGAAGAAATGGCTGATGCCATTATCATAAAGTTAATTGCTATGAAGAGGACGAAGTGTTAAGGGCTCTTTTGCTCAGAGAGCGGACGGATTTGCTGCAACCGTCGCCAGAATCCCTTTCCAACGAGCTCACCTCGGAGCTGTTTCCTTGAAAAGAACTTAGGCATATTGCCGGGTTGCTATTAGGGGAAATCGTAAGGCACACGTTAATGTGCCAAGGTATGAACATTAACCCGTTCTTACCTTTTGAGGTTGCATGCTGCGAGGTATGTAACAAATTTGGGTGGTACCACGGAAGATTTCAACCTTTCGTCCCTAGACGTTATTGTGTCTGGAGACGAGAGGTTTTTTTGTTTTTTAAGAAGGGAGGACGACTTGATGGTCGCTCAAAACGCAACGCTAAGGTCAAAAGAAGAATTACTGGAAAAACTGAATAAGTCAGAGGTCATTTCAGGTTCGGAAATTTTGCTTCGCAGCTTGGTGCTGGAGGGTGTCGAATGTGTCTTTGGATATCCCGGCGGTGCTGTATTGTACATCTATGATGCTATGCACGGATTTTCAGATTTTCAGCATCTGCTGACCCGCCACGAGCAAGGCGCCATTCATGCGGCAGACGGCTATGCACGGGCAAGCGGCAAAGTCGGTGTATGTATCGCAACGTCAGGCCCAGGTGCCACTAATCTAGTAACAGGGATAGCAACCGCCTATATGGACTCGGTACCGCTTGTTGTCATTACAGGTAACGTAGCTACAACCCTCATTGGAACGGATGCTTTCCAAGAAGCTGATATTACCGGCATCACGATGCCGATTACTAAACATAGCTATTTGGTGCGCAAGGCTGCTGATCTGCCGCGTATCATTCACGAAGCGTTCCATATTGCCAATACAGGACGCAAAGGTCCAGTGCTTATCGATATTCCGAAGGATGTTTCAGCAGAGCTTACAATGTTCGAGCCAGCTAAGGAAGTAAGCATCCGCGGCTACAATCCAACGGTAACGCCGAAAAAACAGCAGGTTGATAAGCTGCTGAAGGCGATTCAAGAAGCAGAGCGTCCGCTCATTCTTGCAGGCGGCGGAGTCGTTTACTCCGGAGCTCATGAGGAGCTGCATGAATTCGTTACGAAATCAGGCATTCCAATTACAACAACGCTGCTCGGTCTGGGTGCTTTCCCTAGCGGCGAGGATTTGTGGATCGGCATGCCGGGCATGCACGGTACGTACACAGCCAATATGTCCATTCAAAGTGCAGATCTATTGATCAATATCGGCGCAAGGTTCGATGACCGGGTGACTGGTAAGCTAAAAGGATTCGCTCCGCTGGCCAAGATTGTTCATATTGATATCGATCCTGCGGAAATCGGTAAAAATGTACCGACGCATATCCCGATTGTCGGCGATGTAAAGACGGTTCTTGAAATGGCTAACAAAGAAGTGAAATATGCGGAGAAAGCCGATGCATGGCGCGAGCAAGTAGCGGCATCCAAGAAAGCGAAGCCGTTCCAATATGTAGATTCTGATGTCGAGCTTAAGCCGCAGTGGGTCATCGAGATGATCTATGAGGAAACAAAGGGCGATGCAATTGTAACGACTGACGTTGGTCAGCATCAAATGTGGGCAGCGCAGTATTACAAATTCAACAAACCGCGTTCATGGGTCACTTCAGGCGGCCTTGGAACGATGGGCTTTGGATTTCCGTCCGCAATCGGTGCTCAAATGGCAAATCCGGATCGTCTCGTTGTCTCAATCAACGGTGACGGCGGTATGCAAATGTGTGCACAGGAACTTGCGATTTGCGCGATTAACAATATTCCGGTCAAAGTGGTTATTATCAATAACCAAGTGCTTGGAATGGTACGCCAATGGCAGGAGCTTATCTATGAGAACCGTTACAGCCACATCGACTTGTCGGGCAGCCCTGACTTTGTTAAATTGGCAGAAGCTTATGGCGTCAAAGGCTTCCGCGCATCGAACAAGGAAGATGCACGGGCTGTATGGCTTGAAGCGATGAATCATCCGGGACCGGCCGTAATCGAGTTCGTTGTTCGCAAGGACGAGAACGTATATCCGATGGTTACGCAGGGATCCACAATTGACCAGATGTTAATGGGGGATTCGGAATGAAGAAACATACGATTGCAGTTCTCGTAAATGATCAGCCCGGCGTCCTTCAGCGTGTATCCGGCCTTTTTGGCCGCCGCGGCTTCAATATTGAAAGTATTACAGTCGGGACAAGCGAGGAAGCCGGCTTGTCCCGGATGGTAATTGTAACAACAGGCGATGACAGTACGCTGGAGCAGGTTATTAAGCAATTGTACAAGCTTATTGATGTTATTAAAGTTATTGATTTGAGTGCAAACCCGATGGTTGGCCGCGAGCTCGCGCTGATCAAGGTAAATGCAGAGCCAACAGCCCGTCCGGAAATTCTTGGGGTTGTTGATACATTCCGTGCTGCCGTTGTCGATATCGGGACAAGTACGCTGATGGTACAAGTTGTCGGCGACTCGGAGAAAATCGATGCGATGGTAGAACTCTTGAAGCCTTACGGCATTCGGGAGCTGTCCCGTACTGGTGTTACGGCTATGATTCGCGGAAATGGTAAATAATCAGTACGCTGCAGTTCTGTTGGTAAAGTTATAGGCGTTACCCGGCTTTACGCCCAATTTTGGGCGGGAGTTAAAGAGGGGGAGATCGGATGACCTTCAATCCGACCGTCCCTCCTTTAACACCCGCTCAAAAGGGTTAAATTAAAGGAGGCTTCATTTACAAATGGCAGTTACATTGTACTATGAAAAAGATGCAGACCAAAGCGTTCTGCAAGGCAAAACAATCGCAGTTATCGGTTACGGCTCCCAAGGTCACGCACAAGCACAAAACCTTCGCGACAGCGGACTGAAAGTGGTTATCGGTCTTCGCGCTGGTAAATCCGCAGAAAAAGCAAAAAATGACGGCTTTGAAGTATTGTCCGTTGGCGAAGCAGTAAAAATCGCAGACATCGTACAAATCCTTATGCCGGATGAAACGCAAGCACGTGTATACAAAGAAGAAATCGAACCAAACCTGAAGCAAGGCGCAGCACTTATGTTCTCCCACGGCTTCAACGTTCATTTTGGACAAATCGTAGCTCGCAAAGATACAGACGTATTGCTTGTTGCTCCTAAATCACCGGGCCACATGGTTCGTCGTACGTATACAGAAGGTTTTGGCGTTCCAGGTCTGATTGCAATCGAGCAGGATGCGACTGGTAATGCGAAAGCAATCGGTCTTGCATATGCAAAAGGTATCGGCTGTACTCGTGCAGGCGTTATCGAAACTTCATTCCGTGAAGAAACAGAAACCGATTTGTTCGGTGAGCAAGCTGTTCTTTGCGGTGGCGCGACTGCACTTGTTAAAGCAGGCTTTGAAACGCTTGTTGAAGCCGGCTATGCTCCAGAAATGGCTTACTTCGAGTGTCTGCATGAGCTGAAACTGATCGTCGACCTGATGTATGAAGGCGGTCTTTCCACAATGCGTGATTCGATCTCCAATACAGCAGAATACGGTGACTATGTTACTGGACCACGCATCGTAACGGATGAAACGAAGAAAGCGATGAAAGCGGTTCTGACTGATATTCAACAAGGTAAATTCGCTCGCGACTTTATCTTGGAGAACCAATCCAACAATGCATTCATGACGGCAACTCGCCGCAACGAATCCGAGCACCCGATCGAAGTGGTCGGCGGACAGCTTCGTGAATTGATGCACTGGATCAAAAAGTAAGATAACGCTGCCGATCCCGGCGTATAGATAAGCAATTCAGCATCCCGGATGAACGGGACGGTCCTTCTCGTGCCGCTAAGGCAACAGCAGGACCGTTTCGTCGTCCGGGATCATTGTTAAATACGAAGTCGTTTTGCTTCGCAAAACTTAAGGTTCATGCTTACGAAGTAGTTTTGCTTCGCAAAACTTTCAGGAGGTGCAAGATGCGTAAAATTTATATTTTCGATACGACGCTGCGTGATGGAGAGCAATCCCCGGGCGTTAACTTGAATACGCAGGAGAAGGTCGAAATTGCATATCAGCTGGAGAGACTTGGTGTTGACCGGATCGAGGCTGGCTTCCCTGCTGCTTCCCCAGGTGACTTGGCGGCGGTTAATGCGGTTGCGCGTGCTGTGAAGAATGCGACTGTTATCGGCTTATCCCGTTCCCGTGAGCAGGATATCGATGCTGCGCGTGAGGCGCTTAAAGGCGCCGCGGATCCTTGTCTTCATTTGTTCCTGGCTACCTCGCCAATCCACAGGAAGTATAAGCTTCGGATGGAGAAGGAGCAGGTGCTTGAGAATGCTGAGCGTGCGATTCGTTATGCGAAGCAGTATTTTGACAAAATCGAATTTTCTCCTGAGGATGCAGGACGCACGGAGCTTGATTTCCTCTGCGAAGTTACAGCTATGGCTATTCGTGCGGGAGCTACTGTCGTTAACATTCCGGATACGGTTGGCTATATGAACCCTTCGGAGTTCGGGAATATCTTCAAAACGTTGAAAAACGAAGTGCCTGGCATCGAGAAGATCCAGCTTAGCGCACATTGCCATGACGATCTCGGCATGGCAACAGCCAATGCGCTCGCGGCGATTCTTAATGGCGCTGATCAAATTGAGGGTACCATCAATGGGATCGGTGAACGTGCGGGTAACACGGCGATTGAAGAAGTCGCAATGGCCCTTGCAACCCGTGCTGATTTCTTCCAGGCGACAACTTCCCTTAACCTGAAGGAAATTGCAAAGACGAGCCGATTGGTCAGCAAGCTGACAGGTATGGTTATACCGGGTAACAAAGCAATCGTTGGTGCTAATGCTTTTGCTCATGAATCAGGCATCCATCAAGACGGTATGTTGAAGGAGAAAACGACGTACGAAATCATTTCTCCAGAAACGATCGGCTTGGTCGATTCGAAGCTGGTTCTAGGCAAGCACTCAGGCCGGGCAGCATTCCGTGAGAAGCTTATCGATCTTGGCTATGACCTTGGTGAGAATGCTGTTAACGCGGCATTCGGTAAATTCAAGGATCTGGCGGATAAGAAGAAGAACGTCAGCGACGAAGATATTCGTGCGATGCTCGAAGAGAAGCTGATTGATACACCGGAAGTGTACACGCTTGAGAAGCTTCAAGTGAGCTACGGCAATCAGTCGACACCTACAGCGACGGTATCGATCCGGGTTGTAGAGGATGGAGTCCGGGAACAAACGGCTGAAGGCAACGGCTCTGTTGATGCGATCTATAATGCAATTGATGCGGTTACAAGCGAAACGGTGGAGCTCGAGGATTACTCGATCAAATCGGTTACGCATGGCAAAGATGCGCTTGGCGAGGTGCATGTTGTTCTCAAACAGGATGAAGTGTCTGCGCAAGGCCGCGGCCTCAGCACGGATATTCTGGAGGCGAGTGCGCGTGCTTATATCGATGCGCTCAACCGTCTCATTGAGAAACGCAAATCACCTGGACGCCGCGATAAAATGAGCTTGATCTAATTCGAATCGGAAATAGAACACCGCAGCAGCCGTTATCAGGGCTCCTGCGGTGTTTTTTTGCATGCAGGAAGATTGATCAGGACCAAGAATAAGAGATGAGGCCATTTACTTATGTGCAGACTGCTTTGCAAATGCAGTCTTTACTTCTTACTCACTTCGAAGCCGAGGAGCATGCTATAATGTAGGAAATTCATTCGACATTTTCTTCACGCACGGGGGATAGAGACAAATGTTATTTGTATGGATCGTGCTTTGGCTGGTTTCTGCACTGCTGCTTGCCGCCAATCGGAGCAATCCGGCAGGGCGCTGGCTCAGCTTCGTATCCTTCTGCGGAGGGATGGGCGCGCTCGCATCGGTGCTGGAGGGCTGGATTGTATCCCTTTATGGGAGCGGGCAAATTGATGCTTCTGCAGAACGGCT
The DNA here is from genome assembly GCF_042656405.1 of Paenibacillus solisilvae. NCBI lineage: Bacteria > Bacillati > Bacillota > Bacilli > Caryophanales > Paenibacillaceae > Paenibacillus > Paenibacillus solisilvae. The sequence continues at coordinate 253,588 of NZ_JBHSOW010000015.1, read as the reverse complement.
GCTGCGCATCGTGCAGCGCGGTTGTTCCTGGATGAGCTATTATGGACTTCCTTATGCGTTCCTCTGTTTCGGCGCGGCGTATCATTCCCATGCTTTGCCGGCTGCCCTAGGCCGGAGATTGTCTGTTATTACCGCAGTGCTGCCGCTTGGTATGCTGGCTCTTCCAATCGCGGATGAGACGCCTGTGCATTTCTCGATTCTTGGCTGCTGGGCGATTCCGTATATCTTGATCGGCGCCCTGCTGCTGCTGACCAAAAAGAGTGTGCATCCCTCTGAACGCAGGGCGCACAGAGTTCTGATCGCAGCGGTCATTCCTGTTATCTTGATTGCGCTTTTAATGAATTTTGTGCTGCCGTTATTTGGTCTATTCGGTATGTGGCGCTACAATGTTTGGCCGATAGCTGTTGCATTCGTTATATTCATTGTTGCGCTGTTCAACTTTGGTTTTCTTGGCGTGCAGCTCCTTATTGAGCGGCGTCAGCTGGATTACTCTCTTCGAGCTATTACAAGTGGAACGGCGATGCTCAACCATGCCATTAAGAATGATATTGGAAAAATAAAACTGTTCAGCGATAAGATCAACCGGTCAGCAGAAGCCAGTTCAGAGCTTCGAGAAGATCTTCGTGTTATTACCTCTGCGACCTCACATATTGAGTCCATGATACGCAGTGTGCATGAACGTACACAGGAGCTGCAGTTATTGCCTCTGCGGGTTAATCTGGCTTTGCTCGTTCGTGAACAGCTGCAGGCTCTAGAGCCGCGGACAAGCGCAGGACAAATTGCGGTTCAAGCTGAATATGATGAGCAAGCGGAGGCAATTGCCGACGTGCTGCAGACTTCGGAGGCGCTGAGCAATGTCTTGTTGAACGCCATCGAGGCGATGCCGGGGGGCGGGGAGCTGCATGTGAAGGTAATCGGCGGAAAAAGAGGCAGCACAATTGAGGTTAGGGATACCGGCGTCGGTATTGAAAAGCAGCATCTCAAGAAAATCGTGGAACCCTTCTTCACGACAAAGAGCGGCAGAGCGATGAATTTTGGCCTTGGCCTGGCTTATTGCTATCAGCTCATGAACCGACAAGGCGGAGAGCTGCGGATTCAAAGCGAGATCGGTGTCGGAACGATCGTGAGGTTTCATTTTCCATCTCTAAAAAGAAGTAAAGGGGTCTACTGATGAACCGTACACCGATTCATGTCATGATCGTAGAGGATGATCCGGATTGGCGGAGGGGGTTATCTGCGTATTTAAATAATGAGATGGATATCAAGGTCATTGCAGAAGCGGATGAGCCAGAGAAAGCTTTGCTGCTTGCAGTCCAGATGAATCCGGACATTATCTTACTCGACATTATGCTTGCAGACAGTGCGGATGGACTTCGGCTTGCCGGCGAACTATCCGGCGCTACTGGTGCCCGTATCATCATGCTGACATCCATGGAGGATCGGGCTTATGTCGTTGAAGCTTTTCGCGCGGGCGCCGTCAACTATTTGGTGAAGTCGGATTTTTCCTCTATACCTGACGCTGTCCGCAAAGCTGCGGTCGATCAATCCGCTATTGATGCATCCGCTGCCCGCCAAATGCTCGAGGAATTCAGACGGCTTAAGAAGCTTGAACGCGACTATGAGGTGGAAAAGTTTAAGCGGATGCTGACGCCCTCCGAGGTGCAGCTGCTCTCGATGATCCACAATGGCTACAGCCAGTCGCAGATTGCGGAGAAGTCCTTTCTGTCCGTTCGTACGGTCAAGAATCACGTGAACAATATTTTACGGAAGCTCGGCGGTAAAAGCAGCAAGGAAGCGGCACAGAAAGCGAAGGATAACGACTTATTCTAGAGCTGACACGCGGTCTCATCGCATCGCCTCATCGCCATTCACGGCTGTTGGTGGCTATACTGGTCTCATATAACTGCATGGAATCCAGTATAGCCGCCGCAGCGAAGCAATATCTCTCTTCTATCCTGTACGAAATCCAGTTTACGTTCTTATATTCACAGCCTATAAAAGTCATAGCTTTCATATCTTTGTCTTACGGGCTTGAATATGGTACAACTAAGAGTAGACTGAGAATCATAATCAAAAGGGAAGCCTTCCATTAGCGCGATGCATGCTGACAGGAGACTATAGGCCCTGCATAAAAGGAGAGTAACATTAGAATGGCTGACGTAAAAAAAATCGCGGTTATCGCGGGTGACGGTATCGGACCTGAAGTTGTAGGGGAAGCACTGAAGGTATTGAAGAAAACGGAGGAGCTGTTCGGCTATCAGTTCGAGACCGAACACGGCTTATTCGGCGGTATTGCAATTGATGAGAAAGGAACACCCCTGCCGCAGGAAACATTAGATATTTGTAAAAAAGCGGATGCCGTACTGCTCGGCGCTGTCGGCGGCCCAAAATGGGACAACAATCCGAAGGAGCTTCGCCCGGAAACAGGCTTGCTCGGCATTCGTAAAGAGCTTGGCTTGTTCTCCAACATCCGCCCAGCTAACGTGTTTGACTGTCTGAAAGAAGCATCCACACTCAAGCCGGAGGTTCTTGAAGGCACGGATCTGATTGTTGTTCGTGAGCTAACAGGCGGTATTTATTTCGGTGAGAAGTTCCGCCGCGAGGGCGCACAAGGGGAAGAAGCGGTCGATACCTGCGTATACAATGTTGCTGAAGTAGAACGCATCGCTCGCCAAGGCTTCGAAATCGCCCGTACTCGCCGCAAAAAGCTGGCATCAGTTGATAAAGCGAACGTGCTTGAGACCTCCCGTCTATGGCGTGAAGTGGTTAACCGGATTGCTCCTGAATATCCAGATGTTGAGCTGGAGCACATCTTGGTAGACAACTGTGCAATGCAATTGCTTCGCCGTCCATCAAGCTTTGACGTTATCGTTACGGAGAACATGTTCGGTGATATCCTGAGTGATGAAGCGGCTATGCTTACAGGTTCGATCGGCATGCTTTCCTCCGCTTCACTGGGCGAAGGCAGCTTCGGCTTGTACGAGCCGGTACATGGCTCCGCACCTGACATTGCCGGACAAGGCATTTCCAACCCAATTGCGACTATTCTTTCTGTGGCACTTATGTTCCGCCTTACTTTCGGTTATGCGGAAGCCGCACAAGTCATTGAAGATGCGGTTAAATCCGTTCTTGATGCGGGCCACCGTACGGGTGATATCGCGGTTGATAAGAGCAAAGCGATCGGTACAACTGAAATGGGCGATTTGATCATCGCTGCAATGAAAAAGTAAATTGTAATAATTATTAAATAGTATTAATTTCATTGTTGACTTTGTTACAATGTGATGGTAGGATTTTAACTAGGTCATCAAGTGCTAAAGCACATAAATAGCGCCAAATTGCGGATGCTTTCTTAGGAAGAATCCGCAGCAGCACAGCGAATGCTTTCGAAGTGAATTTTGCTTAACCGCAGAAGTCATTTCAGGAAGTGCCGCAAAAACAAAGCGAATGCTTTCGAGGTAATTTTTGCTAAATTGCAGAAGCTATTTCAGGAAGTATCGCAAAAATCTTAGGAGGTATTTTACAATGGCAGAACGTTTGGTTGGTCAACCGGCTCCGGATTTCAAATTGGAGACTGTAACAGGTGATGGAACAGATTTCAGCACGGCAGCACTTTCGGATTACAAAGGAAAATGGCTGGTATTTTTCTTCTATCCACTAGATTTTACTTTTGTTTGCCCGACTGAAATTACAGCACTTAGCGATGCTGCTGAGTCCTTCAAAGCGCTTAACACTGAAATTCTTGGTGTCAGCGTAGATAGCAAACACAGCCACCGCGCTTGGATTAACACACCAGTTAATGACAATGGTCTTGGCAAGTTGAACTTCCCGCTTGCTGCTGACATTACGAAGAGCGCTGCGCGTGATTACGGCGTTTTGATTGAAGAAGAAGGTATTGCACTTCGCGGACTTTTCATTATTGATCCAGAAGGTGAAGTTAAATATCAAGTTGTTAATCACAACGATGTAGGCCGCAGCGTTGAAGAAACGCTTCGTGTACTGCAAGCTCTGCAATCCGGCGGATTGTGCCCAATCAACTGGAAACCAGGCGACAAACACCTGGTTGCTAAATAAGAAAGTCAGACAAGCCTATTATAGAAATAGTAAATCCCGGAACCTTACGAGGTTGCCGGGGTTTTCTATATTCACCCAAAAAGCAAAGGGAAGCAGGAATTTCATCACCCTATCGCGAATAAGTTATAAAGGTTTCAAGGTGATTCAGGTTGGGTTAATGGAGGTTAAGGGGGAGAAGGGCATGAGTTTTTGTTGTGGAGCGAGCATGATTGGTACCAGCGGTACACTAAAGCATTTTCGAACGCATATTCATAATGTTCCTATTCTTTTTTGTCCTGTGTGCCACCGAGTCGATATTCACCACATGATTGAAAATGAATATGAGATATTGGCTGAGTATGCCCACGGTGACGGGGCCTCCGAGGTTGATTTTATTGAATATGTTGAGCAGGAAGAGAAAACGCTGTTCGAGAATTGTGTGAATAATGAGAACGAGGATCCCATGGATGTCGTGACCAATCAAATTGACATGGCGCTGGATCTTCTGTGCTTTGCCAAACAAATTGTGGATGAAGCTTGGGAGGCTGAGCTTAAGAAAAGGCTTGGTGTATTGAACCAACGGCGCAACAAGCTGCAGCAGCGTCTTCACTTCTAAGGTATTGAGAATTCGGATTCGGGCATGCCTCCTGAAAAGGAGGCTTTTTCATTTTTTTAATAAAACTTTTATCTATGCCCCCTCAAGTGACAGAGGCAGCACGAAAAATGTAGATGTGAGGTGGAGCGGTTGCTACTCGTACTATTCAAACGATTCTTCGGCAAGCAAACACCGGCAGTGACACGAAACGGCGAGAATGAAGAGCGGAGATCACCGGAGGAAACGGTGGAGCTTATCCGGTCGGGTGAGGCATCTCGGGATGATTTCATACAAGCCTATAAACCTTATATCGCAAAGGTGACGAGTCGGTTCTGCAAGAGATACATCGATCCCACGCGTGATGATGAGTTCAGTATTGCGCTGAGCGCTTTCAACGAAGCGATCGATCAATATTCAAGCCATGCAGGAAAATCGTTTCTCGGATTTGTAGAAACGGTCGTTCGGCGTAGGCTTATTGACTATGTCCGAAAAGAACAGCGCCATTCCACTACGGTTCCTTACAGCGCATTCGACGGAACTGATGATGAAGAAATGGCCGTTAATCCCATTGAGACGCGTGAGGCGGTTCAGCGATATGTTCAAGAACAAGATGAGGAAGCAAGACGGCAAGAAATTGAAGAATACAATACATGCTTAAAGGGCTATGGCATTTCCTTCGCGGAGCTTCCGGAAATATCGCCCAAACATGCCGACTCAAGACAATTATTAATCGCGATTAGCCGCTTATTTGTTGAGGCAGAGCATTTGTTTGAGGCTTTTGAAGTCAAACAGAAGCTGCCTGTTAAGGAACTTTGTGAGATGGCATCTGTCTCAAGAAAGACGATTGAACGTAACCGCAAATATATTATCGCTCTAGCGATTTTACATACAGGGAAATATCCATATTTACAATCATACCTGCAGCCACATCAAATTGATGAAGCACCTAACCAACAAGTGAAAGGAGGCCGGGCATGAGTCGTGGAATCGTAATGGAGAATGGGAAACGACATGTTATTGTGATGATGCCGGATGGTCAATTCCGTAAGGTACCTACGGATAAACAGCCGAAGATTGGCGAAGAGATTACCTTCTCTGAGCATGCTCGGCCGCGCAGCAGACCGCGTATCTTATATAGTTTCAGCATCGGAGCGGCAGCTGCCATGCTTCTGCTCTGCATTCCTTTGTTCATGAAGGAGAGGCCTGCTGATTCGCAGGTTGTGGCATACTTAACCATGGATATTAACCCGAGTATTGAGCTTGGCGTTAATAAAGATGAGCGGGTGGAAGAACTGCATGCCATTAATAAAGACGGGGCTGACGTTACTGCAGATCTAACCTATAAAGGTCTTCCGGTCAATCAGGTAGCCGAGGCCATCATGGAGCGTGTCGAAGCCGGTCACTACATCAAGGACGGGGAAGGCGACGTCATTATCACCAGTGTCCTTGTTAATGAAGATCATCAGCCTGCTTATGAGAAGGACCTGAAGGAACATGTAGATGCTGCCGTTCGCAAAGCACTCACGAAGACGGATCATGCAGCAAGCCAGCACGTTGAAGTAACGACGCTGTCGGCTCCCAAGGAGCTTCGGGAAGAGGCGAAGGCCGATGGATTATCCTCCGGGAAGATGGCTTTCTATCTATTAGCGAAGAGTAAGGGGCATCAGGTCACGATTCATGAGCTGAAGACGCATTCCATTCATCAGACTGCTAAGGCTTGGGGTGGAGTGAAATCGGTCATTGATAATTCGAAGTCAGATGACGCCGCTGCGCAAAAGAAGGAAGATACGCAGAAGGAACAGCTTAAGAGGCTGCTCAGCGAAGAGAAGAAACTGAAGGATGCGAAGAAACAAGAAAGAGACAGAAGGAAGCAAGAAAGAAAAAGCGAGAAGGAAAAAGAGAAGGACAAGGATATACCTAAAAAAGAACAATCTTCTAATGGGAAGCAGCAGTCTGCCAAGACGAATCCGACTCAGGATCAGGCCGATAAGGCCGGCGGCATAAAGCGCGGAAATGAAATCATAGATAAGAACAGTGAAGATAAACGTGATTATCAAGATGATAAAAATGATGATCAAAAAAACAACAATGAACGAGAAGGATCTCGTTCCAATAATGAGAAAGACAATGCAAAGGTGGAGGGGCGGAATCAAAATTCCGCTCAATCACCTTCATCTGCGGATAAAGAGAAATCCAAGCTTCGTGACCATTCATCCGATAAGAAGAAGTCCAAAAGGGATGATTCGAGAAGGGATGAATCGAAGAAAAATGATTCGAAAAGGAATATTCCAAGAAGCAGCAGTCAAATCGTCAAGATCATTAAGGGATAACATGCGAAGGCAGTGGCATCGATTGCTGTTGCCTTTTTTGGGTTGGTCTAATGCGGCAAAATTCGACAGTATCTCCTGTTGACATAAATTAGGCGTTATCTCTATGATAATTGTAACCGTATTCCTTAACTCTTATGATCACTATGAGCGGGGGCGAAAGACAAGTGGAAATGTTTCGCATTCAAGAGTTGTCTGATGCAATCCTAGTTCGTCAGAAAGGAAGAGACATCGCAAGGATGGTTGGCTTCAATTTGGTTGATCAAACGGTCATCACGTACACCATCTCAGAACTTGCGCTCTATCTAATTTCCCTCTCAGAGAAAGGTCATATGACGATTCGGGCAATCGGATCTCACAAAGGAGAAGTGAAATCGGGAATTGAGGTACGCTTATTTGATCATTATCGAGGTCCAACCCGTGTTAATCCGCTATGGTTTGAAAAGGTAGCCGCCGATTTGGATGTGACCTGTGATCCGCTGCGAGGGACGATGATTACGTTTCGGAAATGGAAGGTATTACCATTGCGAATCGACTCAACGATTTGTGCTGCAGGAGAGGAGTAAGCCATGCACCCCATTCGAAAGCGCTATTTTCCGGCGCTTGCCGAATACATAAGAAGCGGTAGCGAGGCATCGCTTTTTGAAGCAACTGAAATCGGTAAATTGCTTCACGGCATTCATCCGGAAGACATTATTGCAATCCACGAAGAATCGATGCAAATGCTTGTGGCCAACGTGGAATCGGAAGAAGCACTCAAACTTTACAGCCGGTCCTTTATTTTCCTCATCGAATTAATGGTAGCTTTTCGATTTCGGCTGCAGCCTGATCAGACACCCGAGCAGCGGTTTAGTGAAATGCGGGACATGCTGTTAAATTCTCATCGCTCGTTTCGTATGGTAAAGAATAAATATGAGAATGTTCTCCAGCATATGGATAGCGGAATTGCTATTTTTGATGGGGACGGGATATTATCATTCGTTAATTTGCAGATGGCCCGGCTGCTGGATATTCCGCGAAAGGCGCTTATTGGCAGTAATTTAACCGATTTGTTATATCACCCACAGCTGCGCCGGGGAACCAAACGAATCGTATTGCGAATCTATAAAGAAATTTTTCTTAGACGAAGCCGCTATCTGGAGTTTCAAGATGCCAGCGGCAGACATCTGCTCGTAACCGTGACATACGGGGATCAGCTGGAAGGTGATTATCTCTTCAGCGTGAAGGATGTTACGGAATATAAGCAAATTGAGCAATCTGCTTATCAGAATGACAAGCTTGCCATGCTGGGTAAAATCGCGGCTTCTATTGCACATGAAATCCGAAATCCGCTTACTTCCATACGAGGCTTTATTCAACTGCTCAGACCCCATTTGATTCAGCTTGGCAAAGAAGAATATTCCCGGATTATCCTTGCAGAGATTGACCGGGCTAACGATATTATTTATGAATTTCTAAACTCTTCCAAACCCTCTGCCCCCATGAAACAGAAAGTGCTCATAAACTCCCTTCTGAAAGAAGTCATTCTTCTCTCCGACAGTGAAGCGCTAATGAAGGGCTGTCAGATCAATCATGAAACGTATGATGAGGATTTGACGATTTCGATTGATGTGAAGCAGATCAAGCAAGTGATATTGAATATCGTTCGTAATGCAATGGATGCGATTGGTGAGCTGGATGATGACCGGAGCGGACGTATCGACATCATAACGAAGCGGGACGGAACGTACGGGGAAATTACGATTCGGGATAACGGCAAAGGCATGGATTTGACGACGAAAGCGAAGCTGTTCGATCCATTTTTTACGACGAAGGTCGCTGGAACCGGACTTGGATTATCGGTCAGCTACCGGATTGTCCGCAACCATGGCGGGACGATCCGAGTATCAAGCAACGCCGGGGAAGGTACGGAATTTAATATCTATTTGCCATTGGTTGAATAAAGGATTAAAATCGGGGAAACCCGATTTTTTTGCGTTATGATAGACAAAGTTACTAGAGGAGTTGTTGAAGATGAGTGTTCAATTTACATATGGAGTAAATGGGCAGGATGGGAGTAATGTGGCTGATGTAATAGTGAGATTTATTAGCCGTGAGGAGCTGAAACGGGAGGATGCTGCTCGCGCGCAGTGGGTGCATCCTCAGCTTGATGAAGCGCTTCGCGGGCATTTTGATAAGGAGCTGTTTAAAGCGGAGCCTAAAGAAGTGCTCGTTCTGCCTACGCTGGGTTTACTGCCGGCCTCGCATGTCATTTATGTCGGGATTTCACCGGATGGCGGGTTAACGGTTCATGGTTTACGTGATTCTGCTGCAGCGGCAGCTAAAGCCGCCAGACGAGTCAAGGCAGTCCAAGTACAGCAGCTTGTACAAGATTCACTCTTCCTGGGCGCTGTGGAATATACGGTTAGCCAAGCGGCTCAGGCGCTGACTGAGGGTTATTCACTAGGATCTTATACACGCAGGACGGAAAAGAAAGAGGACGAGAAGCGTCAATCGTCTGTGCAATCGGTCTTATTCTCGCCTGTGCATAGCGGGTCTGCTCAGCAATCGGCTGAGAGCTCGGAGCAATGGACGGCGGGGATTCGCCGGGGCGCCGTATTTGCTGATTCGGTGAAGCTTGCAAGGGATTTGACTAATTTACCTGCAAATAAACTGACGCCTGAGATACTGGCCGAGGAAGCGGAAAGACTTGCCCTGAGCTACAGCCTCGATTGTGAAATCATTGATGAATGGACAGCAGCTGAACAGGGAATGGGAGGCTTGCTCGGTGTAGGTCAAGGCAGCGTCAACCCGCCGCGAATGATCGTTATTCATTATCAAGGCGCTCCTGACAGCGAAGAAACATGGGGGATTATCGGGAAAGGAATCACCTTTGATACTGGCGGTATTTCGCTGAAGAAGGCGCCTGGCATGGAGGAAATGATCAGTGATATGGGCGGTGCGGCAGCAGTGCTGGGGGCAGTCCGCATTATTGGCGAGCTCAAGCCGGAGATCAATGTGGTTGCAGTCATTCCGACCGCAGAGAATATGCCGTCTGACCGTGCGTTCAAGCCCGGTGATGTCTTGAAAATGATGAATGGAACGACGGTTGAAATCGTCAATACCGATGCGGAAGGACGTCTTGTTCTGGCAGATGGGCTTACGACGGCCATTCGCCGGGGTGCAACGAAGCTGATAGACGTTGCGACATTAACGGGTGCCGTGATGGTCGCGCTTGGTGACGTTGCGACAGGCTCAATCACGAATGATGAAGTGCTGCAGCATGAGGTCGTGCTGGCATCGAAAAAAGCCGGCGAACGCATTTGGCCGATGCCCGCTTACCCTGAATTCCGCAAGCAGCTGGACAGCGATGCAGCCGATATGAAGAATGGCGGAAGCCGTTTTGGCGGGGCGAGCATCGGCGGATTGTTTATCGGCGCTTTCGCAGAGGAGAAACCTTGGGTGCATTTGGATATTGCCGGAACAGCTTGGCTGGATCATGAGCGTACCTGGGAGACAAAAGGCGCTACAGGAGTAATGGTTCGAACATTGGGCGAGCTGCTGGTGTAACAAACTGAATAAGAACTAACCTTTACGACACCAAGAAGGGGTTACATCAACATGTCATTTTGGAATCATGTTTGTTCCGTGCGTGATTTAAAAACGCATTGAAGACAGCCCGCTGTGGCTGCAAAGCTATGGGGTTTCATTCCTCATCGGCGCTGCATTATTGATTCTTTCGCTTACAATCGGGCCGTTGGTCCTGCGTGAGGCCACGCAGCCGCGTTTACTAAAGAATGGAGGCAGGTAGCAATGGCTTTTGGAATCGGCAGCACTAAAAAGAATGAAGCGGGTGATGATGGTTCCCGCACACCGCCAGGCCAGAGGCTGACAGCAGGATTTCCGGTCCTGCATCATGGCGAGGTTCCTATTTATAAGGATTTGAGTACATGGAATTTGAAGCTGCTTGGACTCGTCGAGGAAGAGGTTGTAATTCCCTACAGCGAGTTTATGGAGCTGCCAAGGCAAGAGTTCGGCAACGATATTCACTGCGTGACGACCTGGTCGAAGCTCGATAACGTATGGGAAGGGATTGCGGTCTCCACCATCATGGACAAAATCAAACTGAAGCCGGAGGCGAAGTTTGTGATGCTGCATGCGGAGCATGGCTTCACGACGAACCTGCCGATGGAGGACTTCCTGAGGGAGACTTCATTCCTGGCGCTCCGCCACAATGGGGAGCTGCTGACGCCGGAGCATGGGTACCCTGTGCGGATGGTCGTACCTCATCTGTACTTCTGGAAGAGCGCAAAGTGGCTGCGCGGCATCGAGTTTATGGCTGCTGACAAGCCGGGCTTCTGGGAGCGGAACGGGTACCATATGTATGGAAATCCATGGGATGAGCAGCGATATGATTTTGACTAGGTGCATATAAGAAGACTGGAGAAGACACAAGCGAACCTTAATCGCCTGTGTCTTTCTTACATTATTGCGAAAACACTTTGATCTTTGCCCCGCTTTCTTTATAATGATTCTAATCACTAGCTTAGCAGGTGAAGGGAGCAATCATAAGACAATGAAATCAATGATCGAACAGCAAACCGGTGTTTTTCCATCCGTGTGTTCACTGGACTGTCCAGACCAGTGCGGACTTCTGGTTCATAAAGAGGATGGTAAAATCGTGAAAATAGAAGGTGACCCGTCTCATCCGGTCACGCAGGGCGCAATCTGTAATAAAGTCCGCCACATGGGGGAGCGCATCTATGACGAGAAGCGTCTTCGTTACCCGATGAGACGGGTGGGCCGTAAAGGCGACAGCCGGTTCGAGCGGATCACTTGGGAGGAAGCGATCAAGGAGATCACAGGCCGGTGGAAAGCGGTTATTGCTGCCGAAGGCGCCGAAGCGATTCTGCCGTACAGCTTTTATGGGAATATGGGCAGAATCGGCACAGAGGGCATGGGCAGACGGATTTTTAACCGAATGAGCGCAAGCAGGCTTATTTACTCGATTTGTGAAGCGGCCGGGTCGGAAGGGTATGGGTATACGATGGGCGGAAGCTATGGAATAGATCCTGAGGATTCGGTTCATGCCAAGCTGTTCATTATGTGGGGAATCAATGCGGTCAGCACGAATATGCATCAGGTTACAATTGCGGAGAAGGCTCGCAGGAACGGAGCCAAAATCGTTGTAATCGATGTTCATAATAACCGTACAGCTAAGTGGGCGGACTGGTTTATTCCGATACTGCCGGGGACGGATTCTGCGCTTGCGCTTGGAATGATGCATATTTTGTTCGCCGAGGGCAAGGTTGATGAGGATTTTCTTCACCAATATACCGTCGGTTATGAAGAGCTGCGCGAGCATGTGAAGCAGTATTCACCTGAGGTTGTTTCATCGATTACCGGCGTACCCGTTGATGATCTATTCAAGCTTGCACGTATGTACGGGGAGACGGAGTCTGCCTTTATTCGTATCGGCAACGGCCCTCAGCATCACGATAACGGCGGCATGACGATTCGGACGATTGCCTGCTTGCCGGCGTTAACAGGCCAGTGGCTGAAGCTTGGCGGAGGCGCGATTAAAGGCAACGGCGGCCATCTGACGCTGAATCATCGTGCCTTGGAGCGGCCGGATCTGATGAAGACGAGCACAAGACGGATCAATATGAATTTGCTTGGCAGTGCGCTGCTCGAATTAGACCCGCCAATCCGCTCGTTGTACGTGTATAATTCGAATCCGGCACTCGTGGCTCCGCATGCGAACAAGGTGCGTGAAGGACTGTCGCGGGATGATCTGTTCACCGTCGTGCATGATCTGTTCCTGACAGAGACGGCATCCTATGCGGATATCGTGCTTCCGGCGACTTCAGCTTTTGAGAATACGGATTTATACAGCTCCTATTGGCATCATTATGTGCAGATTCAACAGCCGGTTATAGCCCCTTTCGGGGAAAGCAAATCCAATGACGAGGTATTCCGGTTGTTGGCGGCAGCTATGGGCTTCGGAGAGGAGCAGGCTTTCCTGGACACGCCGGAGGACATGATCAATCAGGCACTGAATAATCCCAACAATCCAAACCTTCAAGGAATAACCGCTGAGCGATTGATGGAGCAGCAGTTTATTAAAGCTTCGGTGAAGCCGCTGTTCCCCGGAAAGCTGCGCACGCCAAGCGGAAAGATCGAGCTGTATTCCAAAACGATGGAGCGCAGGGGGTTCCCGGCACTGCCGACCTATGTGCCTCTTGCCGAAGATGAACCGCTGCCGTTCCTGTTCATTCCGACAGCTAATCATAACTTCCTTAATTCAACCTTCTCCAACAATGAGAAGCATGTACAGCTGGAGAAGACGCCGAAGCTGTATATGAATATAGCGGATGCTTCCGCTCTTGGTATCGCAGCCGGAGACGCGGTTCGGGTATGGAATAAGCGCGGCAGCTGTGAGCTGAAGGCTGCAGTGGGAGAGGATGTTCTGCCAGGCGTAGTTCTATGCCAAGGTCTATGGGCGGATGGAGAAACCGGCAAGTCGACTCTCAATGCATTGACTCCCGACCGGGTGGCGGATATGGGGGAAGGAGCAACTTTCTTCTCAGGGCGAGTTGAGGTGGAGAAGTGCTAGAGTGAGGATTTTTGCAATATAGTCAGCGCAAAAGCTGCGCCTTAAGAATCGGGCTTGTCCTTGGGGAAACGAAGAGTTATCCATGGACTATCGTGCCAACCCTTGATGAAATGTACCGTTTGTTCGAAGAACGGTTCTGCCGCGGGTACAAGCCTGCTGTGAAGTTTAATCCAGATTCAGAGAGGACAGATGATCTTGTATACCTACAGTGCGACACAATGGATATTTGGCAATGAAGATATAGAGACAAGCCTGATTCGGTTGAAAAAATACGGATACGACGGGGTTGAGCTTGCGGGAGAGCCCTACAAGATGGATTTGGAGCGGATTATAGAGCTGCTTCATCAATATGAAATGGTTTGTACGTCAATATGCGGAATTTATACGCCGGAGAGAGATCTCTCTTCATCTGATCCTGCGGTCCGGGGCAATGCCATTCAATATGTGAAGGACTGCGTCGATATGGCAGAGAGGCTGGGTGCCAAGCTCGTTATCGTCGTGCCCGCCCCGGTCGGCAAGACAGCACCTGACCCGCAGTCGAGCGCGGCCGCAGAATGGTCGAATGCGGTGAACAGCTTGCAGGAAGCCGGTCAATACGCGGCAGCGAAACCGGTGAAGCTTGCTATCGAAGCGTTGAACCGCTTTGAGACTTATCTCGTCAATAACCTGACGACAGCCAGGCGTCTGGTGGAAGAAGTGAAGGTCAAGAGCGTTCAGATCATGGCCGATCTATTCCATATGAATATCGAGGAGCGCAATCATACAGAAGCGCTTAGAATGATTGCCCCTTACCTCATTCATGTGCATATCGCCGATAATACGAGGGAAGCCGCAGGGCTTGGGCAGACTGATTTTGAGCCGATTATGAAGACACTTGCGGAGATTGGATATGAAGGCTCGATTACGATGGAGTTTCTGCCTCCGGTATCAAACCCGTACTTGGCGGCTTCAAGTGACGGGGCTGCTGAAATTTTCGATGACTATACGGAACGCTCCATTCGGGAAATCAAACGCGTTTTGACTCGGATTGGTTAAATGAAGTTTATTTCTTAAGCAAACTGAAATCAGCCTTCTTCGAGAATGCTGATTTTTGTTGTTGTTTACTGATATTTATCGACGATTAACGGTATAATAGATGAAAAACGGTGGGGGTCTGTCTATGTTTGCTTCGCAACGAAGAGATAGAATCATGGAGCTGCTGCGGCGGAACAAGCAGATCGTGGTCAAGGAATTGGCGCAGGAAATGAACGTCTCGGAGGGGACGCTTCGGACGGACCTGCGGATGCTGGAGGAAGAAGGGGTACTTGAAAGGACGCATGGAGGAGCTGTTCTTGCCCGGTCGAAATCGGCAAAGTCTGCTGTCGCTGACAATAACTCCGCGACCCGCAGCGATATGAATCATGAGGAGAAGGCAGCGATCGGGCAGCATGCGGCGAGTCTGGTGGCGAGAGGGCAATGCATCATTCTCGATGCCAGCTCCACCGTGCTGGAGCTGGCCAAAGCGCTGGTTGATTATGATTATCTGACTGTTGTCACCAATGGTTTGGAATCGGCGATGGTACTGAATCAGAATCCGCGGATAAACGTGATACTGGTTGGAGGCGTGCTTCGCGCCGGATCGAGAACGGTTGAGGGCGTTATCGGCAAGAGCATTCTGGAGCAGATCCACGCGGATCTGTTCTTTACTTCCGCAGAAGGGCTGAGCCTTGCGGAGGGCATGACCGATTTCAGCTTGTATGAGGCGGAGCTGAAGAAGGTTATGACGGCGAATGCCCGCCAAACCATTGCGCTTGTGGATCATACGAAGCTTGGCAGAAGATCAATAGCGACTTCCGTACTCTTAGAGCATATTCATACGCTGGTTACGGATGCCAAGGCGGATCCCGAATTCCTCCGGCGAATCCGCGGTCCGGAAATCATCATTGCGACGGCAAAATAACAAGAAATGAATCGTCATGTGATAACGTTTGAAAACGACAACAAAAGCAAACAGTCGTTGACACTCGAAGATAAATGGGGCGAAAATAGAGAGGAGAAGCACAGCGGAAGGAACGATCCTGACATGATAGATACGATCGATGGTTACATTATTGATTTGGACGGAACGGTATACCGGGGCAAACAGGCGATAGATGGAGCCAAAGAGTCCATTGCGCTCCTGCGGTCCCGCGGGAAACGGATGGTGTTTCTAAGCAACCGGGGTAACATCTCGCGAACGATGTGCCATGACAAACTGAAGAGTATGGGGATTGATGTCCGGCCGGAAGAGATTCTGCTCTCATCTACGGTTACGGCTCAATATCTGCAGGCCAATTACCCGTCCGCCAAAGCATGGGTGCTTGGGGAACAGGGCCTAAGAGATGAGTTATCTATTGCAAAACTGGCATTAGCGGAGCGGCCTGAAGAAGCAGATTGGTTAGTGATTACCCTGCACGAGACACTCACGTACGCAGAGCTGAATCAGGCATTCCGGGCAGTACGTCATGGAGCGAGGATCATCGCTACGAATGCCGATAAATCCTTTCCGGGGGATGATGGCGAATCTATTGATGTCGGCGGGATGATAGGCGCGATTGTTGCGGCTGCCGGCCAAGAAGTCGAAATTGTGATCGGCAAACCATCTAAGGTCATGTCGGATGCTGCACTGCGCTTGCTTGATCTTCCGGCCGATCGCTGCGTTGTGATCGGCGATAGTTTTGCATCGGATATCCGTCTTGGCAAGCAGGCAGGAATACGAACTGCGCTTGTGCTTAGCGGCTCCGCAAGCATGGAGGATGCAAAGTCGGCAGCCGATAAACCCGATTGGATTTGGGAATCCCTTACTGCACTATCTACTCTATTACAAAGAAACGAGGAACTAGGATGAGCGATTTCATGCATAAAATTAAACAAGCAGCTTCGAAAATTGAAGGTTATGACCCCGGCTTGCTGGCCATCGGTCCAGTCCAGCTTGAACACGGGGCTGTTAAGCAGGTCGCACCTTACTTGAAAGAACAGTCCTATACCGCAGTCTCGATTGTTGCTGACGCAAACACGTATGAAATTGCCGGAGCGGCATTGGAGGCATCCATACAAGAGCTTGGCATAACAGCACGCGTAACCCTGATCAATCCGGACCGTCAGGGCGATGTTATTGCAGACGAAGCTTCAATTATTCAGCTTATTTTGGATTTGAAGACAAATCCGTCTGAAGCCATTGTAGCTGTGGGCTCGGGAACACTTCATGATATTGCGCGCTTTTCCTCCTATACACTGGATATTCCCTTTATCTCGGTCCCGACCGCACCTTCCGTGGATGGATTTAATTCCAAAGGCGCGCCGATCATTCTAAGGGGAGAGAAGAAGACGATCACAACGATTGGACCGTCGGCAATCTTTGCAGATCTGGACATTCTGACGAAGGCTCCAGCGGCGCTTGTTGCGGCAGGCTTTGGCGATATGCTGGGTAAATACACCTCCCTATTCGATTGGAAGTTCGGCAGCATTGCCGGAGGCGAACCGTATTCCGAGGTTGTGGCCGAGATGACAAGAAACGCGCTTCAGCAGTGCGTGGATCATGCAGATGAGATAGCAGGGCGCAGCTCAGAGGGCATCCGGCTGCTGACAGGCGCTCTCCTAGAATCCGGCTTTGCGATGCTGCTCTTCGGGCAGTCCCATCCGGCTTCAGGTGCAGAGCATCATCTGTCCCACTATTGGGAAATGGAGTTCCTCCGCGTTGGAAGCAGACAAATCCTGCATGGAGCCAAAGTAGGCGTGGCATGCGCACAGATATCGCATTTGTACCATAAACTCTCCGCAGAATCGATGGTGCCGGTTGATGCTGCCCTGCAGCATGTCATCCGGGAGGAGATTAGCCGGATTCCTGACGGGCAAACCATTCGCCATCTGCTCAAAACGGTAGGAGGACCCACTACTCCAGAGGAGCTTGGGGTTAGCCCGGATCTGCTTAACAGAAGCTTGAATGAAGCGCATCTGGTTCGTCCTAATCGATATACGCTGCTTAGAGCTTATAACGAAGCGAAGCCAATTAACTCCTGATTTCACTGCTGAACAAGTTGGCAATAATGGAGGCCAATTGTTATCCGCTGTATAGCGGCAGTTCGCTGCTTTCTGCGCCGCTCGCAGCTCCAGGCGCGCGGATTGGCGCTGCATGACTGCGGTCAATCATATGCTGGATTTATTTTTTCCTTGGCACTGATCTATACTGGATTTCATACAGGATAGAGAGTGACATTTGTTCGTACATGCTGCTATACTGCATTCCATACAGTTAAATCTGCACCATAGGTCTTTATGGAGCTGAATTGCGGGATAATAACTGGAAATATCCAGTATAGCGCTCGTAATGAGGTTAAAAACGTTCTAATAACTGCAGATATCCAGTATAGAATGTACTGGAAAATTTTAAAGAGTTGTAATGTAGATTCACACCGCGTGCAGCTCTCAGCGCGTGGTGCTGAGCTGCATAGCGGCGGTCAACCCTGAAAGAGGACAACTGGAGCTGCCCTATGCCGAGAATTTGATCTGAGTAAGCGTCAATGTCTGAATGGACGGTTGTGTCGCTTCCAGCAAAGATACTCTCACACCACTGAAGTGCGATAGGGGGGCGTCATGAGTTTACGTATTCTTATGCATGATCGGAGCTTAAGGATCGAGCATATCACGACAGATCGGAAGCTGAACCGCAGAGGCATGATAACCCACTATCATCAGCATCCCGTCTTCCATCTGATGTTCATTACGGAGGGGCAAGGCACTTTTATCATTAATGACCGGACAACTACAGCGTCTCCCGGTCTTCTATACATGATTAGCCCGAATGAGCGGCATCAATTTTACGGGGATGAACGGCTTGGCTTGAACAATTTGGAATGTACCTTTCTCGTTAGAGATGAGCAGGATGAACCCGCAGCGGCGAATTTCCTCGATTGGGTGGAGGAGAAAAGAGGGCTGCCGCTTCCGGAATCGTTCCGGCAAGGGCCCGTCGCTGTACCGACGCATCTGCGTCCCTTTCTTCTGGATGGTTTTAACCGGCTGCTGGATCCGGCTAACCGCTATATGACCGCAGAACATTTGTCGCTGATGGTGGCTGATCTGATGCTTCGCACCGAGGAGACCATCTGGCAGGCCGGCAGGGAAGAGGATGTACCCGGCATACATGGCGGGGCCAAAGAAATTGACCTGCTGAAGCATTTTATGAAAGCGCATATCGGAGATTCGTTGAGGCTTGAGCAGCTTGCTCAGCTGGTCCATTGGTCCCCCAATTACTTATGCCGCATCTTCAAGGCGCATACCGGAAAAGCCCCGCTTGCTTACCTGCAGTGGCTGCGGATGACGGAAGCGGAGAAGCTGCTTCTGTACACGGATCTGCCTGTATTCGCGATTTCGGAGATGCTGGGCTACGAGGATGCTTCCTACTTTGCCCGCTTGTTCCGCAAGCATCATGGCCGCGCACCTTCCGCATATCGGATAATATAGTCCGTATGATGCGTTGTTTTCTACCTTCAACCTGCCGTAAGCGCTTGCTAAGATAAGGAGGAACTAACAAACCCTTATCTATGGAGGCATGGTAAGCATGAGATTATCGTTGGAGCAGATTATTCGTTATCAGACGGAAGGCTACTTAATCGTGGAGAATGTATGCAGCCATGCGGAGCTGCAGCCGGTCATCGAAGAGATCGCAAGCGAAATAGACAAGCGGGCTGATCGGCTTTTCGCGGAAGGCAAGCTGGCTGAGCTCTATAAGGATGAGCCCTTTGAACGCCGCTACTCTCTGCTGCACAGGCAGTGTCCCGAAATCGGAAGGGGTTTCGATATTGCCGGCTACTTGGGTGATGAGATATTCAAGCTGCTCTGCAATAAGAATTTAATTGATCTTGTGGAATGCTTGCTGGGAAGCGAGATCAGCTGCAATCCCATCCAGCACCTTCGCGCGAAGCATCCGGCGAGAGGGAGCGCGGATGGATCTTCAGCACCGGATTATTTTCAAAATGTGCCTTGGCATCAGGACTGCGCCGTTACGAGCGAAGATTCGGAAGCGTCTGAAATTATCACGTTTTGGATGCCGCTGGTGGATGCCACGGCAGAGACCGGCTGCATGGAAGTGATGCCGCATGTGTTCAAGCTTGGTTATTTGAACCATCAGGCCGAGGGAGGGACGATGATTGTGCCCGAGAAGCTCCCTCAGGTCGAACCGGTTCTGGCGGAATGCCCGAAGGGAAGCCTGGTCATTATGAACAAATACACCCCTCACCGTGGAATCTCCAACCGATCCGATATCATTCGCTGGTCCATAGACCTTCGGTACCATAAGACAGGTGCGAACTCGGGGCGTTCCTTCCAGCCTTCTTTCCCTGTCCGAAGCAGCTCCGACACCGGCAGCGTTCTGAGAGATCCGGATGTATGGCGTACGCTGTGGCGTGAAGCGGCTAATGGTGCGGGACGCAAAATTCATCGGGTATAATAAATACGGATCCATAGAGACTTCCCCTGCATGCGAGAGCGTGCAGGGGAAGTCTTTTTATTTGCGCATAAGTATCGATCAAAAGTCGAATTTTCTTTGCCGTGGAAGATTATGTCGATTTTGGTTGAGGGGGCCGGTAGTTCATTTGTCGAGTAAAATATCATCAAAATATCATGATTAGGAGGGAGAGTTTAATTAATTAAATAATTCTATGAATTATGCCCTTAAATATACATTTATTACAAGATCGTTGTGTGAATAGATGAATTTCTATCTACAAAAAAAGGGTTATTTCGAAGACTTGTTTCGGCAGACTTTATCATCACTTATCGGTTACACTTACAACCATGCTGTGGTAAAGAGAGTCAAGCCAAGGCAAAATACTTGATTAGGGGGTATGCATCTTGGATATCACAATGATCCTGAGACTGTTGGAAACGGGGAAAACACAAAAGGAAATAGCCGAGCAGTTGGGCATGCCGGTTAGCAGACTAAGGTATCAGCTGTCCAAGCAGAAGAACATCACAGCTTCAGCGACTTCTGCCGGGGACAGCAGCCTTGAGGACTATACCACTATACAAGAGACATATGGTACGGACAGGCTGTTCACACTCCCTAGAGACCCGCAATCGCTTTATTTGTATTGGGAATTGACATCAGAACGAAAACGGATGGTAGAAGAGCATTTTCACTGCGGATGGACGGAGCTTCCGAAGATCCTGCGCGTATATGATGTTTCTTTCCATTATTTTGAAGGAAACAATTTCAACCGTTATTGGGATTTTTCCATTAATCAGGAGGCAAGCAATTGGTTTGTTAAAGGTATTGCGCCGGATTGTTCCTATATCATTGATTACGGAGTCCAGACGATAGACGGAAGGTTTATTACGATTCTGCGTTCAAATAGTGTCAAAACACCGCCGAAAGAGGAACGTTATCATGGTGAATATCGGTGGACCCGGATGGAGGTCACTCCAAATGAGGTGATCCCGATGTCGGAATGGCAGTCTCTATTATCCGATTGGGGACTTTCCGAGGCAATTATGGAGAAAGCGGAAGGGGGATTCTAATTTGACTAAAGGGTATTTGTCTCTCGTGCTTCATGCTCATTTACCGTTTATCCACCATCCTGAGAGTGAAGAATTCATTGAAGAGAGATGGCTCTTTGAGGCGATAACCGAGAGCTACATTCCTCTTCTGGACGTGTTCGAGAGGCTTGCCAATGATGGCGTCGATTTTCGGATCACGATGTCTATGACACCGACGTTATTATCGATGCTCTCAAGCCCGATGCTTCAAAAACGGTATATAAAATATATCGATAATCTCATTGCACTGAGCAAACAGGAATGCAAACGAACGAAGAAAGACAAAGCTTTCTTCCCGCTCTCTACGATGTACAGGGAGCACTTCATACATATTCGAAAGCGTTTCATTCAGACCTATGAAGGGGATCTCATTAACGGGTTCAAACGGTTTCAAGCATCCGGCCATCTCGAGCTGATCACCTCATCCGCGACACATGCTTTTCTTCCCTACGTGAAAACAGAGCAGGCGCTGCGTGCCCAGATCGAGAATGCGGTGCGCATCCACACCGATCTTTTGGGGAGAGCGCCGCAGGGCATTTGGCTTCCGGAATGCGGTTTTGTTGAAGGGCTGGACCGGATTCTGAAGGAGTACGGGATCACCTTTTTCTTGACTGATACCCATCATGTGCTTCATGCGAGCCCTAAACCGGTTCATGATGTATATGGTCCTGTTCTCACGCCGCACGGAGCGGCCGCATTCGCGAGAGATCATGAAACGTCCAAGCAGGTGTGGAGTTCGCTTGAGGGTTATCCGGGCGATTACGATTATCGGGAATATTATAAGGATATCGGTTATGATCTAGATTATGACTATGTGCTTCCTTATCTGCATCCATCAGGAGTCCGTCTGAATACCGGAATCAAATACTACCGGATTACCGGAGGGGATCAGCCGAAGGAGCCGTATTATCCGGAATGGGCAAGGGAGAAGGCTGCGCGTCATGCGGGCAACTTCATGTTTAACCGGGAAAAGCAGATCGAACATCTGAGCGGCATAATGGACCGTAAGCCGATTATCGTTGCTTCCTACGATGCCGAATTATTCGGACATTGGTGGTACGAAGGTCCGATGTGGATCGAGTTTCTATGCCGCAAAATCCATTATGACCAAGATACGGTGGGCATGATTACGCCAGCCGAATATTTACAAGAGTATCCGGATAATCAGCAGTGCGAGCTTTCCTTCTCCAGCTGGGGAAGAGGCGGGTATGGCGAGGTATGGCTCGGGCAGAACAATGAGTGGATCTACCGTCATCTGCATCAGATGGAAGAGCGGATGATTGAGCTTGCGGACAGCTACGAAGAAGCTGAGGGGCTTAGGCTGCGCGCGTTGAATCAGGCCTCAAGGGAGCTCATGCTGGCGCAGAGCAGCGATTGGGCGTTCATTATGGACACCCAAACGATGGTGGAATACGCCATCAAACGCACGAATAACCATATCGGTAGATTTCAGCGGATATATGAGAATGTAAAGCAGGGAGAGATAGATGAAGGGTGGCTGCGTGAAGTGGAAGCGCGGGATTCCATCTTTCCACATGTGGACTACAGGACGTACCGGTCCAAGCCGGTGGTGCTGCAGGGGATTAGGGAAGCTCTACCTTCAGGCAGACAGCAGATGCACTCCCGCATCATCATGCTGTCTTGGGAATTTCCTCCTATGACGATAGGCGGCTTGTCCAGACATGTTTTTGATTTATCACGCACGCTAGTGGAGCAGGGAACCGAAGTGCATGTCATTACAACCTATGTGAACGGATATCCCGCTTACGAGATTAATCAAGGCATTCACGTGCATCGCGTTAGAACCTATCAGGAGCAGAATTTGGATTTCATGGATTGGGTGTTCCAGCTCAATCTGGCGATGACCGATTATACGAAGCATTTGATCAGGAACTATGGACCGTTTGATCTCATTCATGCTCATGATTGGCTGGTCGGCCAGGCGGCGAAAACGTTGAAGCACGCCTTCAGGCTGCCGCTGGTGGCGACGATTCATGCGACGGAGCACGGACGTAATCAGGGCGTGCACAGCGAGCTGCAGTACCGCATTCATAATTTGGAAGGGCAGCTCACATATGAAGCTTGGCGGGTTATCGTTTGCAGCAAGCACATGGTTCAGGAGATCAAACAGCTGTTCCATCTGCCGGCCGAAAAAATCGATATGATTCCAAACGGCGTTGATCCCGCTTTGATTCGAGCCCATCCTTCTGACAGCGATGCAAAAGAACCTTATGCGCTGCCGGAAGAAAAAGTTGTTCTCTTCGTCGGGCGGCTTGTCCGCGAGAAGGGCGTCCAGGTACTGCTGCAATGTATTCCTGCTGTATTGGATGCCTGTCCGGAAGCCAAGTTCGTCATTGGCGGCAGCGGGGCGATGATGGAGGAACTGCAGGAAATGGCGAGGGCGCTCGGCATTGCGCACAAGACGGCCTTCATCGGATTCGTTGATGATCAGACGCGCAACCATCTGCTTCACATCGCTTCCGCAGCGGTCTTCCCGAGCTTGTACGAGCCGTTCGGAATCGTGGCACTTGAAGCGATGGCTGCCGGAACTCCGGTCATCGTATCCGGTGTTGGCGGACTGCAGGAAATTATTCAGCACGGGGAGGACGGCTTTACCGTGCTGCCGGGAGATGTTCCTTCCTTGTCCGCCCACCTTGTTGCCATGCTGCAGTTCGAGGATATGGCGCGTTCGATGGCGAAGAAGGCATTCCAAAAAGTAA
Source organism: Paenibacillus solisilvae (assembly GCF_042656405.1). NCBI lineage: Bacteria > Bacillati > Bacillota > Bacilli > Caryophanales > Paenibacillaceae > Paenibacillus > Paenibacillus solisilvae. Next base: position 229,747 of record NZ_JBHSOW010000015.1, on the reverse strand, counting down.
ATACGTTGTATGACTGGGATCGAATCGCGGAACAGACGTCCGTGACCTACAATTATATGCTGAATAAGCTTCCAGATGGCCTGCTTTACAAGGAGCTTGCCGCAGCCCGTGAAGCATGATTCTCTCGTACCTTCAGTTTGAACGGCCATAATGGATAGAAATGGGACTGCTCAAAGGTATTTCACTTTGAGGCAGTCCTTTTTCATGGATCCGAACGCTTAAATTCCGCTTGTTCTGCCGGGGGAAACCTGTGAACCGGATATCGGACAGCTTTAGCCGATTCCTCCGGCTGTATTGGATAAGATTGCAAGGATTTGTTTAAGATTTTCTCCTTGTTTCTGTCAGGCATCAGCTTTAAAATAGAGGCACTTCCTTGAGGTACCGTACAAAGATAAGAAGGAGCGGCATGACGAAGGAAATCTTCATCTGGAGGAGGGGTTACCATGATGCGTGTTCTCATTGTCGATGATGAATTCGAGATTCGCGAAGGACTCAGGAACCGGTTTCCATGGGCAGCCTACGGAATTGATGAGGTGGAAGTGGCTGATGACGGCGACTCTGCACTGGCAATCGCTCTTGAGAGACAGCCCGAGCTTATCGTGACAGATATCAAAATGAACCGGATGTCAGGCACTGATTTTCTCCGTTCTCTGACTGCAGTGGACGGTTATGATTGGAAAGCGATCGTCATCAGCGGGTATGATGATTTTGATTTGGTGAAGCAGGTCATGAAGCTCGGAGCGATGGACTATGTCTTGAAGCCGATTAATACGGATGAATTGGATCAGGTTGTAAGGAAAAGTGTGGATCAGATCCGCAGAGAACGTATGGAGCGTCAGAATCAGCTGCTCCTGAATAATCAAATTCATTTCGCGCTTCCCAAGATGCGCGAGGAAATGCTCCTGGAGTTAATTGAAAGCGGTTACGTTCCATACCGGGAGCTGAGAACGAGACATCGGCTGGAGACGCTGAATCTGGGATGGATGAATCATGAGTCCATGCTCCTGATGATGCTGGAAGTGGACGATCTGAAGGCGATCGACAATCAGAAGCGATATTCGAAAGAGAGGGAGCTGGTCTTATTCGGAATCGGGAATGTCGTCACCCAAACGCTCGAGGAGGATTATCCCTTCCCGTTCGCCCTCTGCTTGAATGCGCAGAACCGCTGGATTGCCGTATTGAGCTGCAGCCATCAGGAACAGACTGATCTCTGCCAGGAGGTAGCGCAGCAGTGCATTCGAAGAATTAATCAATATGTGAAGGTTAAAGTGAGCATCGCCATGTGTGCAGCCCCGAAGACTCTGCCCAATCTTCATGATATGTTCGTCGAGGCAGACGAAATTTTGGAACAGAAGGCCGTCTATGGAGGCAATCAATTATTTACGGTTCAGGGGCTTGGTGCTGTAAAGGAACGGGTGGATCTGTCGCTTCAAGAAATGGACGAAGTCCTGGATTTGGTCAAGTATGGCACGGACGAAGACATCAGCTCGGCGATGGACCGGTTTGTTGAGCTGATGCAATCTTGGGGACTGACACAGCTAAAAGATATCCAGCAGCGGATATTCGAGTGGCTGCTTGAGATATTCAAGAAAGCATCGGCTGCCGGCTGGCAGGATAAAAGCTGGCAGAAGAATCCGATTGCGATCTGGGAGCAGCTGGAGCAATATGATACTCTGCATTCTCTGCGCATTCAGGTGGAGAAGTTTTTGTTATCGATAGCGCTTGATTTCCAGAATCAAACCGCAGCGCCCAGCCAAATCATATGCGAAGCGGAGAAAATACTGCGGATGCAGTTCGCAGAAAGCCTGACGCTGCAAAGCGTGGCTTCGGAAGTTCATGTCACCCCTGTCTGGCTAAGCAAGCTCTTCAAGAAAGAGAAGCAGAAGACATTTCTGGAGTCATTGACGGATATAAGGATGGAGAGGGCGAAAGAAATGCTTGGCGATGTGCGTAGTAAAATCTATCAAATTTCCTGCCAGGTGGGCTATAAGGATCCGGTCCACTTCTCGAAGCTGTTCAAGAAGCAAACCGGCTGTTCACCCAAAGAATACAGGAAGCAGCTGGGGATCTCCGATGAATAATGCGGCGCTGCGTCTGGGTTCGTCGATCCGCAACAAAATGATCGTGATCTTCTTCCTGATCATCATCGTTCCTTTCCTGCTGTTTGCTTATTACGCGCATATCAAGTCGATTGAGGGAATTACGAACGCGAATGCCGCTTTTTCGATGAGCTATCTGCAGCAGGCGAAAACAAATTTTGAAACCTACCTCAATCAATTGAATGACCAGGTGAATGAAATAATCGGCAATAAGCAGATTCAGGATCTGCTTGGTCAGAAGCCCGGGAAGGCGGCGCAGGAAGAAGCGTTCGCCGTGAATATGCTGACGGAGCTCTATCTCCAAACGCCTCTTGTCGATGCGTTCCGGGTAAGGGTGTATCCGCTCGAGCCTTCCCTGTATCCTACGTATATGAGCACGATAGGGGAATCTCCGCTGCTGGGAAATGAGCGTTGGTTTCAATATTCCAAGTCGGCCATCGTCCCTTCCTGGAATCTCTTTATGCCGCAGCAGGGTCGTTATACAAGGCCGCTGCTCTCTTATATCAAACGATTCTCAGGGCTGTATGATCAAATTCCGCGCGGAATCATCGTAACGGATCTGTCTGAGGACCAAATGAAGCGATTCTTTTCTCCCTCTGAACAGATGAAGGGGCAGAAGTTTCTGCTGATGAACAATGCGGGTGCAGTTCTCTATGATTCTCAAGATAATCAGTGGACAGGCAGCCTCATTCCATCCGCTAATTTCACGGCTTTCATTAAGTCGAAGGCAGAGGGGTCAGAGACGATCCTCATTGACGGAGAGAGGAACTTAGTTACTTATATTCAGATGGACAGCGAGCCATGGCTGATTGTCAGCCTGACCCCGCTTCATGAACTGACGAAGCCGATTCAAGAGATGAACCGGCTGCTGATTTTTTTTCTGATTATCTATCTGATATGCTGCTTCGGAGCTGTCATCTACATTACTATGTATTTCACCCAGCCCATTGCCAAGCTGGTCCGGTTCATGCGCAAATTAGAAACAGGCGACTTCCAGTTTACATTTCCCGGGTCTTCGCGCAGGGATGAGGTGGGCTGGTTATACCGCGGATTCGGCGATATGAGCCAGAAGATCGAAGGTCTAATCGAGCAGGCCTCCCAGTCGGAGCGAAAAAAGAAAGAGCTGGAGTTTCAAGTTTTGAGCCATCAGATCAATCCGCATTTTTTGTACAATACGCTTGAATCTATTCGTTGGAAAGCTGAGAATCATGGCCGGAGCGATATCAGTGAAATGGTCTCGGCGCTTGGCAATCTGCTGCGTTTAAGCCTGAATCAGGGGAAGGAAATCACGACGCTGGGGCGCGAAATCGAGCAGGTGAAAGCTTATGTCCAAATCGAACAGGCCCGCATGGGTCAGCCTGTGCGTATTCTATATGCTTTTGACGAGGAAACGCTTGCTTTGCCTTTTCTGCGCCTGCTGCTTCAGCCGCTGGTGGAAAATGCGATCCAGCACAGCATTCGCGATAACTTTGAAAAAGGTAAAATAGTTGTATCCGGCCGCAGGGAAGGCCAGGATATTGTGATTGAAATTGCCGACAACGGCAAAGGGATCCCGTCAGCTGTGCTTGTGCGGCTGCAGGATCAGAGTGAGCAGGAGCCTGGCCGAAGGGGTGTGGGACTTCGCAATGTCAATGATCGGCTGCGGTTATATTACGGCGATCATTACAAGCTCCAGATCGAGACAGGGCCTGAGTTCGGAACCAAAATTACGGTGCGCAGCCCCATTGCAAGCGAGCAGGCGTTACAAGGAGGAAACAGGCAGCCATGAACATCATCAAATCCAAGCTTCTCCTTGTTGGCCTTCTGATTCCAGCTGTTGTCTTATCCTCCTGCGACAAGGGAGGAGGCACGGTAGGCAGCATGGCGAATTCACAGTCAGCCTCTGAGGAAGCCGGACAAGAGGTCACGCTCAAGTTTTTTTTCAGCGGCGACAAGAAGTCGGCGACTGACGAAGTATGGTCAGCGGTAAGCGATTATGTGAAGAGCAAAGGGTTGAACGTCAGATTCGATATTCATTTTATACCGATCGGCGACTATAAGAATAAAATGTTAGTGATGGCAGCCGCCGGTGACAGATGGGATATGAATTTCGATGCGGATTGGCTGTCCTATAAGCAAATGGCAGCCAAAGGCGCTTACATGAGATTAAACGAGCTTCTTCCAAGCTACGCGCCCCACTTGTACAGCAAGTATAAACAGCAGAATAACCTGGAGGCTGCAACCTTGGACGGCAGCATTGTCGGGCTTCCTTGGATGCTCAAGATGAGTCAGCGCCTGTATGCCCAGTGGCGGTCGGATATGACCAAGAAGGCCGGAATCAATCCGGCGCCGGACTCCATTCAGACCATTGAGGATATTGATGTTCTGCTTCATGCCTTCAAGAAAGCCTATCCCAATGTAAAATTGACACGCACCTTGCCAAGAGATATCTATAAGCTTCGCGATGAGTGGGTTGATCTTGGCTTTCACGGAATGGGCTTTTATATTAACGATCCCAAGGTGCGGATACAGCCTATTGAACAGCAGCCGTTTTATATGGAGGCTGCGATCATGGCACGGAAGTGGTATGCGGACGGGATTCTGAACAAAGATACGATGATTGACAAAGAGGATGGGGCCGTCCTGTGGCGGGGCGGCAATATGTATTTCACCTCCCAGTCCCATGAATGGGTTCATGCCAATCAAGGCTTCACCGATCCTTCCTTCGAGCAGGAGAGTTCGCTGCTGTATCCGGATAAAAATGTGGTTAATCGCACGTCACTTGCCAATGTGGTTGCCATTAACCGTAATTCCGCCCATCCGGACCTGGTGCTGCGTTTTCTCGATATGCTGGAGACGGACCAGGCGCTGTATGATCTCGTTCAATATGGAATTAAAGGTAAAACGTATGTGCTGGATGGCGAAGCCGTGAGCTATCCGCAAGGATTAAATACGAGTACAAGCAATTATATGGAATGGGGAGGACAGTGGAGCCTGTGGAAGCCTCAATTTATGCGTCCTACTCCCACTTACGGGAAAGACTTTTGGGTTAAAGAAGCTGAATTCGCCGGTGCAAGCCATAATGTGGATTCGCCGATTGACGGCTTATTCCTATCGGAGGACAAGATAAAGAACGAGTTATTAGCCAGGGACCGCCTGATCGAGAAGTGGACAGGACCGATTGAAATTGGCTCCGTCTTGAATCCGAAGGAGGCTGTAGCTGCGTATATTCAGAAGCAGAAGGAGAGCGGCCTTGATGCGATTATTGCACAAGCGCAGCGGCAAATTGATATTTTCCTGGCGAAGAGAAAGCTCGCAGGGAAAGGCGGATAGTCCGGTTCAAAAACGAAAAGAACCTTAAGCACCACACTTTCATCGTGGTTTTTAAGGTTCTTTTGCATGAATGAGATGGGAATTGCAGCTCTTGGGTCTCCCTTAGGGGAGAGCCTCTATATTTGCTGCCGGCAGTTAAGCTTGACCGTCTGCTTATTCTTCCATATAAAGCACTTCCCATAGGTGATTATCGACATCTTGAAAGCTCCAGCTGTACATGAAGCCATGGTCCATCATCATGGTAAGGTTTACTGCCGGCTTCCAGCGCTTTATGGACAATCTCGTTGCGCCGGTAAATTGGATTGGTTCTGAAGAAGCAGATCTCCGTTCCGGCTATATGGCTTGCTGCGTTACATGGGTTGACTTGCTTTGGTGCAATGAACTTGCTTTGAGTCTTTTATGGTAGTAAACATAGGACCCGGCTATCAGCACATATCCGATGAAGAAAACGATCCATCCGCTCGCAGGATCACCAACGGATATGCTCGAATACATCGCGCCTGTTAAATCAATTGTTAATCCGGCATAAGCCCACTCCTTAATGCGCGGGAAGCCGGGAATCAGTATCGCTGCACACCCTAATAATTTGGCAGTCCCGAGAAAGGGAAGCAGATAGTCAGGGTAACCCAAATGTTCGAATAAAGTAATTGCATCCGCAGCAGACAGAATATCGGGAATAGAACCAACAGCCATTAAAGCAATCAACAACCCGGTAAAAATCCAGTAGACAATGAGCGTTTTTTTCATGTCTTGTCATTCCTCCATTGGTTTGGTTTGTTCTGGCCTTCTTATCCTCCAAGCTTCGCCAAATGCTCTTCAAGCCGGTCAAACGTTGATTTAGCACCCTCAATCGCTCCGTACTCTTTAACGACCTTATCCAGTTCTTCGGCTGATTTGAAGATCATCCGCATCGTAATCTCGGTCTGATTGCTTTGCTCTGCAAAATTCACCGTCACTTGAAATTGATCATCTTCGCCTTCTCCGCCATGGGAGTAAACGAGCCGCTCGGGATTTACGACTTCGATGTAGACGATTTTATTGTCATAGTCGATTCCATCGGGGCCATGCATGATATAATGCCAAACGCCTCCCGGACGAACGTCGATCTCATGTGTGGTGATCGTAAAGCCTCTAGGCCCCCACCATTTCGGCAAATGCCCGGGATCTGTCCAGGTTTGGTAAACGAGTTCACGCGGTGCCGGGAATACACGGTTTATTATGAGTTCCTTGCCTTGCATGGATGTAGTCGTACTGCCCGTTGAATGATTAGCTGACATAAGTTCACTCCTCCAAGATTTTATTATCGGTTTAGCAACAAAGCCGATTTCATGTTTTTAGTATACCTTTTAAGGAATATTCCTGTCAAGGAATATTTAAGGTGTTTTTGAATGATGAATGGCTGGGATTTATTTGTTTATATCAAAGTATAGGTTTTGAAATCTCCTATGATTATGTTATGTAATATGACATATGAGGTTGACTTTATCGTAGAACGATATATATTAAAAGTATTAATCCTTAAAAACACGAATAGGTTATCCGCGTTTTAGCAGGTATAAGGAGGAGTACGATGGAAGCGCAAGCGCGTAAAGGCGTTGCCGTAGAAGATGGCTTAGAGTTGTTATTCGCCCATACCGGGAAGCGTACCATCAAGCGAGTACCGCTTATGGAATCATTGGGGAGAGTTCTTGCCGGCGATTGTTATAGCCCGTTCCCAATCCCTTCATTCCGCAAAGCCGCCATGGATGGTTATGCTGTTAAATATAGTGAAATAAAACATGCTGCCCCCGAGAATCCGGTTGTTCTGCGAGTCACCGATGAGATTAAGCCAGGCTCTGTAGAATTCCCTGCCGGACATCATTTCGCTGTGCGTATTTTTACAGGAGCTCCGGTTCCTGAGCCTTACGATACCGTTATTATGCAAGAAGCCGTAATTGCTCAAGAGGACGAGTCTTCTCTCTGCCGGTTTTTGTTCCCGTCGGAACGGGGTAAACATGTTGCTGAAATCGGTGAGGACATTCCAGCGAATGCATGTATAATCACGGAAGGTACTGTTATTAGTGCCAAAGAAATTGCCATATTGGCTGCATTCGGAACTCAGGACATTGAAGTTTACCGCAAACCCATTGTGGCAGTCATTCCGGTAGGCGATGAGCTGCAGCTGCCGGGCGAAGCTTTAAGCCCCTATCATCTCTATGAATCAAATGGATTTATGCTGGAAGCGAAGTTGAGGGAGTTAGGAGCGGATTGTATCCGGTATGCGCCCGTGCCTGATAATAAATCCAGCATTTCTCAGGCGATCCAAGCCGCATTAAGGGATGCGGATTTCATCATAACGACCGGTGGAATTTCAGTCGGAAAATATGACTATCTCCTGGATGTGATGAACGAACTATCGGCGGAAGCTTTGTTCACGAAGGTGTTAATGCGTCCTGGTGCACCAACATCTGTATATAAAATAAAGGAAACATTGAGCTTTCATCTATCGGGTAATCCATCGGCTTGCTTTGTCGGTTATGAACTGTTTGTTAAGCCGAAGCTGCTATTCGAATTAGGGTGCAGTAAATATCGAAATGAGATGATGGAGGCTGTTCTTGAAGGGGATGTGAGCAAGCCTTGCCCTTATCCCAGATATGTGCGGTCCTTCGCCGAAATTAGAAAGGGCAAGCTTTATGTTGCCCCGCTGACAAAGGATCAATCCGGAAATTTAGCAGCTTTTGCCAAATCCAATGCGTTATCCTTGATTCTCGCAGGTGGAAAAGGAGCAGCAAAAGGGCAAGTCGTTCAAATGTTCTGGATCTGAAATCTTAGTACCGCATGAGAAAGGGACTGCCGGAGGCAGTCCCTTTCTCTTTCAAACAACATAGATGAATTAGCGCCAGCGTCCCTTATTCCGGCGTTTGACCGTCAGCGGATTATCCATTCATTACAGCCGTATCGATAGCTGGAAGCTTCGTCTTTTTACGATAGATGGCACGGGACAGCCAGACACTAATCTCATACAGGACGACTAAAGGGATAAAGACCATCAGATGGGAAATAAGTTCGGGCGGCGAGATTAAGCTGGCTAATATGACTAGTGACAGGTAGGCATAACGGCGCATGCCGCTTAGCATTTTGGGCGTCAGCACCCCGATTCGGGTGAGAAACATGATGACCACCGGCAGTTCAAAGGCAAGGGACATCGGAATGACAATACTGAGCATAAAGCCGAAATATTGGGCGATTCCATATGTCGGGGTAAGATCCAGCCTGTCAGAGATCCGGGAGGTGAAGTCAAAGCTCATCGGGAATACGACAAAATACGCAAAGGATAAGCCGGTGAAGAAACAAAGGATGGAATAGGGGATGTAGCGCAGAGTGGCCTCCTGTTCCTCCTTCTTTAGTCCGACTTTCATAAAGCTCCAGAGCTGATATAGGATATAGGGCAGGGTTACGGCTGCCGAGAACACGAATGCGACCTGCATATAAATACGTAGACCATCCCACGGCGAGAAGACGTTCCAAGTAATCCCGGAAGCCGGGGGGATGCTTTTCAGATAGAGAAGTACTTTTGGAGAGAGGAACAGGCCTCCGATCATGGTTAGAAATAGAACGACAACCACCCCAATAATCCGCTTCCGAAGCTCCGCAAGATGTTCAATTAAGGACATCCTCTTGTCGTCGATCATAACGGTCTCCCCTTTCTTGGATTAGGCCTGACTTCTTCTGCGCGTCCGTTTATTCAGCATGCCTTCGAGCTCAAACGTTCGGAAGCCATCCTTAATGTTCCGGTTGATCTCACGAAGATGATTCACATCCTCAAATGAATATTTTCGCACGCCTCCTTTTGTCCTGACGGGAAATACGAGCTTTCTTTCCTCGTAATAACGAATTTGCCTTTCAGATAATCCCGTCAGCTCGCTCACTATCCCTATGTACATCACTTTCTCTTCCATAATCCTTAGCCTCCTTTGGTGATTGAATGCTGCAACATCAATACAGGTACCAAGATTACTGAGATGTTAAGAAACCTAACGCAAATAAAGGGGTTGGGACGGATTATAACAAGCGTTTTGATCGTTTGCAAGCGTATTAGAGAAGTTTATTGCAATATATACCTATGTAAAAAATTATTTATGTAAGGTATTCTAACATAATTTGCTTACCGAGCATGATTTATGTGATACATTTCTCTTGCAAGGTTGAGTCCACTTTGAGAAGGAGATGTTACGCCGTGGAGACCAAAGAGAAGCCGAACGAAATCACCCGCAGACAGTTCTTGACAACCGTTGGGAAAGTGGGAGGATCAGCTGCCTTATTTAGCGTGATGGGGACGCTGGGACTGCTTTCTCCGGAAGCTGCAAAGGCAGCGGATTTCACGCCTCCGGGGAACAGCGATCTGACGGTAACCAACCGCAATGGCAAGAAAGTGATTATTCTTGGCGCTGGTATCGGAGGCATGACAGCTGCTTACGAGCTGGGCAAAGCCGGATATGACGTTACGATTCTCGAAGCCAGAGACCGGGCCGGCGGACGGAACTGGTCGATAAGGCGGGGCACAACATCCACCGAGATCGGTGCTTCCAAGCAGGTGGCCCGGTTTGATGACGGGATGTATCTGAATGCAGGTCCCATGCGTATCCCTCAATTTCACGTGACGATGGAGTACTGCCGTGAATTTGGCGTGGAGATTGAGCCTTTTAACAATGTGAATGACAGCGCTTATTATTATAACGAGAATGCAGGCACTCTCTCCGGCAAGAAGATTCCGAAGCGGGCGGCAAAAGCTGATATGCGGGGTTACGTATCCGAGATGCTGGCCAAAGCGATCGATCAGAAGGCGCTTGATCTCCCGATTACGCCGGAGGATAAAATCAAACTGGTTAACTATCTCAAGGTGGAAGGGGATCTTGACGAGGATTTGTTTTATCGGGGCTCCGAGCGCGGCGGCTATAAGGATGAACCGGGGAGCAGGCTGGATGCCGGCGTTCTCCGGGATCCTTTCGACATGAAAGCGATCATTGGTTCCGGCTTCGGTAATTTCTTCAGCAGCGAATACAGCTATGATCAGCAGATGATGATGTTCCACCCTGTCGGCGGCATGGATATGATTGCGAAAGCCTTCGAGAAAAGGGTCGGCCACAAGATCAAATATCATGCGGAGGTTACGGAAATCCGCCAGTCTTCCACGGGGGTCCGTATTGTCTTTAACGACCTGGACAAGAATACAGCGAAAGAAGTAAGCGGTGATTATTGTATTTGCACGATCCCTTTATCGGTTCTTAAAAGCATTCCCGCCGATTTCTCGCCTGACATGGCCAAAGCAATCTCCAGTGTCGGATATGCCTCTGCCGGCAAGATAGGGCTGCAATTCAAACGCCGATTCTGGGAGGAGGACGAACAGATTTACGGCGGCAACACACTGACCAATATGGATATCACATCCATTTACTACCCGCCCACTAAGTATTTTTCCAAAAAAGGCCTCCTACTTGGCTACTATGCCTTCGGCTCCAACGCGGATAAGCTGGGCAAGATGAGCTACCAGGAACGTGAAAAACTCGCCTTGATGCAGGGAGCTAAGATTCATCCTCAGTATTATGAAGAATTCCAGGCCTCTTTCTCTATCGATTGGAAGAAGATCAAATACAATCTTGGGGGCTGGGTCGCTTATTCCTCAGATGACCGGAAAACCTATTATCCTACGCTGTGTAAGCCGGACGGGCGGATCTATCTTGCAGGGGAGCATATCAGTTACATAACGGCTTGGCAGGCCGGGGCGATCGAATCCGCCCGTTCCGTTGTAACGGATATCCACCAGCGCGTAATGAAAGAATAATAGGCTGATAGGAGGCGTATGATGAATCTGCCGAAAAAAGTAAAACTGCTGATAGGCGCCGTGGTCATATCCAGCTTTGTCTGCGTGAGCGCATTTGCCGCCCAGGAGGACCCCGCTACCCCTAGCAAATATCCGAGTGAGCCCATTAAGGAAGTGGATTACTATGGAAGTCCAACATCTTCCATATCCAGCGCAGTCGCGGTCCCGGCCGGTTCCTCCACTTTCTCGACAAGCGGCACAGTACCGCCGCTTCTCAACAAGGACGGCAAAACCATTTATGAACGTTACGGCAATACAAAGACCCAAGGTGTCGGAATCTTGAAGGAAATTGAAAAGCAGCTGAAGGAGCAGGGTCTGACGCTTGCAGATGTCGCTTATCTACGGGTGTACGTCGCTGAGGACGCGGGAAAAGAGAACAAATTCGATTTTGACGGCTGGTTCCAAGCATACGCCCAATTCTTCAACACACCGGCTAACCCCGTAAAACCAGCCCGCTCCACGGTGGGAGTCGCTGCTCTGGTCAATCCCGACTGGCTGATAGAAATTGAAGCTGTCGCCGTCTATCCGAAACACCGCAATCAAGATTAAAGATGAAGGAGTGATCGCATGCTGCAAAATATTGGTTTGCCCGGACTTATGATGATTCTCGTTGTCGTTTTGATTGTTTTCGGCCCGTCCAAGCTGCCGGAGCTCGGCCGCGCAGTAGGGCGTACGCTTCACGAGTTCAAATCGTCGGCTAAGGAACTTGTCACCGATCATAAAGAGGAAGAAAAGCAGGTATAGGGAGTGTTACGAATAGACGAAGGCAAAAAGATGTGAGGACCCGTTAAGGGTCTCACATCTTTTTTATTTGGTCTGCATTCTTTTTTGATATCCAGCATCTAAACCTCTATTTAATATGATATACTGAACTCATTTTTTCGAATTGCCGCACAGGCCACTTTAACGAGGAGAAGAAGCATGATGCCGTCCGTGCAGCCGCTTCCAGCGTTCCCGAAGAAGAGTTGTATGAACATTGCACGATTACGAGTATATTTAATGAAAAGGCTGTGCAGCCGGTTTGCGATGCTGTCATCGAAGCGGCGCTTCGATGGCAGGCGCGGCGAAACGGAGGCCGCCGGAATTTGACTCCTCTGGAAGAGATCAGGCTTTATCAAATCCAAGTATGGAAAGGTTTGTGATTTCATGAGCGCCATTAATCAAAGCCTCCTTGCCGACAAGATCCGGGTAACGGGTGAAACCGGCGGTGCGCTGGATGATATTCTCACACCGGATGCCCTCCGGTTCGCAGCGGCGCTGCACCGCAAATTTAATCCGATCCGCGAAGCTTTGCTGGCTGCCCGCGAGGAGCGGCAGCGCGAGATCGACGGCGGCAAGCTTCCCGATTTCCTGCCCGAGACCGCGCATATCCGCAGCGACAGCTGGCGCGTGGCTCAAGTTCCTGCAGATCTGCAGGATCGGCGCGTAGAAATTACAGGACCTGCCGGCGACCGCAAAATGGTCATTAACGCCTTGAATTCGGGGGCAAAGATGTTCATGACGGATTTTGAGGATGCGAACTCGCCGACCTGGCTTAATTCTGTCGGCGGACAAGTAAATCTGCGCGATGCCATCCGCCGGAAAATCGACTACGTAAGCCCGGAAGGCAAGTCTTACAAGCTGAATGAGCAAACGGCCGTGCTTATCGCGCGCCCGCGGGGATGGCATTTGATCGAGAAGCATGTAAGGGTTGATGGTGAACCGATCTCAGCAAGCCTCTTCGATTTCGGCCTTTATTTCTACCACAATGCCAAGGAGCTGCTAGCCAGAGGAAGCGGTCCGTATTTCTATCTGCCGAAGCTCGAAAGTCATAAGGAAGCCCGCTTATGGAACGATGTATTCGTATATGCGCAGAACGAGCTGGGGGTGGAGCAAGGCTCGATTAAAGCAACCGTATTAATCGAGACCATTCTCGGAGCTTTCGAAATGGATGAAATTCTGTATGAGCTGCGTGAGCACATCGCCGCGCTGAACTGCGGGAGATGGGATTATATTTTCAGCTATATCAAGAAGCTGCGCAGGCAGCCGGACATTATCCTGCCTGACCGCAGCGTCGTAACGATGACCGTACATTTTCTGCGTTCTTACTCGCTGCTTGCTATTCAGACCTGCCATAAGCGTGGGGCGCATTGTATCGGCGGCATGGCTGCGCAAATTCCGATTAAGAACGATGCCGCAGCCAATGCAGAAGCGCTTGCGAAAGTGCGAAGCGATAAGCTTCGCGAAGCGGCAGACGGACATGACGGCACATGGGTAGCCCATCCAGGTCTTGTGCCGGTAGCCATGGACGTTTTTGATGAAATCATGCCTGCGCCTAATCAGGTAACGAAGCTGCTGAGCGATGTGGTCATTACAGCGGAGGATCTCCTGAAGGTCCCGCAAGGGGAGATTACGGAAGCCGGATTACGCTTAAACATCAGCGTAGGTATTCAATACATGGAGGCGTGGCTGCGCGGCTTCGGTGCGGTTCCGATCAATAATCTGATGGAGGATGCTGCCACTGCGGAGATTTCCAGAGCGCAAGTGTGGCAGTGGATCAAACACCCGAAGGGTGTGCTCGCAGATGGACGCAAGGTGTCGGAGCAGTTGTTCCATACATTGCTTGAAGAGGAACTCGAAGCTATCCGCCGCTCGGTCGGTGAAGAGGCCTACATCGATGGGCAATATGCAACAGCAAGCGCCTTGTTTGCACAGATGAGTCTGGCTGAGACGTTCGAAGATTTTCTGACCGTTCCCGGATACCGGTATTTATAATTTCGTATTCATACTTACTAGATAAGGGGCTTGGTGCACATGAAACTGATTCGGTTTAAAGCAGGCGGCGAAGCAGAGGAGCGCAGCGGCATTCTGGATGGCATCCGAATCCATGAGTTTGCCGGCGACCTGTTTGGAGATCGTCCGCTCACGGGCGAAACGTATTTTCTGCAGGATATCACCCTTTGCGCACCGCTTGCGCCAAGGCATATTATCGGCATCGGCAAAAACTTTGCCGCTCCCGGAACGGCCAAACCGGATATTCCGGAGATTCCCATCTTTTTCTTTAAGCCGCTGGGCACAGTAGTCGGTCCGCTCGATCCGGTCATCCTGCCCGAAGGAACGGATGGAATCAAATTCGAGTCGGAGCTTGCCGTGATCATTGGGAAAGAGGCGCGTAATCTTACAGCTGATGAAGCGGAAACTGTCATTTTTGGATATACAGTCGCAAACGATTTCGGGGCAATTAACTATTTTCACCCTGAAGGGCATTGGACGGTCGGCAAATCCTTCGACACGTTCTGCCCGCTTGGCCCGCTGATCGAAACCGAGTTCAATTACAGGGAAGCCCGCATCCAGGCAGAAGTGAACGGGGTGATGAAGCAGGATGATTACATGTCCTCAGCCATTATGCCGGTTGACCGGATGATAGCCTATGTGAGCGGCTTTATGACGCTGAAGCCGGGCGATGTTATTCTGACGGGAACTCCGGCAGGCGCGGACTTTGTAGGGAACGGAGACATTGTGGATGCGATTATTGACGGCATAGGCCGTCTTCGCAATCCGGTACGCATAAGCAAGCAAATTGCTTATTAAATGGTACCTAGAGGGGCTATTCATACGTCAACTTTGATGACTTATGTGAAAGCCCCGTCATCCATTGCTCTATACTGGATTAATTACAGTTATTTCGGACTATAGACGTTCAAACGAGTGCTATACTGGAAATTTCCAGTTATTAATGCCTAATTGAGAGCTCCATAAGCTCAAATGGGCGATTTAACTGTATCGATTGCAGTATAGAGCAATTCACAATCGGAGAGCACTCTTTTTAACTGTACGGACTCCAGTATAGGCAAGGGCGTAACAGGTTTCTTTTCCCACGGACCATAGTGCGAATGTCTGTAACCCGCCGGATTCGATTCTCGAAGCCGGCGGGTGTTTTTATTCATTTCACGCAGGGTGCAGGGCCGGACAGGCTCATAAGATGTCCTATTCCTGCAAAAACAAGTCTCAATTCTATAAATACGCCGAGGCATGATCCGATTATAATAAGAATTACGCTCTCAGCAGGATTATAGCGTGGAAATGGGGGTATGGGCGTGCATACCATATTAATTGTCGATGACGAACCAATTGAACGAAACGGAATAAAATCTCTTATTAGAAGATTTCAATATGCATTAACGATCATAGAGGCCGACAATGGCGAACACGCGCTGGATATTATCAAGCGAAGACCGATCGATATTTTGTTTACAGATTTTAAAATGCCTTTCATGGGCGGTCTGGAGCTGGCTGAACAAGCAAAGATAGTCAATCCGGCCTTGGAAATTGTCATTTATAGCGCTTATGGCGAATTCGATTATGCTCGCAAAGCCATAGAGCTAAGAGCGGTGAATTATTTGTTGAAGCCGATTGTTATTGATCACTTCAGCAGTACGATGTCTGATATCATCGATCTGCTTACAAGCAGAGAAGCAGAGCAGGAACAGCTGGAGAAGATGCTGGAAGGGTACAAAATCGGGGTAGCGCATGTGAAGGAAAAGATGCTTCTAGATCTGCTTAGCGGTTCATTGTGGGAGCAGCATACGGACAACGGCATTGATTGGTGAATCAGCCTATGGAGCTGCCAAAGGTCAGAAGGATGTCGTGATGGTGATTTTCAGTACAGGCATCGGAACGGCGGTTATGATCGATGAACAAGTGCTCAGGGGCAAACATCATCAAGACGGTGTGCTTGGGGGTCACCTGACTACTGATATTCGGGGGCCTCTATGCAACTGTGGAAATCGGGGCTGCCTTGAAGAGCATGCCAGCCACCGGTCGCTGCTGCCCAGGGCAAGGGAAAGTGAGAAGTTCAAAGACAGTGTCCTCTTCTCTGTAGAAGAGATGAGCTACCTGGCCGTCATTGATGCCTGGCAGTCAGGGGACAGCTATGCGCAAGAATATATGAATGAATTAATTTCGCATTGGAGTGCAGGCATCGTGAATTTAATTCATGCCTACGATCCGGAAACCGTTATTCTAAGCGGAGGTTTAATGAAATCAGCCCATGTCCTGCTCCCGATTATTGAGGAGCGTGTCCACAGTATGACATGGACGCCATGGGGCAAGGTGGGTTTCTTCGTCTCGCCGCAGCCGGACGCTTCCGTACTGCTGGGACTTTCACATTTGTTAGATTCAGAACAATAAACTTGAGCAGGAACAACAAATTTAGATGTCTGCCCGCGGGTTTACCAGCCAACAAGAGAAAGCCGTCCCTATTCGGACGGTTTTTTTTGCTGTGCGCCAGCAGAGTGGCGAACAAGCCAAATTTGACCCGTAAAGTTTAAGTTTGGCTCATTGGAACCGAATGGCTGGGGCGATATGATTAGGGCATCCCACAAGAGAAAGGTAAATGAATATGAAATCAATGACTGGGACTGCGCACAACGATCGGTCAGGAGTAAAGGGCGTGATGAGGGAGCTTATCCGCAACCGTACGCTGCTGCTTATGTTCCTGCCGGTAGCTGTACTTCTGTTCTTCTTCAATTATCTGCCGCTGGCGGGTCTTGTCATCGCCTTCAAGAACTTCGACTTCAATAAGGGCATATTCGGAAGCGATTGGGCACAGCCGCTGCTGAACAACTTCGACTATTTGATGTCATCCTCCGTGGCTTACCGGGCTGTTCGGAATACCATCCTGTTAAATGCGTTATTCATAGCGGTCGGCCTTATATTTGAAGTTGGGCTTGCTCTTATGCTGAACGAGATGAGGAACAAATATATCAAGCGCATCACGCAATCGTTAACGTTTCTGCCGTTCTTCATCTCCTGGATTGTCGTTGGCGTATTTGCGTACAGCCTGCTTAATTTTGAAAGCGGTGTTATTAACCGGATTTTGGAGGCTATGGGCTTTCAGGGCATCGATTTCTACAGTGAAGCGGGATTATGGCCGGTTATTCTGACCATCGCCATCCGCTGGAAAGTAACCGGGTATGGCACAATCATTTATTTGGCGGCGCTCACGGGAATCGATAATTCCTATTATGAAGCCGCCTCGATCGACGGCGCATCAAGGTGGCAGCAAATGCGCTATATCAGCCTTCCGATGCTGAAGCCGACAATCTTGATTCTCACCCTGCTTGCGGTTGGCCGAATCATGAATGCGGACTTCGGAATGTTCTACGCCATGGTTGGCGATGCCTCGCTGCTGTTCCCGACGACGGATGTTATCGACACGCTGGTTTACCGCAGCCTTCGCAAATCCGGCGATATCGGAATGGCTTCGGCAGCCGGATTCCTTCAATCCATCGTAGCCTTCGTGCTTGTCATCGGAAGCAACTATGTAGCCAGGAAGGTGGATAAGGACTCGGCGATTTTCTAAACGTCCAGTACGGAACGAAACCTATCTATTTTGCATTGGAGGAACCAAACTATGCTTGCCAAGCGATTTTCATACAGTCAATTTATTATAACTGCCCTTGTGTGCCTGTTCAGTTTATCCTGCCTGCTGCCCTTTATCATGGTCATCTCGGGCTCGCTCAGCACGGAGAAGGACATTATGGATTACGGCTACGGCATCTTCCCGAGGCATTTCACCTTAGATTCGTACCGCATTCTCATTCTCGGCTCCAACCGGATCGTCGATGCGTATGGAATCAGCCTCATTGTTACGGTAGCGGGCACCCTTCTCTCCGTGCTGGTGACGAGCATGGGGGCGTATACCATGGCCAGACGCTCGTTTAAGTACCGTAATCTGCTGTCCATCTATGTCATCATCACCATGCTGTTCAGCGGAGGATTAATTCCCTGGTACATCATTTGCGTCCGGTATTTGGACTTGAAGGATACACTCTGGGCCATGATTCTGCCCCCTCTTGCGAACGCGTTCAACATGTTCCTCATCCGCAATTTCTTCTTATCGATGCCTGAGGATATCTATGAATCGGCCAAAATGGATGGCGCGGGGGAATTCCGGATCTATGCCCAGCTTATCGTCCCTCTTGCCAAGCCGGTTCTCGCAACTGTCGGTCTATTCATGGCACTCAGCTATTGGAATGACTGGTTCCTTGGCTTGATGTTCGTCGATAAGCAGGAGCTTCAACCGCTCCAGCTGCTGCTTCGTACACTGGTCTCCAATGTGGAGTTTCTCAAAAGCTCCGGCAACGCGATGGATATGCAGCGAATCTCGGCGCAAATTCCGTCCGAATCGATCAAAATGGCGCTAACCGTCGTGACCATCGGGCCCATCGTATTCCTGTACCCTTTTCTTCAGCGATATTTCGTCAAAGGGCTTATGGTAGGCGCGGTCAAAGGATGACAATTTCAGCTTCGGCTGTATTGTATATAACTGCTTAAGGGGAGAGGCTTACATGGGAAGAACGAAAGCTAGATTACCGCTGCTGATCACGGTCATTTTGCTGCTTGGGACGATGCTGGCAGCATGCGGCGGCAACAACAACGGCAGCAACACGGGGAATACCGGCAGTGAGGGGAACACGAATAAGACAGACAACGGCAGTACGGCGAAGCCAGGCGAAGGCAAAGCAGAGGATGAGGTGACGCTGAAGTTTTATTTTGGCGGGGACAAGAAATCGGCTACGGATGAAGTCTGGTCCGCTGTCAGCGATTACGTCAAAGCGAAAGGGCTGAACGTGAAGTTCAACATCAACTTTATTCCGTTTGGCGATTTCAAGGATAAAATGCTGGTCATGGCCGCATCCGGCGACAATTGGGATATGAATTTCGACGGGGATTGGCTGTCTTATAAGCAGATGGCCGCAAAAGGCTCTTATATGGCCTTGAATGATTTGCTGCCGCAATACGCTCCGAATCTGTATAAGAAATATCAAGAGCAGGGCACGCTGTCGGCTGCTACAGTCAATGGCCAAGTCGTCGGCCTGCCGTGGACGATGAAGATGAATCAGCGGATCTTCGCCGGCTGGCGGGCGGACTTGACGGAGAAAGCAGGCATTAATCCGGCTCCGGATTCTATTAAGACGATCGAAGATATCGATACCTTCCTTCATGCCGTGAAGAAAGCGTATCCAAACGAGAAAATGTCACGGGTAACGCCGCTTGCCATCTATCAGGTTCGTGACGAGTGGGTAGACCTTGGCTTCCACGGACTGGGATTCTATCTGAACGATCCGAAAATCACCGTTCAAGCGATCGAACAGCAGCCTTTCTTCAAAGAATCGGCTCTGATGTCCAAGAAATGGTATGACGATAAAATCCTTAACCGCGACGCGATGATCGACAAAGAAGACGGCGCAGCGCAGTGGAGAAACGGTAAATCGCTCTTCACGATTACATCCCATGAATGGGCGAATGCGAATCCTGGCTTTGCGGATCCTTCCTTTACACAGCAGACATCGCTTCTTTATCCGGACAAGAAGTTCGTGAACCGTACAGCGCTTGCTAACGTGGTGGCGATTAACCGGAATTCCGAGCACGCCGACCGCGTCCTGCGTTTCCTCGATATGCTGGAG
The DNA here is from genome assembly GCF_042656405.1 of Paenibacillus solisilvae. Taxonomy (NCBI): domain Bacteria; kingdom Bacillati; phylum Bacillota; class Bacilli; order Caryophanales; family Paenibacillaceae; genus Paenibacillus; species Paenibacillus solisilvae. Next base: position 210,026 of record NZ_JBHSOW010000015.1, on the reverse strand, counting down.
ACGGATAAGACGCTGTACGACCTTGTTCAATACGGTATTGAAGGCAAAACCTATGTGCTCAAAGGCGACGCTGCGGAATATCCGGACGGCATGCAGACAACCACGAGCAACTATATGGAGTGGGGCGGCCAATGGGCGTTCTGGAAGCCGCAGTTCATGCGTCCGAATCCAACTTATACGAAGGATTTCTGGCTGCAGGAAGCGGAGTTCGCAAGTCAGCCGATCAACGTAAACTCACCGGTGGACGGCCTGTTCATCGCCGAGGACAATATAAAGAACGAAATCGCCAAGCGCGATCAAGCATCGGATGAGTTCGGCAAACCGCTGGACTTCGGTACGGTCAAAAATGTCGAGGAGGCTGTTGCGAGCTACATCGAGAAACAAAAGGATAACGGAACAGACAAAATCATCGCCGAGGCCCAGAAGCAAATCGACGCTTATCTTGCCAGCAAGTCCTAAGCAGTTCAGTCATAAGCATCCCCGGAGAAGCCAGCCTTGTGCAAGAGGAAGGCTTCTTCTTCCTTACCGGAGGTCAATCGAACTTTTAACTATATGATGCGAAGGAGACTATTTATACATGAATAGCAGGCTGGGCAGCTGTCAAGGAATGATAGCCCGAATAGTAGTCGTTTTGTTGCTTTGTTCAGGAATTCAGGCCGTTCCCGTCTATGCTGCGGAGTCTAATCCGGATTCGGCAAAGGTATCGATTTCACTCGGGGAGAGTCCGGTAGAAGATGGCATTCATGCCTGGGCGGGAGATTACCCGGAAGGACTGCTGACAGGAACGATTGGTGAAAAGCCCTATTGGCAGACAAATAAATTAACTCCGGATCCCGGAACGAAATATTTCTACATGAATGTGGATGACAGCTTCCTGCTGGATAACAGCGATCAGAATGTGCAGGTCACCGTGGAATATTATGACGAGGGCAACGGGCAGATGGTGCTGCAGTATGACGCGAATTCTGCGGGATTCAAGGATGCGCCGCTGTTCTCGTACACCGATACGAAGACTTGGAAGACCCATACGTTCGAACTGGCAGACGCCAAGTTTGCCAACCGGACGAACGGCGGCGATTTCCGTTTGGGCGTGGACGGAGCGGGAGCCAGCAGCAGTACGAATGCAGATCTGAAAGTAGCCTCCGTTACCGTTACGAAGTCACCGAAGGTTGTCGAAGATTCCAATCAAGTGAATATCAAGCTGGGAGAAATGCCAACCGAGAACGGGATTACAGCCAGAGGCGGAGATAATGAGGCGGGGATCGTAACCGGTGTGCTGGATGGCAAAGGCTATTGGAAGACAAACCGGCTCGCTCCTGATCCGAAGACCTTGTACATGTACATGAATGTTAAGGATGACTATCTATACGACAATCCGAATCATGATGATGTCTACGTCACCGTTGAATATTACGATCAAGGCAGCGGCAGCATCGTGCTGCAGTATGATGCGGATTCCGCGGCATTCAAGGATGCGCCTCTATTTAATTATAAGAATTCGGGTCAATGGAAGACCTACACCTACAAGCTGAGCGATGCCAATTTCGCGAACCGGACGAACGGCTCTGATTTCCGGATCGGCATTGACGGCGGGGGTGCATCGCCGGCCAATCCGGATCTGTATGTCGCCTCGGTCACAGTCAAGAAGCTGCCGAGAGTCAATTCGGACACTCAAACAGCAGTGGTTCAAACTCTGTATCCGACTGCGGATATCGTCATCGCTGATTTTAATGCCGCTGATTTTGGCGCCAAGGGCGATGGTGTAACCGACGATACGCAGGCGATACAGGATGCGCTGGATGCAGCCGGGAATAATGGCGGCGGCGTAGTCTTTGTTCCCGCAGGCCGTTACAGGATTACCGGCTCGCTCCTCGTTCCAACCGGCGTTACCCTGCGGGGAGATTGGGTCAATCCGCAAACCGAAGGAGCGGTTAAAGGCACGATTCTCGAGTCTTATGCAGGCCGCGGGGATGAGAATGGAACGAGCTTTATCCAGCTTCAGTTTTCGAACGGGGTCACGAATCTATCGATTTGGTATCCGGAGCAGACACTGAATGATCCTGCCGCATATCCGTGGACGATCGAACAGCTTACCGGCGATAGCGCGAATGTGGAGAACGTTACGCTTGTGAATGCCTACAACGGAATTAAGATCGGACCAACCTGGAATGAGCTGCATTACGTGAAGAACGTATACGGTACGGCTCTGAAGACCGGTATCTTCCTCGATTACACGACAGATATCGGACGACTGGAGCAAATCAGATTATCTCCGGCAGCATGGGCGGCTTCGGGCTTGCCGGGTTCGCCTTCGCAGGAGGAATTATCGGCCTATATGACTGCCCACGCGGAAGGAATCGTGATGGGACGCTCGGACTGGGAGTATATGTCGGACATCCAGATTTCCGGATTCCGGACCGGGATGCGGGTGACCACAAGAACGGATTCCTTAGAGGCTGCCAATGCGCAGATGTACCGGATCCGGATCGAGAATTGCAATGTAGCGCTGAAGATTGAAGGGGTGAACGACTTCGGACTCCTCATCACGGACAGCAGCTTCAAGGCGAGCGTTGGGGATTCGCCTAAAGCCATTTATGCGACGCAGGGCTTTCATTCCATCGTTCAGTTCAATACGGTAACGGTTGGCGGGAATCCCCAGCATGCGGTTGTAAACGAAGGCAGCGGGGTCTTGTCCTTCGAGAACAGCGTCATCGAGAATTGGAACGACCAGGCTGGAGGCTATGCGATCACAGCGGATGCAGGCTCTCTGATTCTCGGCCATACGGCGTTTGCAAAGCCGGATAAGCAGCTGCTGATTAAGAAAAGCGTGTTCTCTGTCAATGCCGTTAATTCGGGCTATCAAGGCGAGCTCAAGGTCGATAATCAAAGCGATGCGGCGGAGCTGAATATTCATCAAGGCGACGATGCGCCGCTTGAGACACTGCCGGCCGTTTCAGCTCTGGACCGGGCTGTGCAGCCGAAGCCTTCGACGGCACAATTATTTAATGTGATTGCAGCACCATACCTGGCAGATAAGAACGGTGTGGTCGACGCGTCTTCAGCGGTGAAGCAGGCTATCACAGATGCCCAGGCGGCCGGCGGCGGAACGGTTTATTTTCCGGCTGGCATTTACCGGATTGACGAGGCGATTACGGTGCCGACGGGCGTAGAGCTTAGAGGCTCATGGGATGTGCCGCATCATACGATTGGCGGCGGAAGCGTCCTATTCACGAATTATGGGGAGAACGATGCGAGTGGCGTACCGTTCATTTCGCTTGAAGCATCGGCTGGTATTAGAGGCCTCTCCATCTATTACGATCAGCAGAGCTGGACGAATGTGAAGCCTTACGCGTGGACGATTCAAGGCAAAGGGCATGATGTCTATGCCATTAATACGACCCTCATTAATCCTTATCAGGGCATTGACTTCGGCAGCCATGATACAAGCGGGCATTATATCAGCTATGTGGCCGGATCTCCGCTCAAAGAAGGCATTTTCCTCGGCGGCGGCGCAAACGGCGGAATGATGAGGAATGTGCAGTTTAACCCGCATTATTACGGAAGAAACAATTATCCCAATCATCCGGACGGTGACGGGGCGAATCTGGTATGGAATTATCAGAAGGAAAATTTGGATGCGTTCCGGATCGGGAATGTAAGCAATGAGACGGTTTTCAACACGTTCGTATTCGGTTCTCTCTATGGAATCCATTTCGTTGATCAGGACGGCCATGGCCCGGAAGCTGTCGTTATCGGACACGGCACAGACGGCAGCAAGAAGGGAGCCTACGTGGAGAGCGCCGGCGCGGGCGGACTGAATTTCATTAATACGGAACTGGTTTCAATCAGCACTTCGGATAAGGTCTACGTAACGATCGGCGAGCAATTTGATTCGAAGGCGACGTTCTTCAATACCTCCATGTGGGGAGACACGACGCGTTCCTTCGATATCCATGCCGGTAAAGTCCGCATCCAGCAGAGCAACTTCACCAATGTGGGTGAACGCGGCATTAACGTGCTCGGAGGCGATATCACGCTGTACGACTCCTACTTCCAGCAGGGCGGAACGACACATGTATACGCCGGCGCGGAGACCGGTAAAATGATCATCTCCAATAATATTTTCAAGGATGGCTTCAAGCTGGTCAATCTGGCGCCAACCAAGGTAACAGGAACGAACATGGTTCCGGTATCGCTTGAGCTGGTTAAAGGCATATTCAGCGCGGAGCATCCGGAACAGTCGAACACGGTGCTCAGACTGAACAATCTATCGGCTCCAAATCCGATTAGCGGAACGATCGAGCTGGTTCTCCCATCCGCCTATCAGAGCAAGCTGAAGCCGATTCGATTCACAGGCGTCGCGATCGGCACGAGCGTAGATATTGCGCTGCCGTATTTGGCAAGCGATGACCTGAAGTATAAGGTGACCTTGGATAACGGCTATGTGTACATGACTTCGCTTGAGCTCGGTCAATCCTTCGCTGCCCGCTCGGATGCAGCTCTGCCTGATGCACCGGCTGCCTCGCTTGATAACACCGACCAATACAGCAGCTTAGGGGGACAATGGAAGGGTACGGATGATCTGAGCGCCGAGGCCGGTGTGAAATGGGACAGCAATAACCTGTATTTCACGATTGCCGTACATGATGATGTTCAATTTCAAAGCTGGAAAGATGTTGATATCTGGCAAGGAGACAGCATCCAGCTTGGCATTGATTTATCCAGAAAAGACGGTGCCGCAAGCCAAAATGTAAGTGAGCTTGGCTTCGCGTTGAATAATGACGGAACGGTAACCAAATGGAGGTGGAGAGCGCCAAGCGGCTTAGCGACAGGTGTTCTGAATGAATCAGAGGCCGTAGTCACGCGCGATGCCGATAAGGGAGTAACCAGCTATCAAATTACGATTCCGCTGGCTCAGCTTCACAGCACGGATTATACGTTCTCCCCTGATGATCCGATCGGCTTCGCGCTGCTGATGAATGAGAATGACGGCACGGGAAGATCGGGCTTCATGGAATATAACAAAGGAATTGGCACGAGTAAAAATGCGGCGCTTTTCGGCGACCTCTACCTGCTGGACAGCGGATATACGACTCTGCTGGAGAAATCTGCAGCGGCAGCCGTCAATGAAGCGAAGCAGGTTAAGGATACGGTTCACCTCGACGGAGCGGCTAACTTTGTCAATCTTCTGCCGGAGGGCAATTTGAAATCTGACTTGCAGCAGCAGCTTGCGGACATCGGAGCGGGCCAAGGCAGCGGCGGCGGTGATGGAGGCTCTACCGGAGGAGGCTCCACAGGAGGCCAAACTGGAGGAGGCATCACCCCACCCGAACCGCCGGCTGACGGTTCTTCCATAGAGCAGTCTGAGGATGGAGCTGTCGCTATTAAGACCAAATCGGTGCTGGACGCTGCCTCTCATTTGGGAAGCTCCTCTGTATCCCAGGCTGTGCTCGAAGAAGCATTCAAGCTAGCGGCAGCCGGAAAAGACGGCATCAAACAATTGTCCATCCTTGTATCCGAATCGGAATCCGCGCAGGGTTATGCGGTGGAACTGCCGCTGCGTCTGCTGAGTTTGGATAGCGCGGGTAATATCATCGAGCTTCAAACACCATCGGGTACTTTGCTATTGCCAAGCAACATGCTTAGCAGCCTTCAGAAGGAACACCGTGCAGAAGAGAAAGTGACTTTCTATATCCGTGCTGCAGACCGGGCAAGTTGGAGTGAGAAGCTGCAGCAGCAGATCGGCGGCCGGCCTGCGGTGGATTTATCTTTGCAGATCGGAGATCAGACCACTGCATGGCATAATGACCAATCGCCGGTTACGGTCCGTCTGCCATATGCGCCAACAGCCTCGGAGCTGAAGGATCCCGAGCATCTCGTTGTTTGGTATATCAACGGTCAAGGGGAGGCAGCTCCGGTTCCAAGCGGCAAATACGATCAGAGCACGGGTCAAATCGTATTCCAAACGACTCATTTCAGCGCTTATGCAGTAACGGATGTTCACAAGGCTTTCCCGGACTTGCTTCAAGTCCCATGGGCCAAACATGCGGTGGAGGTATTAGCCGCCAAAGGTATTATTAACGGTACGTCGGCAGCAGCCTTTGAACCGGCAGCACCTGTCAAGAGAGCGGATTTCATCATGATGCTCGTGAAGAGTCTCGGACTGACTGCACCCTTTACTGCAAACTTCCATGATGTGAATCAAGGAGCTTATTATTACGAAGCAATCGGGATAAGCAAGGCACTTGGCATATCGCAGGGATCAGGCAGCAACGCGTTCAAGCCGGATGCGGCGATCAGCAGAGAAGATGCTGCCGTGCTGCTCTATCGCGCGCTTCAAGTGCGGGCAGCTGGCCTTGCAGCTGGCAAACCTGATGTGCTTGCGGCATATGCGGATGCCGGTAAAGTGGCTCCTTATGCGATGGAGAGCGCAGCTTCCCTCGTACAGGCGGGGCTGCTCCAAGGCAGTGGGGGCAAGCTGAATCCGAAAGGGATTTTGAGCCGCGCCGAAGCAGCGGTTCTACTGTATCACGTGTATAACCAGTTTTCGTAATAGGCAGAAGCGATGTGGCATAAACGTATACCCAAATATAGGAGACAGCGGAGCAGCCGCTGTCTTCTTCCAATATATAGAGGATAACAATGGCCAAAATCACGCAAATCAAATGCAGAATGATCCGGTGAACCAGGCGGTGGTTTTAAGCTTATTGGGAGCTTATCTCAATAAGCTTAAAACCATTATTAACAGTGCGGCTAGAATGACGAAAGGGTTCGCTTTCGCAAAAGTACGGAGCTGGATGTGATATTTTCTAACCAGGATAAAGGCTGTAATTCCAAATGCGATGAAGCAGCCTGCCCAGATGGAATACTTCGCAATAAGATGGATGATCGATTCAAACCGTTGGCCCAGCAGCCTGCCAAGCAAGACATAAGCGGCAACCCATAACAGGGCACCCGTATGGTTAAAGATCAGGAAAGTGCGGAATCGAATACGGATAATTCCGGATACATAGCCGGTGAAATGCCGAAATCCAGGGATGAAATAGCTGATCAGCAGTATTTTATCGCCATATTTTTCAAACCAGACGGTAATTTTATTCATACGGGCAGGACTCAAAAGAATGAACTTCCCATATTTGGCGAAGAAGGGCGTACCCAGCTTGTACCCGATGAAGTAGGTGACCGTTGTTCCGACTGCAGCTCCGAGAAAAGCGGATAGGATGACGAAAGCGAGCTGGAATTGATCCAGAAAAGCCAAATATCCGGAATAGGCCATTGCCAATTCGCCCGGAAAAGGGGCAGCCAGCGATTCGGAGAATAAGCCAAGAAACAATACCAAATAGCCGTGATGCTCAAATAAGCGGTGAATCCATTCCATGTGTCCTGCTCCTTCGTCCATCGGTTAAGTTGCTCTGCTGCAACTATAACGCAGATGCGGCTGCTGCGAAATGGACTAAGGATTAGCTTGCTTCTGGACCATGGTCGAGGGTGGATCCAGGACCGGTTATATCCATCAACTGTACAGGCATCTCCGGTTTATTCCTGCTTCCAGCCCTCAATAAGCCAGTCGTACAGCGCTTGCGAATGGAGGCGAAGCCTGCCGGAGCCGCTGCTGAGCAGCACTTCGCCGCCGATGTTGGTGCAGGTTTTGAGAGTTCTGTAATCATCCAGCTTTTTGCTTTCACAATGGTACGCAGGCTCGGCATCGAGATGATTGCCGTCCTTTGTGACGATGCGCAGGATTTTCGGATAACCATGCTTCTCCATTAAGGTTTCATCCCGTACAGACGGGGAATGGTTGATCCAGCCAACCACCTTGTTAATCACATTCGTACCGGTGGAATCAAGCGGCAGGTAGAGAGGGGAGTTCTTAGACCCGTGCAAACCTCCAATAACCTGAAGGGAAGTGACCGCTTGAGGCGGAATGATAGGTTCAGCAGCTTTGATGGAGCTGCAAGCAGACAGGAGCATAACGGACAGCAGAGACAGCAGCATACCTGGATTTTTGACCATAACGGATCACCTTCATTAGAAAGTTTTGTGAGAGATTCAGAGTGCGGACATCCTTTGCTGCTTATCTAACGAGGTGATAACGGATAAAGTTGCGCTTAACGCTTCACCATATTCTTAACAATGAACCACACGTTGGCGGGCCGCTCGGCTAATCTCCTCACAAAGTACGGATACCATTTGCGTCCATAGGGAACATAGCAGCGGACCTTGTAGCCCTCCCGGGCAAGCTGCTCCTGAAGCGGCGTGCGTACGCCGTATAACATTTGAAACTCGAAGCTCGAGAGGGGAATCCGCTCTTCATTGATGAAGGATTTGACCCAATTGATGATATTCTCATCATGCGTGGCAACAGCGGTATAGACCCCGCTGCGCAAGCGATAGGCGATGAGCCGCTTGAAATTCGCATCCACATCGCGAAGCTGTGGATAAGCGATCGCTCTTGGTTCTTTGTATGCCCCTTTTACAAGCCGGAGATTCGCCCCCTCCGCGGTCAGCTGACGTATATCCTCCTCGCTTCGGTAAAGATAGGCCTGAATGACAGTCCCTACGTTGGTTAACCCTTCGGCATGGCAGCGTCTCATAAGCTCGATGGTCGCATCGGTGAAGGGGGAATTCTCCATATCGATTCGTACGAAGTTTCCCAAAGACTTTGCATGAATGACGATATTATGAATGTGGCTGTATCCTGCTTTCGGATCAAGCGATAACCCCATTTGAGTGGGCTTCAAGGAGACGTTGGCGTACAAGCCGGTGATCCGAATTTGATCAAGCAGCCGAAGATATTCCTCTTGGAAGGAAGCAGCCTCGGACAAGTGACGGACGCCCTCCCCCAAATGATCAAGCGTTGCAACGATTCCTTTTCGGTTCAACACGCGTACCTGCTCCAGCGCCTCCTCCAGTGTCTCGCCAGCGACGAATTTACTTGCTCCCAGCCTTAATCCATATTTGAGCGCCAGCGATTCAACAGCCCGATTCCCCGCAAGCGTGAGCAGAATGGAACGAAACAGCTTCGTACTCACATCCATCATGTACATCTCCTTCCTCCGATAATTACATCCTTATGCCCTAAGCCATGAGGGTATGTAAAAATCGGCAGGCGGAGCATTGCTTCGTTAAAGCGCTCTTCCCGAATGCACCGATCCAGGCATGAAAAAGAACAAAGGTGAGGCGCTATACTGGATTCTGTACAGGATAAGGGGCTATATCTGATCGACAACGCTGCTATACTGCATTCCATACAGTTAAATTGCTTCATAGTGGGCTTTTTGAGCAAAATCCGGCAATTTTAACTGCAAATATGCAGTATAGCAACCATTTGGATCAAAAATAGCCCCAAATAGCTGCAACTATCCAGTATAGAGGCAGATGTTGGAGCAGGTGTTGGAGCTGGAGTTGGAGTTGGAGTTGGAGCTGGAGCTGGAGCTGGAGCTGGAGTTGGAGCTGGAGCTGGAGCTGGAGTTGGAGTTGGAGCTGAAGTTGGAGCTGAAGTTGGAGTTGGAGTTGGAGCTGGAGTTGGAGCTGGAGTTGGCGATGGAGTTGGAGCTGGAGCTGGTGTTGGTGCTGGAGTTGGCGATGGAGCTGGAGCTGGAGTTGGAGCTGGAGCTGGAGTTGGAGTTGGAGCTGAAGTTGGAGCTGGAGTTGGGTGCTGGAGCAGGTGTGCAGGTGTAAATGGAAATTCAATCCACCATTCCGAGCAAAAACGAAAGTGGCTGCGCAGGAATAAACTCCCCGTTCAGCCACTTTGCATGAAAATTTCAACTTCAGATCAGAAATTTCATCCGTTTCCTATTCTAATGCTCTTTTGGAAAGCTCCTTGCGATACGGGCTGTATGGCGAAATGATTAGAAGCGGCTACTTGTCAGCGGGCGGCTTGGCCTTCTTCAAGAATGGAAAAGAGAGCGAGAACTGCTTGCACCCGGCTCTCTGTTTGCCGTATTTATCGAAGTGGAGCACAGCGTTAATTTCTCCGCCCAGCACGATAATGATGCTGGATAGATACAGCCAGGTCAGAAGCACGATGATACCGCCGATGCTTCCGTAGGTTTTCGTATAGCTGCCGAAGTTATTTACATAGAACGAGAATAACAGGGAAGTGATAATCCAGCCAAATGTGGCGAACAGTGCGCCGGGTATCACTTCTTTGAAGGTTAGACGTAGATTCGGGACATATAGGTAAAGGGAAGCAAATACCACGGCCATGACCCCGATCGGAACGGCATATTGCCCGATGCTCCAGATGAGATCGATATTGCCGGGAAGTTGTGTCCATTTGTACAGCATGTCACCGATCACCTTACCGAATATGAGCATCACCAAACTGAATGCGATGACAAGCGCTAATACTACGGTGAAGAGCAGGGAGATGGCTTTTACCTTCCAGAAGGGGCGGTTTTCCTCGGCATCATAAGCTTTATTAAGGGCCTTGATGACGGCGCTGACCCCGCTTGAGGCGGACCATAGGGTGACGAGAAGCCCGAAGGACAGCAGGGAACCGCTGCGGGAGGCTTGAATTTCGACGAAAGCTTCCGTAATCGTCTTGGTGGACATTTCCGGCATCACCATCCGGATTCGCTCAATGACATCTTGCACGGTTAGATTAGCGAAGCTGAGCACGGCAATGATGAAGATGAGAAAAGGAAAGAAGGACAGGATCAAATAATAGGTGAGCTGTGCACCCATCGCCGGAACCTCGTCCTCCTGAAAACGGCAGTACAGATTCTGTGCAAAATTCAGCACCCGCCGTCTTTTCGAGACACGCAGCTTCTGATCATATAATGGACGCGCAGCCTGAGGTTTGGATGACCCCGGGAAAATCTGCTTATTCGTGTTGGAGTGAAATGAATTTGGCATGATATTTCCTCCTAAGAGTTTTTGCGAGGCTCTGCCCAAGTAACCTGACGAGGTTACGTTCGAGCAAAAACTCACATCGGAAGCATAAACTTAGTTTTTGCGAGGCTCTGGCCAAGTAACCTAACCAGGTTACGTTCTAGCAAAAACACATCGGCAGCATAAACTTAGTTTTTGCGAGGCTCTGCCCAAGTAACCTGACGAGGCTACGTTCTAGCAAAAACACTTCGGCAGCATAACCTAGATTTTATGTAATTGGGTCGATTGGATTTCCTTCTATTTACCCCGTGCCCCCTCCGGTAAATCTATTGTTATTGAACCGACTTTATACTTGTCCATCGTTGGAGTCGTTTATTTTCATCAAAAAAAATACCCCGAGCAAGCTAAACCAGCTTGTTCGGGGCAGATCCCTCGTTCATGCAGAACTACTCGTTATTGAAGCGCCTCTTGTTCTTTAAGCACTTCTCGTTCTTGCAGCACTTCTCGTTCTTTAAGCACTTCTCGTTCTTGCAGCACTATCGCTCCTGCTGCAAATCCTCGTTACTTTGCAGGTGCAATATCATGGTTAACTGTAATGATGCCGAGTTTCTGCGGTGCCGAGATATCGCCGCCAAACCAGATTTCACCATTGCCGACCATGACACCTTGATAGTTGACGAATAGGGAGTCCTTCGTTTGTTTAGCTAATGCTTGCTTGATGGGCTCCGTGAAGATTTCATCATATTGCTTCAGAAACTCTTCTTTGTTGGCAATCTTCAAGGCGCTTCCCGTTCCGTTCACCCGCAGGGGATATAGAATATAGGCTGCTGCGGCATTCTTATCACCGTTAGCAACCGCAGTCTTGAGCGCATCGAACATGGCATCGAAGGCTTGGGGATCGGCGATGCCGGCTGTTTCATAAGGATTGCCTTTCTGCGGATCGCTGCCTTTCACACTGCCTTGAGCGGCTGATGCTGTAGATGCATCTGAGCCTGCATTCAGGTCAGCTGCGGAGTTAGATGCGGATTGATTATCTGAACTACATCCGGCTGCGGCGAGCAGCCCGGTGGAGATGATTAATACGGCCATCAGACGGCTAAATATCATTTTGTAATGGCGACCTGCACTCGTGTTCATTGTCATTCATCCCTTCTTGTACTTAGGCTTTCACATATCTGACGAAAGGATGCGTATGAATGTTTCATTTTTCGTTGCTGGGAAGTAATGTATCTCCACGGTAGGCGGAAGGGCTGATCCCCGTAGCCTTCTTGAACACATTGCAAAAGTAATTTTGATCCTCGTAGCCGACAAGCTGCGATATGCGTGCGATTTTCATCGTCGTTGCTGCAAGCAGCTCTTTGGAACGTTCCATCCGAACCCGCGTCACATAATCGTTGAAACTGATGCCAACCACCTGTTTGAATCGTTTAGAGAAATAATTCGGATGGATGTAATAGCTGTCCGTTACCCATTGTAAGGAAAGATTCTCCGCAAAGTGCTGCTCCACATACTGCTGAACGGAATGGATAATATCATCGCAGCTGGGGCTTCTATCCTCCTTGCGGTCCAGCATGGAGAGCTGCTGTTCCAGGATAGGAATAATATCGTTCCAGCTCTTCATGTCTTCCAGATTAACGAGGGTCTTCAGCTCATCCTCGGGTGAAAGGTGGATTCCTTTCTTGGCGGTATGTCTGCGAAGAAGATGGATGATCTCGGTGTACAAATATTCAAGCTGCTCGTAGCGCGGTGTCGGCCCATTAGCCAGATCTTGGAATAATCGCTGCGCGTATTGGATGAATTCCTTATAATTGCGCTCCACCAGCATACTGGAGAGTGCCTTCTGCGCTTGCTCCGTCAGCAGCGGATAACCTTGCCGGGCGTTCCCGCAGCAATCATCCGCGTAGACCCTGCCATCTCCAAACAGCAGCCGATTCTTCAAATGATGACGCGCTTCCAGATAGGAGATTCGCAGCTTAGACTGTTCCTGCTTAGGGCTGCCGATTCCAATAGAGACGCAGAGTCCCAGATGCTCCGCCGACCAAACCAAGGTCTCTTCCAGCTCTTCAGCCATTTGATGCAATTCAGGCAAACTCCTGCAGCCCAGAAACCATACAATCTCCTCGGGATGATAGGCATGCTTGAATGCAACCGATTTGATTTTATTGGATAACGGCGTATCATGAATGAGATTCAGAACGGCAAAGCGCGCTAAGGCATGATCACTTTCTTTGAAGCGGGCGTTGTTGAGCTGAGGTGTGATTTGGATAGAGGCTGCAGTCCAATAGGTGCTTTCGCCTAAGGTGAGGAGGTGCCGGCGGAAGTCCGCACCCTGCTCCGTCAGGAGGTGTGTGAACTGAAAATCCGCTGCCTCCAAATCGCTTTGCCGCATCAATTGCTCAAGCTTGCTAAGCTTCGAATGTTCTGCAGCTGCCTGTTTCTCATCGCGAAGCTGCCGGCATAAACTCGACAGCAGTGTATGAAGCTTGTCCCGGTCGACAGGCTTCAACAGATAATCCTTCACATTGTACTGCATCGCTTCCCGAACATATTCGAATTCATTATAGCCGCTTATGATCACAAATTTGGTATGAGGCAGCGAGGCATGTACCTTGCTGATGAACTGCAGTCCGTCCATTCCGGGCATCCGAACATCGGTCAGAATGATGTCCGGCTTATACTGCTCCAGCTGGCTGATCGCCTCTAAGCCGTCGCTTGCCTCGCCGGCCAGCTGCAGATCCAGCTGCGACCAATCGATTTTGCGGATAAGTCCTTCCCGGAGCAGCGGTTCATCCTCTACGATCATCACCTTCATGCAAATCATCGCCTCCTGCTGTCCTGCTTCGGTAGCATAAATTGAAGTCTGGTTCCGTTCCCGGGTGTACTCGCAATAGACACCTTCGGATCGCATTCATAATACATGACGATGCGTTTGAAGACATTTGCAAGACCGATCATCGTTCTAGGAGATGCCGGTGAATGTCTAAAGGTTGAGGCGGAAGGATCAGCCAGCTTCTTCTGAAGCAGCTCCATCATGGAAGAATCCATTCCGACTCCATTATCCTCTACGGCAAATTCCAGCCAATTCTCATCCAGGCTCCGGATCGTAATGTGAACCGACTTATAGCCGCGTTTCTGTTCCAAACCGTGAATAATCGCATTTTCGACGAGCGGCTGAATGAGAAATTTGGGTATAACAAACGCTTCCGCCTCCTGCTCCACGTTGATTTCATAGTGAAATTGCTCCGCAAACCGGATCTGGTAGATCGATAAATATCGGTTCAGATGGGTGACTTCCTCCTTGATCGTGGCCAGGCTGCCGCCGTTCAGATTGTACCGGAGCATATCGCCGAGTGCCAGGCAGATATAACTGACTCTTTGGTCACCGTCAATGGAGGAGATGCTGTCGATGGTACTGAGTGTGTTATAGAGAAAATGGGGATTGATTTGCGACTGCAGCGCTTGAATCTCCGCCTCTTTCTTAAGCAGCTCCGTCTCATACACCTTGCTGATAAGCTTGCGGATTTCGGCGGTCATTTTGTTGAAGCTATACTGAATGGTAGACAGCTCATCGGAACCCTTAACTTGAATATGAGCTTGAAAATCCCCCATCTCTACCAGCTTCATCTTCTTGTTTAATTCCTTCAGGGGTCTTGTGACTCCGCTTGCGATGATGGAGCCAAGCAGCATCGCGACCAGAAAGCTGATTGCGGCGATAACGATCAGTGTATTGCGGAATACGTTGACTTTATGCAAAATCCGATCAAGCGGTACGCTTCCGATGACGATCCACCCGCCGTAATTCAGGGTATGAGAGAAACCGATGTACATCTTATGGTTATTCGTAAACCGGAAGTCCGCATATCGGACAGCTGTTTTTTCTTCCGTATATGCAGCGAATAAGGGGCTTTGCGCAATAGAGCGGCTGATCTGGGCATCATTATTGGTGAAAATAATCGTTCCCTTCCGGTCGGCAATATAATAAGTGCTGCCGTCATCATTTTCCAGGCCAAGGAACGCTTTCTCCAAAATATCCGGATCCATATCAATCTGAATGTAGCCGACCGGATATTGATTATTCGAAGTAATTCGTTTCAGCTGCTGTACGTAGCTTATGGTATGAATGGGTTTAAGCTCATTCTTGGCGGTCGTCATGGAAACGGTCCAGAGCGGGTAACCGTCCAGCAGTTTGGCCCTCGCGTACAGCATCTGCTGATTATCCGCCATCAGTGAACGCAGAGCTGAATTATAGTAATAATAGCTGGAGAATTGATCACCGTTAAGCCGGGTCATTTGAATAAAAGAGATGAGAGGGGTCTGCATTTTTTGTCCCTCGAGCCGGTCGCGATAATATTTCTGATTATCGAAGCTCGGTGTGCCCTCGAGAAACTTTTGCACGGACGTGTCGCTAAAATAACTGTAGCCGATGCTGCTGATCGTTTTGAAATGGAGCTCCAAGGTATCTACCGTCTGCTCTGTCATCTTCTCAAGGCCTTCGAGTGTGGAGGCTTCAAGCTCGCGGCTCATAATCCGGTAGTAGGAATAACCCATGATTAAGGCAGTCAGTCCGATGACAAGGAAGAAGGAAAGTATGATTTTACTGCGAAATTGCAGGGCGTTCAGCTTGCGCATGTTCATCATCAGACAAGGCTTAATGAGTCTCATCCCCCTTCCCAAATGTATGCGTTTACTGCGAATGTATTCGACAACCTGCACCGTTTTCCTGTCTCACTAAAGCAGGTCGGAAGGATACTTAAAATATTGCTAATGGGATGTTAGGATTTTATATAGAAAGCGCTATCAAGAAATCTTATGCTTGATTTGTGAATCATTACCACGACAAGGAGGCAGTCGAAGGTGAAGACAAAAAAACGGTTTGGCAAGTGGCCACGTGCGTCTTTCGTTTTGGCATTCATGCTTATTGTTTCAGCTTGCGGCAGTAACAACGGAGGGTCTAACACAGGAACCAACGAGACCGGTAACACGGCAGCGCCCGCCGCGGTGAATGAGACTGCAGATCCGGCAGCGAATACCAACAATGGAGCAGATGATGAACAGACAGATACGCCAGCTGCGAATGTTGAACTTAAAGTTTGGGATCAACCGAAGCCGGATGATCCGAATAAGCCGGTGTGGGAGGAGATTGTGGCTGGCTTTGAGGCGGCAAATCCGAACATTAAGGTCACCCATGAGCTCATGCCGCAGGGAACCAATGACCGCGAGGTATTCGTAACGGCGATGGCTGGAGGCAATGGACCGGATGCTTATCAAGCGGCGCATTTTCCGATTATCGGAGACTGGGTCGGCCAAGGACTCGCGCTGGATTTGACGCCGTACTGGGACAGCTACGCGGATAAGGATCAATTCATTCCTTCCTCGATGCAGGCAGGTACGATTGACGGCAAGGTATACGGCCTGCCGCATGACATGTATGTAACGGGACTGTTCTGGAACAAAAAGATGTTCAAGGATGCCGGCCTTGATCCGAACAAGCCGCCTGCCAATTGGGATGAGCTCGTTAGCTTCGGCAAGAAACTGACGAATCCGGATAAGAAGCAGTACGGCATCACCCTGCTCGGGATGGAATGGGCAGATTGGTGGTTTGAGTATTATGTATGGCAGGCGGGCGGTGATTTAACTCATCTGCAGGAGGACGGAACGGTTAAATTAGCCTTCACCGAGGAGCCTTCGGTGACCGCACTGCAATTCTACAAGGATCTCAAATGGAAAAATAAAATCGTCCAAAATAACGTGCTTCAAAGCTATCAAGACAATATGAACGATGTTTATCAAGGCCGGGCGGCCATGTCCAATGGTGCATCCGGCGGCTTCGGGGACTATGCGGGCAATGGGCTGGATCTGAACGAAATCGGCTTTGCCCCTTATCCGGTCGGTCCTTCCGGCAAAGGTCCCGGCCAAATCGGCGGCGCCTACTGGATCATTAATCCGAAGACCTCCAAAGAAAAGCAGGATGCAGCTTGGAAATATATCACTTACCTGAATTCGAAAGAAGTGCTCGAGAAGTATCTGCAGTTCCAATCCGACAATGGGATTTTCCCGAATCTGCTGTCCGTGCGCAGCGATGTCAATCCGGCTCAGTTCGCGGCTAACGTCTCGCAGGAGCTGGTGGATGGCGTGAATAAAGCGGCTTCGGACACGCATCTGGAATATTTCCTGAAGGAACGGCTGACGCCATATGTCGTGAAAGCGGTGCAGAAAGCGCTGACCGATGAGAAATCTGATCCGAAGGCGCTGCTGCAAGAAGCACAGGATGCTGCTCAGAAGGAAGTCGTTGATGCTTACAACGCATCCGTGAAGAAATAACAAATCGTGCGGGCGGGGGATGAAACGGGAGTATTCGCCGATTGCTCCGCCTGCCGGTTCCGAAAGGAAGCATGTACGATGAAAACCGTCACCGGGCAGCAGCCGCAAATCGGGATGAGAGCCGGATTCCGCCTGAAAATCCCTTGGACGCCGATTCTCTTTCTCACGCCGGCTGTTCTTGCATTCCTCTTATTCAAGTATTATCCGTTATTTCAAGCGATCTACATGAGCTTCTTCGACTACAAAGTCATTAATCCGCCGGGGCGATTTGTCTGGCTTGATAACTATGTGTATCTCATTCATTCCACCGAGTTCTGGAATGCATTCTTCAATACGTTCGCGTTCTTCTTTATTTATTTCATTCTGACGTTCTGGGTACCGATTGTGCAGGCGATTCTGCTGAACGAAATCCGTTACGCGAGCAAAACGATTCGTGTGCTGTACCTGCTGCCGACCGCCGTTCCTGCCGTTGCAGGCTATCTGCTGTGGAAGTGGCTGTACAATCCCGATTATGGATTATTGAACTACCTGCTTCATTTCGTCGGCCTCGGGCCCTATGGATGGCTGAACGACCCGCAAATGGCCAAGTGGGCGATCGTATTCCCGGGTGTTTTCGGCACGGGCATGAGCATGCTCATCTACTATTCCGCCCTTCAAGGCATTCCAAGCGAAAATATTGAAGCCGCCAAAATCGACGGTGCAGGCCCATGGCGCAGAATGTCGGCGATCGTGTTCCCAAGCCTGAAATTCGTTATCGGCATTCAGTTCATTGCCTTTATATCAGGCGTCTTCCTGACCTTTGACCCGATGTATATCATGACAGGCGGAGGGCCGGCTAACAGCACAAGAACATTGTCCATGCTCGTCTTCAACAGTTCCTTTAAGGAGTTCCGGTTTGGCGTGGCGGGCGCGATATCCTTCGTCATGTTCATCATTATTGCGGTCATTACGTTCATACAGATCAAGATGTCGAATCAAGAATAACATTTCTGACCCCGGAAGGAGATTCTCATGGCAGCACGCAGACGGATACAAGAGCGGGGCGGACTTTCCGTCAAGATCGTTTCCTATACTGTTGCAGGTCTATTCATTCTCGTATCCGTCATCCCGCTGATCTGGATGATCAGCTCGTCGATGAAGGATAACATCTCCATCTACCGGTTCCCGCCTACCTGGGTTCCCGAGGTTCCTAAGGCTATTCATGTGACGTTAAATTACGACGGGACGGATCTTGCGAAGCCGGAGGATTACGAGCTGGATGCGATGGAGGCGATCTGGTTCACGTGGAAAAAAATGCAGAACGACGCGGTCGGCGCCCTTCAGGTCACCGGCGTCAAGGATGGTGCCGTCGTTTACAAAGCGGGCATGCCTTCTTATAAATTCACGCTTGGCCGCCCGCAAATCGTACCGACGATGCTGGCGACCCATGCGACGATGAAGATCAAGCTGCCGCAGATCCGCGAACGCAAGCTGACTGATTATCAATGGTTTGGTCAGGGAGAGGCTTACAAGGGAGCTTCCGCGGCTGCTTCCGGATTATCTTCAACAGCAGGTACGGTACAGCAGCTGTTAGCGGAATCCAAGGTGGTCAAAGGCAAAGTAATGACCCTGTCCGAGAATAACGATTGGGCCAGATTCTTCGATAATTATCTGGTGCTGTGGAAAATGGCCGAGGCGGATGAAAACGCCTATGGTTTCCCCCACTTCCTGATGAACAGCGTCATCGTAACCGCAGCAACGATATTCAGCCACATGCTCATTGGCGGAATGGCCGGCTTCGCGCTTGCCCATCTGGTTCGGGGGCGAATCGGCGCCTGGTTGACGCTGTTCTTCGTTGCGACGATTATGATCCCGGAAATCGCGATTCTTGTTCCGCTTTACTTAACGATGGATAAGCTGCATTTGGTCAATACGCTGTGGGGGATTATTTTGCCGCATACCGCCTGGGGGATTGTTATCTTCCTGTTCAAGGGCTTCTTCCAGCAGCTGCCCGGTGAGCTTATTCAAGCGGGACGAATCGATGGCGCTTCCGAGTTTCGGATCTATTGGCGGATCATTGTCCCGATGTCCGCACCGATCTTTACGGTTGTTTCGGTCATGACGTTCATTGGGGTATGGAACGAGTTTCTATGGCCGCTGGTTGTGGCAAGGTCACCTTCCGTATGGACGTTTACCGTTGCGCTCAGCGACTTTCAGAACCGCCAGAGCATGGGAGCCAACGTCATCATGTCCAGCTTGGTGTTAGCCACCATTCCGCTGATGATTATCATCGTGTCTTGTCAGAAGCTGATTGAGAAGGGTGTTTCGTTTACAGGTTTGAAGGGTTGATTATGACCTAGGGAGGAACAGCCATGGAGAGAAAGGTCGCTTTGGTCACGGGATCAGGAAGAGGAATCGGCAAAGGAATCGCGCTGTCCTTTGCGGCTGCGGGCTACGACGTGTGCGTGAACTATAACACAAGCGAAGAGCGGGCGCTTGCCGTTGTTGAGGAGATCAGGGCGCTTGGCGTTCGGGCAGAAGCCGTGCAGGCGGATATTTCCACAATGGATGGTGTTTCTGCATTATTCGAAGGCTTCTCGGAGCGGTTCGAACGCTTGGATGTTCACGTGGATAATTCGGGGATTACGCGAATGAAGCCATTCCTTGAGACGACGCCGGAGATGTTCGATGAGGTGATCCATACGAATTTGCGCGGACTGTATTTCTGCGGACAGCGTGCCGCACGCCTTATGGTCCAGCAGGGTACGAGGGGCGTGATTATTCACATCAGCTCCAATCATACGCAGGGCACGTGGTCCAACTCGACCGTTTATGCAGCTGCCAAGGCGGGCGTGAACAAGTTGACGAAGAATATGGCGCTGGATCTGGCAGGTTATGGAATTCGGGTTGTTGGAATAGCACCGGGGTATACGCTGCTGGATAAACAGCGGGATGAGCGGGCGCTGCGGCACATCGACGCTATATCTGCTCATATTCCGATGGGCCGATTTGCAGCTCCAGAAGAAGTTGGCGAGGCGGCGGTGTACCTGGCATCGGACAAAGCCGGTTATATAACGGGCACAACGCTGTACATGGATGGGGGAGCGCTGCTCCCGGTATGGGCTGACAAAGCATGAGATCTTAGGAGCGAAGGAGACAGATCGTTTATGAAAATCACGGATATGAAGCTGTTTCACGTCAAGCCGCGATGGTTGTTTCTAAAAATCGAAACCGACGAAGGTATTTGCGGCTGGGGTGAACCGATCGTTGAAGGACGGGCGCTAACCGTTGCGGCGGCTGTTGAAGAATTGAAGCGGTATCTTGTCGGGGAAGATCCGCTCCGGATCGAGCATCATTGGCAGGTCATGTACAGAGGAACCTTCTACAGGGGCGGACCGGTTCTAGTTAGTGCGATAAGCGGAATTGAGCAGGCGCTGTGGGATATTAAGGGCAAATATTACAATATGCCCGTCTATGAAATGCTGGGCGGCAAATGCCGTGACCGGATACGCATGTACAGCCACTGCGGAGGTGCGACGCCGGAGGAAATGGCGGCTAATGCCGTCCGCAAGACAGAAGCTGGCTTCAACGCGATCAAGATTGGCGTGGATGCCCCGGTTCATAACGTCGATACGCTGCGATTCGTGGAAGGCCAGACAGCCAAGCTTGCTGCAATCCGCGAAGCTGTCGGAAGCGGGCTGGATGTGGCCATCGATTTTCACGGGCGGGTAAGTCCCGCGATGTCGATCCGCTTGGCACAGGCCTTCGAGCCCTATTATCCGATGTTCATCGAGGAGCCGGCATTACCGGAGAATGTGGACACTTTGGTGCGCATTGCGCAATCGACAACGATACCGATTGCTTCCGGCGAACGGCTGTTCACCAGATGGGGCTTCAGGGAAGCGCTGGAGAAGCAAGCCATCGCCATTGTGCAGCCGGATCTATGCCATGCCGGAGGAATATTCGAAGCTCGGAAAATCGCAGCAATGGCCGAAGTTTATTACGGTTCTATCGCGCCGCATAATCCGCTGGGTCCAATTTCACTCGCCTCCTGCCTGCAGCTCGATGCCTGTACGCCGAACTTCCTTATCCAGGAGCATCCGTCCATGGCGGAACGCTGGGATTTGGGAGAAGGCTATTTGAACCAGGCGTTCAAGATTCAGGATGGCTATATCGCGGTGCCCGAAGGTCCCGGCCTAGGCATTGAGATCAACGAAGAAGCGCTGCTGGAGCGGGCCTATCCGGGAGATTGGGATACTCCGCGTCTTTATTATGCTGACGGGTCATTTGCGGAATGGTAATTATGATTATGCTGCTTTTGACAAAATAATCCGGTCTGGCTAACATGGAAGCATCTGAGAAATGCCGAAGGAGACCAACAACCATGGAAGCTGTAATCGAAATCATTGTTCGTTCTACGGAAATCGACGTTAATGGCCATGTCAACAACGCCAAATATTTGGAATATCTCGAATGGGGCCGGGAAGAGTGGTATGAGAAGGCTGAGCTGCCTTATGCCGCTTTTCTGGCTATGGGAATTCAAACCGTAACCGTCAACATCAATGTGAATTACCGGAAGGAATGCCGGCAGGGGGACAAGCTGACGGTGCGGACAGTGCCGGAGCGCGCAGGCAGAACCAGCTATGTGCTGAAGCAGGAGATTGTCAATGAGCAAGGCGACGTATGCGCGGATGCTGCGGTTACCTGTGTCACCATGGATGCGGCCGCCCGCAAGAGCCGCGAGCTGCCTGACGAGCTGCGTCAATGTTTTATCTGTAAACGGGTGAATGCTGCATTTCCCGACCTCCGTCGGTAAACGGGTGAATGCTGCATTTCCCGACCTCCGTCGGTAAACGCAAACCAATCACCCTATTTAGCGTTTATTGTCCGCATGCGCTAAACTGAACCTATACGTCTCAAATCAAGAAGGAGGATTTTTACATATGAGCGATTCGACAGGCAAGGTGTATACGGGCGACAGCAGGGTGCTGCAATTCTTCGAGGAGCTCTCCAAGATCCCCCGGGGATCGAGCAACGAGAAGGCGATCAGCGATTACGTCGCGGATTTCGCGCGCCGGCGGAACTGCGCGGTGATTCAGGACGACAAATTCAACCTGATCATCCGGAAGCCGGCGGCGCCCGGGTACGAGAACGCGCCGACGATCATTTTCCAAGGCCACTTGGACATGGTGTGCGAGAAGAACAAAAACACCGTGCACGACTTTACCAAGGACCCGATCCGTTTCAAAATCGACGGGGACATGATCTACGCGGAAGGCACGACGCTCGGCGCGGACAACGGCATCGCGGTGGCGACGGCGCTGACGATCATCGATACGCCGGACATGGCGCATCCGGAGCTGGAGATTTTGCTGACGACGGAGGAGGAAACGAGCATGGGCGGCGCGTTCCATCTCGACGCTTCCCGGCTGAAGGGCCGCATGATGATCAATTTCGACTCCGATCGCGAAGGCGTGCTGTTCGTCAGCAGCGCCGGCGGCATCAATGCGTATCACTCCGTTGCGCTGGCCTACAAAGAAGCGCCTTCGGGCGAGCCGTACACGATCGGCGTGCAGGGCTTGATGGGCGGACACTCCGGCGACGACATCATCCACGAACGGGCCAATGCCAACAAGCTGCTCGGTCGGGTGCTGGACGACTTGCGCCGGCATACGGCCTTCGATCTCGCGGGCGTAAGCGGCGGGATGAAGGTCAATGCAATTCCGCGCGAAGCGGAAGCGGCGGTGTACCTGAGCGGCGAAGGCAAGCAGGCGGCGGAAGCCCGCATCGCCGAGCTCAACCGGATCTTGAAGGATGAATTTCAAGCGAGCGACAAAGGCGTAACGGTCGTGCTGCATGCCGGTTTTGACGCGAACAGCGGAGCGGGCGCTGCCGCCTCCTCCGGCCGGGCGTTCGCGGAAGACGTGAAGGCGTCCGTCATCCGGCTGCTGACGCTCATCCCGAACGGCGTGCTGAGCATGGACAAGGCGATCGGCAACCTCGTGCGCACGTCCTCCAATCTCGGCGTCGTCTCCGTGAACGAGACGAATGTCGTCATGCAAAGCCTGTCGCGCAGCTCGATGCGCTCGCAAGTCGACGAGGTCGTGCGCGTGATGCAGACGCTGGGCGAATCGGTCGGCTGCGAGTTCCGGACGGATCACTACTTCCCGGGCTGGCCGTACCGCGCGGATTCCAAGCTGCGCCCCGTCTTCCAAGCGGCGTACGAGAAGCTCTTCGGCAAGCTAATCGAGATCAAGGCGATCCATGCCGGCCTCGAATGCGGCGTCTTGATCGAGAAGATGCCGGACCTCGACGCCATCTCCTTCGGGCCGAACATGTACGAGATTCATACGCCCGACGAGCATCTGTCGATCTCGTCCGTGGAGCGGACCTGGCCGTTTCTGGAGGATGTGCTGCGGGAGCTGAAGGGGTAAAGCATCGGACTATTTTAGTCTAATGTACAAAAACGCCAAGCCGATTAAAGGCTTGGCGTTTTTATTAGGAACAGTTACTTCCTTCGATCGTGCCAGCGCGGCATCCTGTTAAATTATCCTCTCGGCGCCGACCGGAATTCTGCTAGGTTTAGGCCTGGCGCTGCTGCTTAAACCGACCATTCCGAGAGAAACGACTTATACAGGCGCTTGTTCTGACCCCATGATGATCCCACCGGTCGCCGTATACCTGTCCTGAAAATTCCTGCTGGAGCCGACTTTCGGCATCGTCAATTATATGCTCGTGAAGGAAGAGCTAACAGGTGATCGTGCAATGCTTTCAGTAGCATCCATTGCTGCATAAGGAGAGTAGGATTCATGGCAACAATGTCAATAACTTGAAAGCTTATTTATGGGACCTCGTAGTCGACCAGGACATCACGAAGGTGCAAGAAAACAGAGGGGAGATTCACCCCCACATTCTTCCATATAGGGCATCATGCATTCTCCGCGTCGCTCCTGGAGGTTTTCTCTCCCCAATCTTTTTCTAACTATGCTATTATTGAACAAGATTAAAATATACACTATCTGATTCATAAGGATGGCATGAATTATGAACAAAGGAACCGCCTTGTTACGGCAACACAACGAGAAACGCACGTTAACTCTAATGCGTAATCACCAGTATATCTCTAGGCAAGACATTGCAAAGGCGCTGGACCTTAGCAAAAATACGATTTCGTTGATAATCGATAAATTTATAAAAGACGGTATCGTCAAGGAAATCGGAATGGATGAGAAACAAACGGGTATTGGCCGTCCCCGAATTCAACTGAGCTTGGTGACCGAAGCGTACAAAGCCATCGGTATTCTGATTCAAAATGAGTTCTGCAAATACGTGGTTACCGACTACTGCTCGAAGATCTTGGAGGAAGGTCAGATGCCCGTCGATGGTAATGACCCGGACAGAAGCATTGAAGAGCTTGCGAAGCTGTGTAATACGTTATTGAAAAAGTATCCTGAGGTACTTGGAATCGGGCTGGCCGTACCGGCCTTGGTGGACCCTGTAGAGGGGGTCGTCCACTTCTCCTCCCACTTGAACTGGAGGGAGGTCCGTCTGAAGGAACGGCTGGACTCCATGCTTCCGGCGAAGTCCAAAGTTCTCAACAGTGTGAAAGCTTCAGCGATAGCCCCTTCTTCCGTGGTCCCACAAGAGGTGCTGACCAATTCCTTCTATTTATGTATTGATGAAGGGGTGGGGGGAGCCCACATAGTGGATAGTCAAATCTATAGCGGTGCCAGTTGGAGTGCGGGGGAAATCGGCCATCTTCCCGTTAAAGCAGATGGTCCCCTCTGCACCTGCGGCCAGAGGGGCTGCCTGGAGACATTAGTCAGCCTTCCTGCGATCCGCAGGCGAATACTGAAAGAATACCCAGGTGTAAAATTCGAAGGGAGCATTCTGAATCAGTGGAATCAAGCAGACGGTCTAGATTTAGCTCTCGACAAGATCATACGTGAATCCGGCGAATATGTGGGAATTGCAGTCTCGCAAATCATCACTTTGCTCAACCCCAAATATATCGTCGTGGACAGTCCGTTCGAGAAGTTGGAAATTTTTAGGAATGCCGTGAGAGCTTCCATGGAAAACCGATCTCTGAAATACCCTTTGCAAAAAACAAACTTGCTGTTTGTAGCAAATGTCTATTCCTCCAGTGTTGGAGCCGCCTTTGCTGTTATCCTTGATTTTGAAAAGGAATAACAGCTTTTTTTCTTTCTTATCGGACTTCTAAGCGAAGACCTCGTGCCAACCCGCATAAAAATTTTACCAAAAGAGATCCGATCACTCTTATAAAATGATTTCCTCCATGCGAAACGAGCCTTAGAAGCGATTCTAGGAGTCTCGTTTTTCTTTGATTATTTTCTTGTTTTAGAAATATTGACTTTTGTAGGGCTCCCCAAAAGAGCTGCTTTAGGCTTCTCGTAGAGCCGCTGCGATAAGCGTCGTCCCAGGGTAGAGTGGCTGATCTCGGCAGCTGGCTGCAGATTCAGCGGTGACAAGGTAAGAATGACGAGCAATAACTCTATTTACAGAGGTTCTCGCGAACGGGGACACTTATTATCTGAATCCGATGATACGCGAGCACCCGCACGATTTCATGAATGATCGTGAATTTTTCGTTGTAATAATGGGTATAGTTTACTCATCGTTTTCACAAACAATAATCGACTTTTTAAAGTCATCCTTACTACATATCCCCTCAGTAAGATTTAAATGTGAGTTAACCGTACCCTTTAAGTTAGATTTAAGTGAGATTTAAGTGAGATTTATTGACGCAGAAATGATTCCGTGTTACCGTAAGCTTAGTATTAGTCCTTAACTAGGACTAAATAAAAATTCTCAATCACAGGGAGATGTGCTCATGTCATCAGCGGATTGGATTGTTTTAGGGTTGTTTTTTTTGCTTATGGTCGGAATCGGGGTTTGGTCTTTCCGCCAAATCAGCGGCACCCAGGATTTTTTCGCGGCGGGCGGGAAGATGCCTTGGTGGCTGTCGGGCATATCTCACCATATGTCGGGGTACAGCGCCGCCGTATTCGTTGCTTATGCCGGCGTAGCTTACACGTACGGGTTCACGCTTTACATTTGGTGGGCGGTTCCGGTGTCGATCGCGGTTTTTGTGGGCGCGTTCTTTATCGCTCCTAGATGGTCACGGCTGCGTCAGCGGCTTAACATTGAATCGCCGATGGAGTATTTGTCCACCAGGTACAATGTGCCGACTCAGCAGCTCATGGCCTGGAGCGGCGTGTTGCTGAAGCTGTTCGATGTAGGAGCCAAATGGGCGGCCATTGCCGTCGTCCTGAACGTCTTCGCGGATGTACCGATGGTCGTAGGGATCGTGGTATCCGGGGCCATTTCCCTTGTATATTCGGCTATTGGCGGCTTATGGGCGGATGCCTGGACGGATTTTGCCCAGTTTATCGTTCAATTGGTTGCCGGCGTGGCCATGTTCGTCATTATTCTCGCGAAGCTGGGCGGGGTGGGAGCCATCACCGGCATTTGGGATAAGCTGCCAGCCACGCACAGTCAGCCTTTGGTAGGACCTTACACACTAGGTTTCGTACTCGCTTATTTACTGATCGACTTTCTGAGTTACAACGGGGGAACGTGGAATTTGGCGCAGCGCTACATCGCATCGCCGAGCGGTTCCGATGCCCGTAAGGCCGCTATTCTTTCCGGCGCTTTGTATCTCGTGTGGCCATTGATCTTGTTCTTCCCGATGTGGGCGGCGCCGCTCTTTTACCCGAGCCTGGAGGATCCGACCCAGTCCTACTCGTTGATGACGATGGAAATGCTTCCGCATGGTTTGATCGGACTGGTGCTGGCTTCGATGTTCGCCCATACGATGGCGATGACGACGTCGGACGCCAACGCGATAACGGCTGTTATTACGCGGGATATCCTGCCTGTCATCTCGAAGAAATACCGCGGCCTCAGTGAGAAGTCTGCACTGGTGGTAGCCCGGGTGGCGATGGTGACATTTATCGTGTTTACTTTGATTATTGCGGTTTATTCGGCTTCCTTCGGCGGAATCCTGAGCCTGCTCATCGTCTGGTTCGGAGCGCTCGTCGGACCGATCTCGATTCCGATGCTGCTTGGCCTGCTTCCATCTTTCAAGCATAGCGATTCGAAAGCAGCTATCGTCTCTTGGGCAGCCGGCATTATTACCTTCGTCCTCGTGAAATATGTGTTTATCGTTAGTACAGCAACCCTGGTGGCGTCTCCCGTGCTGGTATCTACAATCCTGTTTATAGGGTTGGGTCTCATCAATCGCAATAAGCCGGTTGCTCCGAAGGTCAACCAATTGCTGAATTCCTTAAATGAGGATGTTCGTTAAGAGGCACCGCATGAGAACGGACTGAAATACAAACTGTAATCAACCCAGAAGCATAGGAGGGAGTTCGATGACAGAACGACTGGACAAAGAAGCGGTGCGGGAATTTTATAAGAGCCACCTTCTGCAGGATTTGCTTCCGTTTTGGATGAAAGCGCTCGATGAGCGGCACGGCGGGGTGTATACGTGCTTTAACAATGATGGGAATGAGCTTCTGAGCAAAGATAAGTATACTTGGTCGCAGGGCCGGTTTATCTGGCTGTGGTCGCGGATCGCGTGGTTGTGTGAGCGTAAAGTGCTGCCCGGCAGCGCGGATGCCTTCTTGCAGCATGCTGGGAAGACGGTCGATTTTCTTAAACGGAATGCGATTCTGGACAACGGCAATTGCGCCTTTCTTCTAACGGAGGAAGGAGAAAAGAAGGAGAGCATCCCCGGTCAGGGGTACGATACGAGCTTTTATGCGGATTGTTTTGTCGTTCTGGGCTTCTCAGAATACGCTCGGGTCAGCGGGCGAGCTGACATAGCCGGGGATGCTCTCCGTTTGTATGACCGAATTCGCGACAGATTGCAGCGTGATCATGTCCGGAGCGAGCCCTACCCGATTCCGGAAGGATTTAAGTCTCATTCGGTTGCCATGATCATGCTCAATATTTCTCAGCAACTGATGGATGCTTTGGCGTCGCTAGCGAATCCCGAAGAAAGCCGAATACGGTCCGATTGTCTCGAGTATGCGCAGCAAATTATCGGACAGTTCGGACAGCCGGATGGCCGGATCGCTGAGCTGCTTCCAAAAGAAGGGGATGTTCCTGATACGGTATTATGCCGGCATGTGAATCCGGGTCATACACTGGAGAGCATGTGGTTCGTAATCAGTGCGGCGGAGCGTCTAAAACGGAGGGAGCTCATCGACGCCGCGCTTCCGGTAGTGAAGCAAGCCTTTAAACTCGGATGGGATGCGCATGAAGGCGGGTTACTGCGTTTTGTCGATCGCGATGGCGGCAAACCTGGGGGACTTCGGACGGGCGATCCTTATGAGCAGCTCATTCTGGATACCTGGGATACCAAGCTTTGGTGGCCGCATTCGGAGGCGCTGTACAGCGCTTTGCTCGCTTACGAGCAGACAAGAGATCCGGATTTTCTGTCACTATACAGACAAACGCATGATTATGTATTCCGCACGTTCCCCCATCCGGACCCAAACGTTCGGGAATGGATCCAAATCCGGGCACGCAGCGGCCAACCTTTAAATAAAGTTGTAGCTTTGCCCGTGAAAGACCCGTTTCATATTATTCGGAATGTGCTTCTGATCATCGAACTTTATTCCGAGGCAGGCCACGCGCAGACGGAGGTTGTCTAGCATGAAGCCGCTTTTATTGCTTGGTTCCGCTAAAATAGATATTACCCCGGTTCACTCCGTTCCGCTGGCCGGGTTTGCCCATCGAAAGAATGGCTTTGAATCCGTTGTACATCCGTTGTATTCGAGAATTCATTGTTTTGAGCAGATCGATGCCGAAGGCAAGCGGATGAGTGTGCTCTTCGTTTCGGCTGATCTGATCTGGTGGGGAACGGACTTCGTAGAGCAGCTCAGACCTAAGCTTGTCAAGCGCTTCGGATTCGATACGGTTCTGCTGCACGCCACACACACGCACTCCGGACCGCAAACGAGCGGAAGATTTGTTGAGGCGCTTGGAATGAAAGATGAAGCCTATATGGAGTTTCTGGAAGAGAGGCTGGTCCTGGGCACTGAGCAGGCTCTGCGGACCGTGGAGCCCGTCACCGTTCAGAAAGGAAGCGAGTCCTGCCGGATCGGCGTGAACCGGAGACTGGAGTCCGACGGAGAAATCCTCATGGCTCCGAATGAAGCCGGGCCGGTGGACCAGGAAGTGACGGTGATTCAATTCCTCAAGCTGAACGGTGGAACAAAAAGCGTATTTGTTCATTATACCTGCCATCCGACAACGACGGATGATAACGCGGTATCCTCCGAGTTTCCGGGGTATGCGATGGACCGGATCGAAGATGGTTTTGGCGGAGAGGCAGTAGGAGCCTTTTTGCAAGGCTGCTGCGGCGATATCCGTCCTTATCTGGCTGAGGAAGGCCAGTTCTACAGGGGAAGCCGCGCTGAGGTGGAACGGTTCGGAAAGCAGCTCAGCGACACCGTATTTCGCATCGTGCAGCGGCCGATGACTGAGCTGGCCCCGTCGGTGCTCCAGAGCAGAAGTTCCGCCTTGGAGCTGCCCTTTCAGGAACCCTCTCCTCTAACCGGCATTTCCCTGGAAATATCCTGGCTGCAACTGGCAGAAGGGTTATCTTTAATAACGTTTAATGCGGAGATGGTTGTCGAATACGGGCTTTATATTAAAGAGAATTCTCGTGGAAGTATTCTTCCGATGGCGTATACCAATGGAATGATCGGCTATGTCCCTACACGTCAACAGCTTGCTCAAGGAGGGTACGAGGCAAAGGGCTCTGTCCCTTTTTTCGGGCTACCGGGTCCATTCGATCCTTCCCTTGAAAGCAGGATCCGCCGGGAGATACAAAATTACATGATGAGGTGAACCATTCTGATGAGTATGAATATAGAGCCTATCCGCTCGGAAACCGTAGACCGCTTGAAAGTGCAAGTGTACGCGAGTCGAAGCGAGCTGGGGGAAGCCGCCGGATACGATGTGGCGAACGCCATGAAGGAGCTGCTGGGGCGCAAGGGGCAGATTCGCATGGTATTTGCCGCCGCACCGTCGCAAAACGAATTTCTAAGCACACTGAAGTCCATCGAAGGAATTGATTGGTCCAGGGTCACTGCATTTCATATGGATGAATATATCGCTTTGCCGATGGATGCGCCGCAGCGCTTCGGAACGTTCCTGTGCCGCGGCTTGTTCGACGAGGTTAAGCCTGGTGAAGTCCACTTGATCGACAGCTCGAGCGACTTCGAAGCGGAGTGTCAGCGTTATTCAAGGCTCATCCAAGAGGCTCCGATCGATATCGTCTGCCTGGGAATCGGGGAGAACGGACATATCGCGTTCAACGATCCGCCGGTGGCCGATTTCGAAGAGGAAGCGCTCGTGAAGAGCGTCGAGCTCGATCTGGCCTGCAGGCAGCAGCAGGTGAACGACGGTTGTTTCGGTGCCTTGGCGGATGTTCCCACGCATGCGCTGACGCTGACGATTCCGGCTCTTTTTGCCGGAGCACACTTATTCTGTATGGTCCCTGGCGTTACCAAGGCGGCTGCCGTTAAGCGTACGCTAAACGGTCCGATATCCACGGAATGCCCTTCTACAATACTTCGCAGGCACTCGGATTGCACGCTCTATGTAGACAGGGATTCTTACGGTGAATGAAGTTAGGAGATGGAAAGCATGCAAGAGAACGTAACGGTTATTTCGGGCGTTCATTACAAAACAGGGGAACCCGTTACTATAAGCGTGGAAGACGGAATCATCAAGGGCATCCGGCAACAGTCTCCGGAGGATGCCGATCATTCTCTTCCTTTGATCGGTCCGGGATTGGTTGACCTTCAAATTAACGGTTACAGCGGCACCGACTTCAATACCGTTCCCCTACAGGACAGGACGGTCGAGAAGGTTACACGCGCTTTGTGGAAAGAAGGGGTAACCTCATATTATCCGACGGTCATTACCAACGGGGACGATGAAATCTGTCAGGCGCTCCAAACGATTGCACACGCTTGTAAATCAGATAGCGTATCAGATGCCGGGGTGGCGGGCATTCATTTGGAGGGGCCGTTTATTTCCAAAGAAGACGGCCCCCGGGGAGCTCACGGCGCAAGCTATGTGAAAGCGCCGAACTGGTCGTTGTTCCAGCGCTGGCAGGAGGCTGCTGAGGGACGCATCAAGATCATTACGCTGTCTCCCGAGTGGCCGGAAGCTGCTCGGTTTATCGAGCGCTGCGTGGAACAGGGCGTTACCGTTTCCATAGGCCATACCGCGGCGACAGAGGAGCAAATTGCCGAAGCCGTACGAGCCGGGGCGCGCATGTCGACCCACCTGGGCAATGGTGCGCATCTCACTCTTCCCCGCCATCCGAACTATCTATGGGAGCAGCTATCCCAAGATGGGCTGGCTGCGTGCGTGATCGCGGACGGCTTCCATTTGCCGGATTCCGTGCTGAAGGTCGTGCTGCGAACGAAGGGGGAGCGGGCGCTTCTCGTTAGTGACGCCGTTTATTTAAGCGGTATGGAGCCCGGAGCTTATAAGAGTCACATTGGAGGAAGCATCGTATTGACGCCCGAGGGCAGACTGCACATTGCGGACAACCCAAAGCTTCTGGCGGGCTCAGTCCAGCTGCTTCCGCATGCAATCTATCATTTGGTCCGACGGGGACTTGCAGGGCTCGGGGAAGCTTGGGACATGGCTTCGGTACGCCCGGCCGCGTTCATGGACCTTCCCTCACAGCAAGGATTAGCGGTGGGGGCACCGGCCGATTTGGTCGTTTTTGTCCAAGCGGAGAACAGAATATTTATTCAACAAACCTATAAAGCTGGAAAACAAGTATTTTCTGTATGACGATAATTTCATAAGGAGCGTGACCATAATGGGTATGGCAGATACAAGCGTCATGTCGCAATATTTCCAAAAAATTGTTCAACATCTGGAGATTCTCCATCAGGAGGAAATGGCCTCCATCCATAAAGCGGCGAATATGCTGGCCGACCATATCAAGCAGGACAAGCTGGTTTACGTTTACGGACCGGGTGGGCATTCCAACCTGGGCTCTCAGGAAATCTTTTTCAGAGCCGGAGGATTGATGCACATCAGTGCGATTCTGGATGAAGGGACGTTACTGAGCGGCGGCGCTTTAAGATCAATGGCAGTGGAGAGGACGCCAGGTTACGGTAAACTCGTCTTGAACGACTACGGATTGCGGGAAGGCGACCTGCTCATCCTCATTAATGCATATGGAATCAATGCAGCTTTGATCGATGCGGCACTGGAAGCGAAGGCGAAAGGCGTGAAGACGATCGGCGTGACCTCCGTTCGGCATGCATTAGCGACACCGCGCGATCATGTAGCCCGCCATCCGTCCAAGCAAAACCTTCATGATCTCGTCGATCTTGTGATCGACAGCAAGATCGAAGTTGGGGATGCCGTGGTGGAGATAGAGGGACTGGACCAGCGAGTTGCGGCGATGTCAACGTTCGCCAATGCGTATTTATTGAACTCCGTTATGGCCGAAACAGTGGATCTACTTGTAAAAGAGGGCGTTCATCCGCCGATATGGATGAGCGGGAATGCTAGCGGAGGCGACGAGGCCAACTCCCGCTTTATCGAGCGGTTTAAAGGCAGAATCAAAAAGCTGTAATAAAAAGGACAGTTCAAATTATAATTGGACATGATAAAAAATAACGTTGTATATTTTCGTTCAGGAGGTGTTCACTGATATTTAACCTACAAAAAACGGTATCCGTTGTCATCGGCGGCAATGGCGTTTTGGGCAGTGCCATGGCATCTGCGCTTGCCGAGGCTGGATCAAAGGTAGCGATTTTAGGCCGTAATATGGAAAAGGCGAGAACGGTCTGTGACCAAATCGAGCGAAATGGAGGCGCTGCAATTTCTTTAAAGGCAGATGCCACCAATACGGAAGAGCTTGAGGCCGCGTTAGCTCGCGTACTGGAATGGGGAGGACGCGTTGACACCCTAGTCAATGCCTCAGGGACGAACAGCTCAACTCCGTTCTTTGAGATCAAAACGGATGAATGGGATCGAATTATGGATGTTAACCTCAAAAGCGTCGTATTAGCATGTCAAGTTTTCGGTAAACAAATGGTCGACCAAGGAAATGGCGGCTCCATTATCAATATCTCATCGGTGTCATCTGCTCCGCCGCTCTCAAAGGTTTTCACTTATTCGATATCGAAGGCGGGAGTAAACAGTGTGACGCAATACCTGGCTCGGGAGTTCGCTCCAAGCAGAGTAAGAGTTAACGCCATCATCCCCGGATTCTTCCCTGCGGAACAGAATAGAGCCATTCTGTCTGCAGACCGAGTGGAATCGATTATGCGGCAGACCCCGATGAACCGTTTCGGTGAACCAGAGGAATTGAAGGGGACAGTCGTATATTTGGCTTCTGCCAAAGCATCTTCGTTCGTCACGGGAGCATTTCTCCGCGTCGACGGAGGATTTGGAGCGATGACCCTATGAGCGACATCCTTAGGAGGCTAGTCGAGAAGACGCCAATTCCCAAAATGGTTAGGATTCGTCAGTCGTTCGATGACACGAAGCTCGATGACCCCATTCATGAGTTATCCAATCAACTACGAATTTCAGATGCTATGGCGGGAATTACTGTCGGAAAAAGAATTGCCGTTGCGGTAGGAAGCCGAG
This sequence comes from Paenibacillus solisilvae, assembly GCF_042656405.1. Lineage (NCBI taxonomy): Bacteria > Bacillati > Bacillota > Bacilli > Caryophanales > Paenibacillaceae > Paenibacillus > Paenibacillus solisilvae. The sequence continues at coordinate 176,219 of NZ_JBHSOW010000015.1, read as the reverse complement.
GAATTTCTCGCATTAATGAAATAACGAAAACGGTTATTGATGAATTAAAAAGAATAGGTGCCGAGCCTTTTGTCGTTCCCTGCATGGGAAGCCATGGAGGAGCGACGGCTCAAGGCCAGATCGATGTGCTTGCCCATTTGGGCATAGACGAAGAACGGATGGGGTGCCCGATACGTTCTTCCATGGAAGTGATTGAACTGGATCGATTGCCGAATGGGCTGCCTGTCTACTGTGACAAAATTGCAGCGACCGAGGCTGACGCTATCGTGGTCATCAATCGAATTAAACCGCACACGGCTTTCCGTGGTCCGATTGAAAGTGGTCTTCTCAAGATGATTGCGATCGGGCTTGGCAAACAGAAGGGTGCGGAAGCATGCCATCAGTTAGGCTTTAAATATATGGCGGAAAATGTACCTGCAATGGCTCGCATAATGATCGCTAAGCTTCCCATCCAGTTCGGAATTGCGATTGTGGAGAATGCTTATGACCAAATATGTCGGGTTGAAGTTTTAGGTACAGAAATTATGGAAGAGAGAGAGAAGGAGCTGCTGCTGGAGGCAAAGAGCCGACTGCCGAAAATCCTTTTTGATGAAATCGATGTGCTCGTGATTGACTATATCGGAAAGAACATTAGCGGAGATGGGGCCGACCCGAATATCACGGGCAGGTATCCAACGCCTTATGCGCACGGTGGACCGGAGGTGAACAAGATGGTTGTCCTCGATCTGACCCCGGAGTCTAAAGGTAATGCTAACGGAGTTGGAACAGCGGATTTCACGACAAGTCGTCTAGTCGGGAAGACAGATTGGGCGAGTACGTATGCGAACGGTCTTACGTCAACGGTTTGTGCACCTACGAAACAGTCGACAACGCTCGAAAATGATCGCGATGCTATCAAAGCTGCGATCAAAACCTGCAACATTCTGGATTATTCAAAGTGCAGGTTAGTCCATATTCGAGACACGCTTCATCTGGGAACCATTGAAATTTCCGAAAGCCTGGTAGAGGAAGCATTACGTCATCCGCGCATTGAAATCCTAGAAGGACCTTACGACTGGAAATTCGACGAAGAAGGGTTTCTGCCGAAATGAGTAAAGATACGAAAATTGTACTGGCGGTCGACAAGCGGATGCGCATTCAAACGGTCATGAAGCGCGGACAGCCGTTCATGCCGGAGTAAACATGATCATCAATGATCGATAGTGGAGGGGCGGCAAATGACAATAAGGAGATTTGGCCTTATCGGCTGCGGAGCGATCGCGGATTTTCATATGAAATCTTTAAGGGAGATCGATTGTGCGAGACTTGTCTGCGTGTCCAGCCGCAACGAAAACAGCGCGAAGGAGGCCGGGGAACGCGAGGGGGCGGATTGGGTCACCGACTATAAGGAACTGCTCGCTCGACCGGACATCGATATCGTTTGTGTGACCACAAGCAGCGGGAGTCATGGCGCTATCGGAGCGGAGGTGCTGAAAGCAGGAAAACATCTGCTGATGGAAAAACCGATCGCGATGACGGTAGAGGAAGCGGAAACGCTGCTCCGGCTTGCGGAAGAGAACGGCCGGTTGCTGTCCGTTATTTCACCGCGACGCTTCGAGGAATCCCTCCAATTGGCAAAACGGGCCGTGACCGAGGGAAGAATAGGTAAGCTACTGTTAATTGAAGCGCAGACGCCGTTTTTCAGAAACCAGGCTTATTATGACAGCGCTGATTGGCGGGGAACGATTGCCGAAGACGGAGGCGCTTTAATGAACCAGGGCATCCATCAAATTGATTTATTGCTTTGGCTGGGCGGTCCGGTCCGATCGGTATGCGGCAGGATTGCAACGCAAACCCACCGGATGGAAGCGGAGGATATAGGCGCAGCCATTGTCAATTTTGAGAATGGGGCTATGGGAACGATCATGGCCTCGACCAGCATCAGGCCCGGATTTCCAGCAAGCATCAAAATATTTGGAGAAGAAGGAACGATCATTATTGTCGGGGATGCGATTACGTACTGGATGGTTCCCGGTATGGAGGCTGATGTCAGGCAGGATGATGTTCGCGCTGGCGGGGCCAGCAATCCGCTCGGCATATCGCATGAAAACCATAAACGTCAGATTGCGGACGTGATAGAAGCCGTTTCCTATGATAGAGCGCCATATGTGACCGGACAGGACGGCCTGAACGCCGTGAAATTGATTCATGCGATCTATCATTCGTCGGCTTCAGCAATGGATATGTAAAACCAGGTAAGGGTTGTATTATCCACGAAGAGAAAGATATGCATGACATCGCGCAGGCATTTCGGAAAGTCATCCCATCGGTATTACAAGCAGCTGTATACAAAAGGTCGTTCGTCATTCCGCCTTCCCTGCCAGGCGGGCAGCGATCTTTTTATCGTTATGTACGATGCAGTCATTGATGACCTGACGTAAGCAAAGGAGACAGCAGCCGCTGGAGGAGAGAAAATACAAGAATGGCAGTATGGAAGCGTAATTTGTATATATTGTGGGCGGGAAGCTTCCTTAGCTCAGTAGGTATGAATATGATCATTCCTTTTCTTCCTTTATATGTTCAAGAATTGGGCGTTCACGATATCAAGCAAGCGGCCTTATGGGCAGCATTTGTCTTCGCCGCGAACCATATCATGATTGCGCTGGTATCGCCGCTTTGGGGAAGACTTTCGGACATTCACGGTCAAAAAACAATGATGATCTGCTCCGGATTGGGAATGGGGATCCTCGTTATTGCGATGGGGCTCATTCATACGCCGCTTCAACTCATTGTTCTTCGCATGGTATTCGGCTGTGTGGCCGGGTTTGCTGCTTCCGCATCCGCACTGACGGCCGTCGAGACGCCGAAGGAGCATGCAGGCAGTGCCCTCGGCACGCTGCAAACCGGCATTGTGTCCGGTCAACTACTTGGACCGATATTCGGCGGGTTGCTGGCCGAAACGTACGGGATACGCAACGCCTTTTATTTGACGGGCTTTCTCTTGCTCTTGGCGACGGTGCTGGTGATCACCGGAGTGATGGAATCACGGAAATATCCGCGCGAAGGCCGAAGCTTGCCTGGACCGTTCGGAAGGAAAGCGGGCAGTTTCTCCCGCGGCATATCGTTATCATCGGCTTTCGGCAAAAATACGTTGATTGACGTCATGAAGCATTCTCCGATGGTATGGACACTGTTTATTTCATCCTTCCTCATTTCCGCAAGCCTTCTGAGCATTGAGCCGGTAATTACGCTGTATGTCCAGAGCCTGCATGTGGAAAGACACGTCGAATTGATGGGAGGTCTCGTATTCGGTGCCAGTGCGCTCGGTACGATATTGTCGGCGCCGTATTTGGGAAAGCTCGGAGACCGGCACGGGCACGCAATCGTTCTGCTCGCTTCGTTATTCTTTATGTCCGTGCTTTACATTCCGCAGGCCTGGATTACCAACGTGTGGCTGTTGCTGTTCGTCCGATGGCTGACGGGGCTGTGCATGGGCGGCATGATTCCTGCCATCAGCGCGCTACTTCGCACGTTGACCCCGGTCGGGATGCAGGGCAGCGTTTTCGGCTACCTGTCGAGCGCGAACTCGCTCGGCAACGTCAGCGGAGCCCTGTTAGGAGGAACGATTGGCAACGCATTCGGCATATCCCACATTTTTTATATTGTCTCAGGCATTTTCTTCATTCATTTCGCCATGCTTCTGCTTCGTCTCAGGAAGCTTCACGCGTCCGCGGATCGGAAGCTAGAGGAGCCAGGTTTCGATGCTTAATCGGAATAATCGGATTGATGGCGTGCTTAGGAGCCGCGATACTGGGAAAGAGGGGATTTCAAGGCTGTTATTTGCGGAGGAGAGGCAGGAACGGGTCGTTGCGTGATTTGCATCAATCCGGCTTATGGCGCATTGCTCCAGTTCAAACCGGCATGAAATTCCCCTGTCACTTACCCGAATCTCCGGGCACTCGCCGCAGCGATGAAGAGCGGTACGATTCACCCTCGTGTGAAGATCGTTGTCTCAACCAGCTATCATTCAGAAGCAGCCAAACAGGAAGGGTCAAATATCCCGTCCTGTTTGCTTTTCCCGTTTCAATTTTAAATGGACGGTTCAGCCTTTTTTCTCCTGCCGGGCGATCATACCCAGCAGCCAGTCCGCAAAATGGTTGGCCGACTCCAAGCCTGCCCAATAAAGCGCCATTTCCGATTCGATTTCCTCCAACATACCTAAATCGGGAAAGATTTCATTCAGAAAACGGCTGTTGCTTAATCGATCGTTTACAATATTCAATGACAATAATGTCGTCTTGTCCCAAATGGCTTCGTTTACGGATTCAAGCACCGACAAGAAATGCTTATTTCGGCTGATTTTTTCCTGGATTTCGTAGCTAAGAGCGAATTTCAAAAAACGGATTGCCATTTCTTCGTCGTTACATCCCTCGGGAATCATCATCGCATTAGCTATCAAAAGCGGTGCCTGCGTATCCCCGAACGGCATGGACGCCACACGCGGCTCGAACTGCAGCTTCTCGTTTCTCCACCCCGCAAGCTCGATTGCTGTCGTGAGAACCATTGCGGCTTTTTCTCTGATAAATACTTCCAAGTTGAGTTGTTGTTTGGGCAATAAGGTTGCGATCCGATATCGATATAACAAATCATGCAGAAAAGTTAATGTTTTCACAAGAGCTTCCCGTTGAACGTCTTCTTTAAAATTGACCCCATTTTGCAGAGCGAACATCGTCCAACGGTTGATGGCTGGCGAGAGGGCGAATCCATATTGGTCGACAATTCCATCGCTGTCCGTATCCATTGTCAGAAGTTGGGCGGCGCGCAGGAAGTCCTCCCTTGTCCAATCATGCTTTGGCAGGGGAACGTTATATTTCTGAAAAAGATTCGGATTGTACACCAAATATACGCTGGAAAAGGTAACCGGGATCGCCTTTATGCTGCTGAAAGCGCTACGCAAAGTTGGATAAAGCCCCTGAAAAATGTCTTTCATCGGCTCTTTCAAGTCAATGAATGGTCCCGCATCTTCCATTTCGATCAATTGTCGGTCGCCGACAAGTATGATATCAGCCTGAAGCCCAAGCTCATTGCTTGCCCGAACCGATTCCCAGAATTCCTCTGTTGGAAAACCTAAACATTTCACTTTGACATTGGGATAGTGCTTTTGAAATTCCTCAATAATCATTGGCATGCAGATATCCATGAAATGAGAAGGGGAGGTGGCTAAAATCCGAAGTACTTTCGTTCCGGGTTCATCGATAATGAGGTCCGGAGAAACGATTGTTCCTAATCCGGCCTTTTTTACAATTAGGCCTTCCTTCAGCAGATTATCCAGCGATTTGCGTACGGATGTCCTGCTCATTCCGTAGTAGCGGCACAGATCGTTCTCAGACAATATAAATTCCCCTGGTTTGATGTACCCAGATATAATCTGTTCCCGCAGAATGCTGGCTAACTGCGTATAGCGAAATTCATTTTCTCTCCTCATCGTCTTGTCCATCCTAATCCCTGATTTTGATTAAGTAGTATTTTGTATTTTATACGAATCTCATTTGGAATACAAGTATCATACTTTTTCTTAATTTTTGTTCACAAACCCTCTATGAATCAGAGAATTAGCTTGTTATAATACAATACAAGTATGATACATATACTATTTTTGAGGTGAACGCTATCAATGGAGTTGTTATCGACAGGCAGAGAAATTTATGGGGAGGAAAGTGACCATGGGATCTATCATTGTTCCGACAAACTACTATCAGCATTTTGACGCCGATTTTTCCCTCGATGTTCCAGGAGAAGGGTATGGCGGTTGGAAAAGGGAAGATTTGCCGATCAGCATGGAACATACAGCAGTAGTCGTTATGCATGCATGGAACTGCGGAACGAGAGAACAGTATCCCGGATGGCACCGTGCAGTCGAGTATTTGCCGCGATCCTATGAAATTTGCGAAAAGATATTTCCGGCGTTACTTGGCGCTGTTCGAAAATCGGGGCTGAAACTGTATCATGTCGTGTCCTCCGAGGATTACTGCAGATCCTATCAGGGACTTGATCGGACCAAATCATTTGCCGGCGAAACACCGGGTTCTCTTGAAAAGGTCAAAGATGATGAAGTGCTGCAGCAGCTTCATAAATTTCGAACGAAAAACGTTTTTCCCGGCGAACATAATCAACCGGATATAACGCGAGGTTTTGCGAACCTTGCTTTTCCCCATGAAGCGAAGCCGCAAGGAAACGAAGCGATTGCCGCAACATCTGAACAATTATTTGCTTTGTGTCGGCAAGAAGAAGTAAACCATTTGATCTATACCGGTTTCGCAATTAATTGGTGCCTGCTTTTGTCTCCGGGGGGAATGGCCGACATGTCGAAAAAAGGTATACTCTGCTCGGCAATCCGTCAAGCTGTAACAGCGGTGGAAAACAAGGAAACAGCCCGACAGGAGCTGAACAAAGAGCTCGCACTGTGGAGAGTTGCGCTCGCCTTCGGGTTTGTCTACGATGCGGATGATATTATCCAAGCGATAGCCCGGTAATGCCAAATACATAATGAGGAGTGCATGGATATGAACTTTGCTATCGTCGGTTGCCAGCATAGCCATATTAAAATATTTATCGATCAGATGTTGGAGTTGGGGCATCGGTTTGTCGGGATATTCGATCAAAGTCAGTATTTTTTACCAGGAAAATACGCCGAACACTATAACGTTCCGCTTCTCAGCAGCCTTGGGGAACTGCTCGAGCTCGGAGTTCAGGTAATCGGTAATGCTGACCGCAACGATCGGAAAATCGATGTCATTGAATGGGCCGAAACGCATGGAATTCACGTTATGACGGATAAACCGATTGCCATCGACAGGGATGGTCTGGAACGGCTCTATAAGGTGATTGAGCATGATCGGATCAAAATCGGCATGATGCTTACGGAACGCTACGAACCGACGCTCTACACATTGAAAACATTAATCGATCAAGGGGAGTTGGGGGAATTGATCGATTTTACGTTCTTGAAACCCCATAAAGTAAACCTTCCCTCAAGACCGGATTGGTTCTTCATGAAATCCGTTAACGGAGGATTAATTATCGATATTTTAATCCATGACATCGATTTGTTAAGGTGGTACACGAATAAGGAAATCGTCCATTTTCAGGGTGTGCTGGTCAAAAACATATTGCCCGAATTCCCGGATTTCTACGACAATACACAGGTCGGTTTAGTCATGGAAGACCGAATTACCGCTGTCTTGAAATCGGACTGGCTGATGCCGGAAGCGTTTGATATGTGGGGAGACGGGCGCATATTTGTTACGGGAAGCAAAGGAAGGGCCGAGGTGCGCTCTGCAGGAGACGTTTTTGGCCAGCCCGGCCCGTTTTTGTCGCTGGTGACTCATCACCGCAAGGCAATCAGGGTTGACTTAACCAACGCTCCCAATAATTTAACAGAGGATTTCTTGAACAAAATCGCCAATAAACCTCATCTTCTTTCAACCGGGGATATTTATGAAAGCAACAAAGCAGTTCTTGCGATTAATGAAGCGAGTTCGAAACTGTAAACAGTATCCTCTTCTGTCGTTACAACCAACTGATTATGTTTGGAAAGGTGGACTGACGCTTGAACTTAACGAAGCATCTGTATCCTGTCTATCCGGTTCATGAACTGGAAGCCGGATTTCCGATCCTTGCTGAAAATGAATTTACGCTGGATCATTCATTCGTTTCGCCGAAATCGAATACGGAATTCCGGATGTATACGAAGGGAGACATCCTATTCGTTCAAATTGGATATGAATCCGAAAGCGACGCCGGAGCAGAGGAAATCACCTTGTTCTTTGATCCGGACCATTCAGGAAGAAAACCCCATAATTCGGTCATGTTCACCTTTCTTACAGACGGGAGCCTGAAATACGAAACCTATCAGTATTTCATGGAGCAAAAGGATATCCCTCAAGACGTCGAGTTCACTTCGTTCTCGGAAGGGAATCGCCATGAACTTGCATTATCGCTTCCGCTCCGCCTGATGCGCATTCATTCCGAGGAGAAGAGAGTGCTTGGTTTTAATTTGTTTCGCAGCATCCTATTCGGCGGTACAAAATCGCTTGCAAAATGGTCGGGGCTGCCGGGGGACGTAGCAGTTACAGGCCAAGGCGCAGGAAATTTATTATTGACTAGGGGTCTGGGGCAGGACGAAATCGATTGTTGGATGGACAAGCTTGGAAACGAAAGCGGCGTGTATTATACCGCCTGGAAGAAAAGGACCGTACCCGAGGAGATTTACTCCTACGTGACCGAAAAAAAGAGAGGGCTGACGGTCAGAATCGGAGAAGACGATGTGAGAAAGGCCCGTGAAAATGCGCAGCACACGGCTTGGGGGAAGCGGATGAAAGAGGCTATCGTCCAGGTGGCGGATTACTGGGCGGCCAAGAGCGACGATGAATTATTCGATCTTGTACCTGTCGGGAATCCGCGAGCATTGACGCCCGGCCAATACTTCGGTGACCCGCTGAACGAGGGAAACCGCACCGCGTTCCAAATGTGCCTTGAACGGCCTTACCAATATTACAACCCAGCCACGAAAACGTGGTGGCATAACGGGATGCAAATCGTCAATCCGACGACAGGCGAGGCTGTTATCGTGGAGGATGACGGACGCGGTTTTCTTGCCCCGGCCGGATTTCCGAATCCCGGGGTCCGTTACATGTTCACCGCCTCCTATCGATTGTTCGTGATCTCCATGCTGTTGGCGGCGCCATATTGTCCCGTCGTGGAGGATGCGTCAGTTTGTCCCGAAACGACGGGCCGGCGTTATGCGGGAGCAATATCGAATTTGTGTTATGCCTACCGCTTGACGAATATCAAAACATACGCAGCCAAAGCGTTGATTCTGATCGGCAGAATGGCGGAACTGCTCCCTTACATGAACGGCAATTACGGGGATGGAACGTATTCCGATACGGTTCATATTGCGGAGCCTTCGACAACCGAATCCGCCTGGTTGTGCAATTTTTTTGAAGCGGCGGATCTTATCTATGACGTTATCGATGAGCTAGAACCCGATTTGCAGCGGTTATTTTCCCGCAAACCGGACGCCGAAGGAAATGTGAGACTGGAGCCCTTCCGCATCAAGACTGCAATCCGCGATATGATCCCCTATTTGATATACAGCTGCGAGCTGGAGAAACCAAAACGTTCGGACTGGTCCATGCGGTATATTCACCTGGAACTGGTATTGGCCAGTTTTATGGGAAGCGGGAAGCTGATGAGGAAAATTTTGTTTGAAGGCAAGTACAGCCTGGAGTCGAAAATCCTTAACAGTTTTTTTCGGGAAGGCAGATATGCCTACGACTCGACCCAATACATCGAACATATTTGTGTGCAAATGCTAGATATGCCGAACTATAATTACCGTTTTCAAGATAATGCGTATTTTACCGAACCGATCGATATGTTTGAAGACGAGCGTTTCGGCATGAATCGGATCGTTAATCTGTTCTTCCATCTGAAGTCGGGAGAGCTGACGGCCATGTTCGGGGATACGGCGGTCGACAATCATGAACCTGTTTCCGATGAGCGGAAAAGGGGCGTATTCAGCTACAGCGCTGCTTTGGAAACAACCTATGCCAGAATGAAATCGCTCAGATCCATAATCGGTCCCGTACTTTCCCTTTACGACCGTGAAGAGCTGGAGGAGAACCGTCTCCGCTCCGTCTCGCAAACGTACTTGAACCATTCCCTTCTACTACTCGCGACAGCGGCAGATTACACGGAATACCTCGGCTGCCGCACCTCCGAAAATTTCATTCAGTCATCCTTCCTTCTGGAAGATTCCGAAACCAGCATTTTCCGTGCCGGCTCGAACCCTCATAACTGCAAGCATGTCGTTCTCTATGGGCAGCCTTCCGCGCCTCATGTCCATGGCGATAAGCTGGGTTTATGGATTGGTGCATACGGCTACCATCTGCTCGCCGCTGCGGGAGGATATCCTTATACATGGATCAGTCCGAAATTCCAAGCGTGGGAGACGCATTCAGCATCCAGTACGGTCGTTGTACCCGACGGTAAAAATCAGCAGCATTCCTTTTCCAAACTAAGATGCCACTACGAAGGCGTTTGTTTAAGCGTTGCCGGGATGGAAAATACGGCAGCATATCCTGGCTCCCATTTGGAAAGATGGTGCTGGGTTGTTCAGGCTCCGAACAAGGAAGACGCATATGTCGCTGATTTGAATTTTGTCTCGAAGGGGCAAACGTTCGACTATAATACGATCGGTTTGAACATTTCTTTTGAGCAGATCGATTTCTCGGGAATAAATCCGGAAGACTGGGTACCGATGAAAGGCACGCTTGCCGGAGAGGATATTCCCCTGTACGGCAATCCGGGTCAAGGATGGTTGAAAGCAGTGCGCAAAACCGTCGGGGCTCATCCAGTGTCCTGGACCTTCCGTTACCCCAATGCCGCTCTTCGAATTCATACGGTTCAAGACGATAAGGAGAGGGAATTGATATGCGCTCTTGGGGAATTAGGAGGGCAGGAGAAGGGGAAATCGAGATGGGAGCCCTTTGTCGTGTGGCGGGATCGGGAATTTGCCGGGAATAGCGAAGAACGTTTTGCCAGTTTCTTTACGATTATGGAACCTTATGAGCAGAAACCGTTTCTGAGCTCGGTAAAACCGCTAAAGCTGCTGGGCAGCGAATCGCCTTTCTTCAAGCCGTTCGGAGCGGAAATCTTGCTGCCGGACGGATATCGGGATATTCTTATCGGCACTTATAACGAAGGAGAGGCGATCAGCTTCCGCGATTCGGAAGGTCAGGTTTATACGACGGACGCAAAGGCATTGTTATTGCGGTATAAAGGTCGGGATCTGGTAGATGCCGAAGCCATCCGATACACCAGGATTGAAGCGGCATCGTTTTCGGCCAAACGGGAGCGCCCGGCTTTGACGGGGCGGATTGCTTCCGTCGACGTAGATCGACGGCAAATCGAAGTGCTCCTCGATCATGCATGCGACGTTTCGGCCGACCGGCTTGCGGGACAAGTCGCCTATTTGGATGACGACGACTACGAAAAGCCTTCTTCCTACTATATGGTGAATCCGGAGATCAAGGGAAGCAAGCTGACCTTTTATACCGATATTCCGTTGATTAAGCTGGATGCAGACTGGCCGGACCCTGAGAAAAGATTGGGTCTCGGCATGAAGCAGATGACGCAGTATGAAGGGAAAAACGTTCTGGTTGATGTAAAAGCCGGAGACCGGTTTGAAGTATTCAATTATTACCGCCTATCTCGTTAACCTGAAAGGGGAGTGAAAATGGAACAATCGAATAGCGTCGTATTCAAAAAGAGAAGGACCTTCTATACAGATGAAAAGCTGTTCAATGCCCGCAAAAACCGCGCAAACTATGGCTGGGCCAAAGAAATGATAGCGGCTGTCATCCAGGAAGCCGATGCATTTGTAAACCACGGCCATGAATATCTGTGGAATATCGTAACCAGTCAAAAAATTCCCCGGAGTTACGGCGTCAATCAACTGTCCGGCTGTCCGGTATGTAAAAAAGAGATTGACCGGCTCGGAAATTATCCCTGGCTTGGCGATCCGGTCCAACATCCTTGGAAGCTGATCTGCCCGGGTTGCTGGTCGGCGTTTCCGTCCAACGATTTCGCGGCTTATTATGAAAGCGGTAAAGACGCGAGCGGCTTCTTCAACCCCGAGTTGGCCGACCGCAGCCTTCTGATAAACACGTTATATCCCGAAAAGGATGAAAATTGGTGCGTAGACGACGGATACGGATGGCTGGACCCCGGCAATCCCGACAAGGAATCCGGAAGATATACATTTGTCGCCTACTACAACCATTGGATGCTTTGGTATAACGGCGGGGTGATTTATTCGGCTTTAAAAGCATTGTCCGAGGCGTATTTATTTACGGCAGATATGCGATACGCGTGTGCAGGGACGATCCTCCTCGACCGAATCGCCGATGTGTACCCTGACATGGACAGCTCCGTTTATAAATGGAAGGACGGGTTCCGAAATTCCCATGGACATTCCGGACTGGGTAAAATTGTCGGGTGCATATGGGAAACCGAACTTGTCAAACAATTCGTGCTCGCGTACGACGCTTTGTTTCCGGCTATGAATCACCCCGACATCATCGATTTTCTGGCTAAAAAGGCGCGGCTGCATCAAATGCACAACCGGAAAACTTCGGTCTCGGCGATCAGGCACAATATCGAAAGCGGGATTCTTCTCCAGGTGTACCCGGCGGTGAAAAAGCGGCAGATCCGGGGGAATGCGGGCATGCACCAAAGCGCCTTGGCTCTGGCGGCCGTCGTGTTAAACGCTCCCGAGAAATCCGAACAATGGGTGGATCATCTGTTTAAAACCCAATCCGGAGGCTCAGGAGATCTGCTGAAAATATTGGTGAACGATGTGGATCGGGATGGCCATGGAAATGAAGCCTCTCCGTCATACAATAATCTTTGGCTCGAAAATTTGAAGCTGGTTGCCGATGCGCTGGAAGGATCCATATTGTCCCCGTCGATTGATTTATATGAATACCCCAAGTTTCGTAAGCTTTCCCATATGGCATTTCCACTCATTATGCTGGATAACTTTACTCCTTCCATCGGGGACACCAAGAAAGCAGGCGATCCTGGAATTATCGGCCGCCTCCAGACGCATCTTTCCATGTTTGAGCGGACAGGAGATCCGCTGCTGGCCCGGTTTGTCTATTTTCTAAACGGGAACAAGCTTGAGGGGCTGCATGCCGGTATATATTCGGATGCTGAAAAGCTTTGCGCCAGGTTGAACGGCGTGATCGACTCCTATGGAGCATTCCAATGGAAAAGCACCCATTTGACGGGCTACGGTTTTTCCGCCTTGCGTGACGGAAAGGAAGAGACGCAGCGGGGCCTTTCGGTTTACTACGGGAGAAACACCGGACACGGGCACAAGGATGCGCTTAATCTCGGAATCTATGCCTTCGGCATGGATCTGTCTCCCGATCATGGGTATCCATGCTTCGCGGACCAGAATTTTGAAAAAGTAAGATGGACAGCCAATACCATTTCCCACAATACCGTCATGGTGAATCAATCCGAGCAGGAAAATCAAATTGTGGGTCTGCCGAATCATTTTACGGGTGAAGGCAGAGTGCGGGTAATCGATGTTGAAGCTCCTTCGGTCTATCCGCAAACGACGCTTTACCGGAGGACGACGGCCATGATCCAAATTGATGACGAGCGATCCTATATAGTCGATATTTTTCGTATCAAAGGCGGAAATGAGCATCTTTATAGTTTTCACGGAGCGGAAGGGACGGTGTCGGCGGAGGGACTTTCGTTGATTAAGCAAACAAGAGGCACCATAGCGGGGGAAGAGATAGCCTATAAAGATACGGTCTTCGACCAATCCGTAACCAGTGGATTAAATTATCTGCGCAACGTGGAAAGAGATGTAAATCCTACGGCTCCATTCAGCGTGGACTGGAAAGTCAAGGATACATGGGGCGTTCATCCGCACTGCAAAAACGTGCACCTTCGCTTGACCATGCTGTCGGAAGTAGACGAAGCGGCCCTTGCTGACGGGGAACCTCCGCAAAACAAACCTGGCAACCCGCAGCGCTTCCGGTATGTTTTAGCCGTGCGGAGAGGTGCGGATGTGCAAAGCCAGTTTGTTTCTGTTTTGGAGCCCTATAAGGAAAAGCGGGCAATTGAAAGCATAACATCTGCACAGTTGAAAATAAACGGCAAGTCGGTTTGCGGTTCAGAAGCTTATGCTGTAAGAGTTGCCTTTGCCGGCGGCAGAACGGACTTCATTGTTAATTCGCTAAACAAGGATGAAACCTATACCGTTAATGACAGATTTGAATTTAGGGGCTTTTATGGGGTGTGCTCCTTTGAGAAGGAAAAGCCGGTTTACGCTTATTTATGTGAGGGATCGATGATCAAAGTCGGGGAACGGCATCTTTTCGATCTCGATGCTGCAAGATGCCTGACCGGCGAGGTCGTTTATTTTACCAAAGAAATGTCCGCCGTTAATGAAATCGTTGTTCGGTTGAATGAAAGCAATCAAGGAATCCGTTTGATAGGCAAGTGGATCTATATCGAAAACGACGGAAGCCGTAACGCAGTGTATGAAATCAAATCAGTCAGAGCTGACGGGGAACGGCTCATTCTCGATATCGGAGACATTACGCTGATCAGGAGCTGGGCAGACGATTTCGATTTTTCGCAAGGATATCGGTATGACATTTACGAAGGAGCAAGGTTTCGAATTCCAATGTCATGTGAATGGCATGAAACATAACAATGAAATCCGATTTCCTTAATCGTTTAATGTTATCAAAAAAATTCAAGTGTTCCATGTTAGGTTAAATGACATAAATAGGTTGACAGTTTTTCGGGATAAGAATATATTAGTTACAGGTATCGTACAAGTTACTTATTAGTCTTAAGTCATATTTTGCTGTCGTATCTTGTTTCCCCCTCAACTTTACCGAATTTCAATGTAAGGAAGGATGAGATGTTATGAAAAGGGTACTGCATGACGACGTAACGCCGGTGAGAACAAAACCGTTTCCGAGTTGGCCGGTTTACGGAGATTTGGAGAAGCAACTATTAATGGAGGTTGTTGAATCGGGGAAATGGGGAGGGACGTCACGGATAAAGCTGGAACAGTTTGAAGAAAAGTTTGCGGCTTTTCAAAATGCAAGCTATGCGATCTCCGTGAATAATGGAACCATTGCGATTACGGCTGCCCTGCTTGCTGCTGGCGTGAAGGCCGGCGATGAGGTTATCATGCCGCCTTATACATTTATTGCGACGGCGACGGCCGCTTTAATGTTCGGGGCATTACCCGTCTTCGTCGATATCGAAGCGGATACTCTGCTGCTCGATCCTGAAAAGGTCGAAGCCGCGATAACGCCGAGAACTAAAGCCATTATTGCCGTACATATTGCCGGAGCGCCGGCTGATTTGACCCGTTTAAAGGAGATTGCGAGCAAACACGATCTTCAACTGCTAGAGGATGCCGCGCAAGCTGTCGGAGCGCAATGGGAAGGGGTTGGCGTCGGGGCAATTGGTGATATAGGTACGTTCAGTTTTCAGTCCAGTAAAAATTTGAATTCCGGGGAAGGAGGAATCATCCTAACCAATGACAAGGAATTGGCAGACCGTGCTTGGTCTATGGCCAATGTAGGCAGGGTAAGGGATGGTGCTTGGTACCAGCATGAGGAGATCGGCTGGAATTTGCGTTTGACGGAGTTCCAGGCGGCCATATTGCTCGCCCAGATGAGCCGATTGGAAAGTCAATGTCAGCTTCGTGAGCAAAATGCGGCCATATTAACCGATTTAATTGGAGAAATCGATGGCATTCAATTGTTAAAGAGAGATCCGCGCATTACCCGCCACGCTTATCATTTGTATATGTTCCGCATTGCCTCGGATCTTGCCGGCCGTATCGATAAGGCGGATGTCATTAAAAGGCTTCAAGCGGAAGGGATTCCGGTTGCCGCCGGCTACGTATCATTAAATCAAAACAAAGCGATAATCGCGAAAACAAAAGAATGGTCGGGCGAAGACCGTCTCTACTCTTGTCCGGTCAGCGAAAGAATGTGCGATAAAGAGGCTCTTTGGCTAACCCAGAATGTTCTCCTTGGGGACGAACAGGATATGGTTGATGTTGCAACAGCGTTGCGAAAGGTTATCCGGTTTTATTCTTGATCATATGGACCTTTTAAGGAGGCTGGTGGTGTCATGCATCGAAAGGGCAAATCTGCTTCGCTTTTCATTATCGTTGCTCTCATAATCGGAATGATCGCATCGGGATGTTCGAAGACTACCGGTTCGACCGGTACCGCCAGTAGAGTAACGCTCAACATGTTTATGGGAAACTCCGGATTGGAATACCCGGACGGCGTCGATCCCAGCAGCAATCCATTCATCGATGTCGTGAAGAATTACGCCAATGTCAATTTGAAATTGGAAGTGCCAGGCTATCAGGATTTCAAAACAAAACTCGATTTATTGCTCGCGTCGGGCAAGCTGCCGGATCTTGTACATAGCTGGTATCCCGATGAAATGGAAAGCGCTGCTGATCAAGGCGCATTTATCGATTTAAAGAAATATTACGACAATTCACCGATAGTGCAGAAAGTCGTTACTCCGCAAATGATGGAGCTGGCCAAATCTCAAAGCGGCCATTATTACAGAATTCCAATGGCGTGGGATAAAGCCCCTCAAGGTTCAGGTCTGATTGTAAGGTATGACCTGGTCGAAAAATACAATAACGGTAAATGGCCCGAAACCGTGGACGAATGGGTTAACTTAATGCGGAAAATACACCAGGCGGAACCCGATTCCACGGTACTCTCCAACAGAGTGGTGAACGATTATGGGCTGACGTACGGCGGAACGGTCATTTATAACATGTTCGGAGCAGCCCCGTATTCTTACAGAGTGCAGGAAGGAAAGGTAGTCAGCACATTTGAACTGCCGGAATACCGGCAGGCCACGATACTGATGAAGCAGTTGTACGATGAAGGCATCCTTGACAAAGAATTCGCTACGAATGATCTGAATGCCTGGAACGAAAAGCGGTTCAATAAAAACGTTTTGATGGAATGGGACAGCGCGGACCAACTCGTCCCGAACGCGCAGAAGGCATGGCTGGGGCAAGAGAATCCAGGTACAAAAACATGGAAATTAGCTTTTGCCCCTGCTTTGAAACAATACCCAACCGACCCGAAATATGTCTGGCCGAATAAATCGTTGCCCATCAATACTCATGGCATCTATATTTCCAGCAGCAGCAAAAATCCGGATCAAGCGTGGAAGGTCATCGAAGGGTTCGCATCCGACCAGTTGAAAGAAGATATTTTCTGGGGAAAAGAAGGGGACACCTACACGGTAAAAGACGGAGTGCGGATTCCGAATGCCGAAAAGTTGGCGGATCCCAATCGGACCTGGTCACTGCAGCTGGCAATTCTATTCGGGTTTGTGGACGGACAGGATGTCAAGAGTGCCCTCGCCAAGCAGGTAATGGGTCCGGAGTATTCCAAGTTCGTTAATGACAGCATACAGCCGATCGGCGATATGGCAACCAAGAAGGGGTATCTTCTGAGCGGTTTCTTTAAAGCTTCCAACGAGGCTGACAAGAAGACGCCGGAGAGCCGACAGTTCATTACCCAAGCTACCGTTGAAGCGATCATGGGGAAAATAACCATGGAAGAGTTTGATCAACGAGTTGCGCAGTTCAAGCAAAAATACGGCTTTATTTATGATGAAATGACGAAATTCATGAATGACAACAAGGACGACTTGAGGAAAAAAGGTGTCGTGGAAGTGGATTGGTAGGCTGCGGGCCGATTATGTTTTTTGTTCGAGGAGGTTAAAAAATGGCGTTGGCATTAAAATTAATCAAACCGGAAGCCCGAAAACTAAGTACCAGAAAACATTCCAAAAAGATCTTCAGCCTGTATCTGCTACTTGCGCCAGCGATTGTCCTTCTTCTCGTATTCAACTATATACCCATGTACGGGATCGTGATCGCATTTCAGGATTATTCCGTTTTTAAAGGCATCGCCGGCAGCACGTGGGTCGGATTCAAGCATATCG
This sequence comes from Paenibacillus solisilvae, assembly GCF_042656405.1. Lineage (NCBI taxonomy): Bacteria > Bacillati > Bacillota > Bacilli > Caryophanales > Paenibacillaceae > Paenibacillus > Paenibacillus solisilvae. The sequence goes on along the minus strand of NZ_JBHSOW010000015.1, from coordinate 158,630 downwards.
GTTATTTTCTGCATGACGATACGTTCTGGAAGGTTATGAGGAATACGTTGATCATTAACTTTTACGATATTCTGTTCGGGTTTACCGCGCCCATTATCTTTGCTTTATTAGCCAATGAGATACACAGCAGAAGCTTCAAAAGGGTCATGCAGACGATTTCCTACTTGCCGCATTTTCTATCCTGGATCGTCGTTTCCGGTATCATATACGAGATGCTCTCGCCGCAGCACGGAATGGTCAACGATATGCTGGGCATGATGTTTGGTACTAAACCGGTATTCTTCATGACCGAACAACATTTTTACAGAGGTATTACGGTAGCGGCTGATATCTGGAAAAGCGTAGGCTGGTCCGCTATTTTGTATTTTGCCACGATTGCCGGAATTGACCAGAGCATGTATGAAGCGGCCATGATCGACGGGGCCAGCCGGTGGAAGCAGACGCTGTACATCACGTTGCCGATGATGGTTCCAATGATCACATTATTGTTATTATTGAAAATTTCCTCCATTTTCACGGCCAATTTCGACCGGTTCTTCCTTCTGGAAAACCCTTTGGTTTACGACGTCGGCGACGTGATCAGCACCTATACCTACCGGATCGGACTTGAGCAGGCGCAATACAGTCTGACAACGGCTATCGGCTTCGTGCAAAGTCTGCTTGGATTTATTTTGCTGATTTCCGCAAACAAGCTTTCCAAAAAGCTCATCGGACTGGGATTATATTAAGATCGGGGGGAGTGGAATGGCTTATCAATCGGTATCCAGGAGAATATTTCTCACCTGCAATTATCTGTTTTTCATTCTTGTTAGCCTCTCCATTCTAATTCCCTTTTTGAATGCCATTGCCATCTCCTTAAGCGATGCTCAAGCCGTTGTCAAAGGAAATATCGGGATCTGGCCTCAAGGCTTTAACCTGGAGGGGTACAAGCGGTTGTTAGGCAGCTCGCAGTTTATGCATTCGGTATTCAATACCGTCTTTTTGACGGTAGTCAATACGTTCCTGGTAATTATTATTTCAATCGCGGCGGGCTACGCCTTGGCGAACAAGCATTTCATCGGGAAAGGCTTTATGTTTATCTATATCTTAATTCCATTGTATTTTAACGGCGGCTTAATTCCGACGTATTTGCTAGTCAATAATCTCGGTCTGAATGAAACCTTTCTCGCTCTTATTTTGCCGAACATAGTCAGCGTCTTTTATATCATTGTTTTTAGAAATACCATCGATCAGTTGCCAAGGGAGCTGATGGAATCCGCCGAGATCGATGGAGCAAGCGAGCCGAGGATTCTGGGCCAAATCATTTTGCCGCTCATTCTCCCGATGACGATGGCCTTCGTTATATTCAGCGCTGTCGCATATTGGAATGAATGGTTTGGCGTTCTGCTTTATATACGGGATAAATCGATGTGGACGCTCCAATTCCAGCTGAGGGATATTCTTGTGAATGCGGACTTAGCCGACACCCAAACTCAACAAGCGATCGTACAAAACGGGCCTAGGGTTAACCCGCAAAACCTGAAAATGGCCGCTCTGATGATTACCATCCTGCCGATTATCGTCATCTATCCATTTGTACAAAAATATTTTATTCACGGGCAACTGGTTGGCGCCGTTAAAGGATAATCAGGAGGAGAACGATTTGAATAAATTGGACAAGCAAATGCGTTATGAGTTTGTGGACGAACCCTGCAGAAACTTTAACATTCTCGGATCGACGACGATTATGGATCCCAAAGACGGACGCGAGAAAATCGTGCTGTCCAATTTTGCGGCGGGAGCCACAGGAAACGTGATATTCATCGATAGTCTGACCGGTGAAGGGGAAGCGATCCGACTGCCCGGAGATAACGGCGCATGGGCGACCTTGAATCTGAACAACGACAAGCTTTTAATCGGAACCTGCGCGCAGTCGGGTTACCTGCATTGTCTTGATCTGAAAAGCCGGATTTGGGCGGAGCCGCTCAGGGACGAACACGAAACTTATATTTGGAATTTAACCCTCGGCTCCGACGGAATGGTGTATGGCGGCACTTATCCGGGGTGTTCATTGCTGCGTTACGATCCCGAGAGGCATGTACTGGAAAACATGGGGAAGGTATCGGATAGTTCTCAAAACCTGTACAGCCGTCAAGTGACCGGGGAATTGCCGGGATATATTCTTATTTTGGGAGGATTCGATACGCCCTTCCTAACTGCCTGGAATATGGAAACCCGCGAATTCAAACCATTCGGCAATCCGGATACAGTAGGATCGTTTAAGGAAGTCAATGACGAATTCATTTGTGTTTCCGGCAAAAATGAAGGGGAATTGTATTATTACGATTCACGAACGTTTGAGCCCATTCAGAATAGGTCACTTGATAATCAGGTTGCCGCTTCCAAAGGATTGAAACTGAAGGATGGCAGAATTGGGGGCGTTCGGGGTCAGGATTATTTTATTCTGAATAAAGAAGGGGATAAGCCCCTCTATCAGCGAATCCCGACCCCGGCTCCGGCTACCCACATTCATACGATTATATCCGACGCTCATGGAAACATTTGGGGAGCTTGCGGCTTCGGGCAAACGATTTTTTGTTATAGACCGGAAGAAAAAAGTTATTGGAACTCATCCGTCATCTGCAATAACGGCGGAGAAGTATACGGAATGAGCTTTGTCGGGAACCAGCTGTACATGTCGGCATATTCCGGAGGAGATCACGTCGTGTATAACATCGATAACCCGTGGAATCAGTTGGACAATGTAAATCCTGTAACGTTACAAGCCGTTGCGCCCGATCTTATCCGTCCTACAGGCAGAACGTTAATTGGCCCGGATGGCGGCGTGTGGACGGGATGGTCGGCAAAATACGGGACTTATGGCGGCGGGCTCTCCCGAATCGACGTGTATTCGCAAGAGGTCGCCTCTTGGTATGATCCGATCCCATGCCAACAAGTTGCAGGACTTGCCGCGGATAACCGATATCTTTATTTTACGACTAACGGAGGGGCAAGCGGGTTGCCCTATAATAAGGAAGTCATTTGCCACTTTGCGGTTTGGTCAACGGACGGTCGTTTAGTTTATAAGCAAGCATTTGCAGAAGGCATCAAACTCGATGCCGTTTTAGCCGTAGGGGGCCGTGTCCTCGTGAAAACAGGGGACGCAATTCAGATCTTTGATCCCGGCAGCATGTCTTTCGCGCAAACGGTTTCTGTCGGTGAAGCCTGCAGCTGGATGATCAAAGTCGACGATGAACATGCCGCGGCATTTTGCGGCCGCCATGTTTACAGCATTAACAGCAGGACGGGGGATTGCAAATTGCTGTCCGAGCTTCCCGGCGAGGCAGGTACCGCAGCGATAACTCCCAAAGGCGATATTTATTTTGCTTACGGAACGGCACTCTACAAGCTGACACAATAAATTTGAATCCGGAGGACAGGAATGAAAATTTTTATTATGACCGATATGGAAGGCGTTTGCGGCGTTGCAAGCTTCGAAGAATGGGCAACCCCGCAAGGCAGGTATTATGAAGAAGGCAAGAAGCTGTTGACAATGGAAGTAAACGCGGCTATTGACGGTTTTTTCGCAGCGGGCGCAACGGAAGTTCTGGTTATGGACGGTCACGGCCATGGAGGAATCAATAATCTTCTTCTGGATAATCGCGCTTTTTATCTTAAGGGACCCTTACCGGGGCCGTATCCGTTTATGCTGGACGAAACTTATGATGCCATAGCCTGGGTCGGCCAGCATGCAAAAGCCGGAACGGAACTCGCGCAAATGGCCCACACGGGTTGGTTTAACGTGATCGATTACAAAATAAACGGCATTTCCGTCGGGGAATTTGGCCAGATTGCAATGTGCGGCGCTGCTCTCGGGGTACGATCAATATTCGGCGCCGGCGACGAAGCCTTCACGAAAGAAGCGGCCGAGCTTGTTCCAGGGATTGAAACCGTTAGCGTAAAGCGGGGAATCATGCCGGGAAGCGGAAACGAGTACAGCAGCGAAGGCTATCAGGAACGCAATAACGGAGCGATCCATATGCATCCCGACAAAGCGAGAATGTTTATTCGGCAAGGGGCCGAGCTGGCGCTTAGGAAATTTTCCGAAAACAGGGAGCAGTTTGCTTTGTTAAAGCTTGACCCGCCTTTCACCAGAGCAATCACCTACAGAACCGAGGGCCGCAAGGCGGCTTATACGATAAAGTCAGAGCATCCGAGTTCCCTTATTCAGTTATTAAATTCAAAGTAGATAGAAAGGGGCGAACTAAGAATATGACAAGAAGATATTCTTTTGCATTACTCGCTATGTTGCTTCTTATGAGTTTAGTAGCGGCCGGATGCTCCCAAAAATCCAATTCCGGTTCCGGTTCCAATTCCGGTACGGCCGATTCGTCCGGAAGCTCCGGTCAATCAACCGAGCCAAAGGAAAAGATGACCATGTTCATGAGCAATTCGGGACTGGCGTACCCGGACGGCGTCGATCCCAGCAATAATCCGTATATCAATATTATCGAGAACTACGCCAATGTCGATCTGCAAATGGACGTTCCCGGATACCAGGACTTTAAAACAAAACTTGATTTGCTTCTGGCCTCAGGAAAGCTTCCGGACATCGTTCATTCTACATACCCGGACGATATGAATAAAGCGGGAGACCAGGGCGCATTCATTGATTTGAAGTCATATTATGACAAGTCTCCGGTAATCCAGAAATATATTACGCCTCAAATGATGGAATTGGCCAAGTCGCCAAGCGGGCATTATTACAGAATCCCCATGGCTTGGGATAAAGGACCGCAAGGTTCCGGAGTACTGGTCCGATACGATTTGGTTCAAAAATATAACAATGGCAAATGGCCTGAGTCGGTGGACGAATGGATCGCGATGATGAGAAAAATGCATCAAGCCGAGCCCAATTCGCTTGTGATGTCCAATCGGGTCATCAATACGACTGGATTGGCTTATGGAGGGACGCCGATTTACAGCTGGTACGGAGCGCTGCCTTACCAGATCAGAGTTCAGGACGGAAAGGTGATGAGCACGTTCACTCTGCCGGAGTACCGCGCAGCGACGATCGTCATGAAACAGCTGTATGATGAAGGGATTTTGGACAAGGAGTTTGCAACCAAGGATCTGGACGGCTGGAACCAAGCGGAAAATTACAAGAATACATTAATGGAGTACAATACTGCGGATCAGCTGGTGCTATTTGCGACCGGAGTCGAAGTTGCCGGAAAAGAACACAGTGAGGAGACAAAAGATAGACGGTATCTGTTCGCTCCTCCGCTGAAACAGTATCCGTCGGTGCTCAAGGATCCGAAATATGCGCAAGCCTTTAAGTCCTTGCCGATAACGGGTCATGGCTTGTACATACCGGATTCGACCAAAGATAAGGACCGGGCGTGGAAGGTTATTGAAGGATTTGCATCTCCGGATTTATGGGAGAACGTCTTCTGGGGAAAAGAAGGAGAGACCTATACGGTACAAAATGGAAAAAAAATTCCGGATGCCGCCAAAATCTCGGATCCAAGCCGCGCCTGGTCGCTTCAGCTTGCGATCATATTTGGCTTCACAGACGGCCAGGATGTGAAAAAAGCGACGGTGGAGCAATATTCCGGTACGGAATATTCCAATATGATCTACGACAGCTTGAAGCCGATGGCCGAACAAGCGGACCGGAACGGCATCGGCATTATGCCGGGTTATGTCCCTTCAAACGAGGCTGCGGCACAATTGCCTGAAACAGCCGCCTTTATAACGAACGCGACGGTCCAAGCCATCATGGGGAAAATTTCAATGGAGCAGTTTGATCAAAGCGTTCAGGACTTTAATCGGAAATACGGTTTTATCTATGATGAACAAACCAAGTACATGACGGAACATAAGGACGAATTAAGAAATTTGGGTGTTAAAATGGTAGACTGGTAAATCGATCCATTCGGAGGCGGGAGCGAATGAAATTACCACTCAAGCTAGGGACTTCGAAAATTGATATAACTCCGGAAAGGCCGATTCCTTTGGCGGGATTTTCCTCCAGAAAAAATGCCGGAGGTTTCGACGGGGTTTCCCGCCGTTTATTTGCCCGTATATTTTTTTTTCAACGGAAAAATGAGCAAGGCAAGATCCAGTCGGCTTTGCTTGTTACGGCTGACCTTATCTGGTGGGGATCTGAACGCGTTCCGCTGTTAAAATCGAAAATTCGGGAAAAATGGGGCGTGGATGAGTCGGCGATCATCCTTCATGCCAGCCACACTCACTCCGGACCGCAGACAAGCGACAGGTTTACGGAGCTGCTTGGACAGCATGATCCGTCTTACATCCAATATCTGGAGAACTCCTTAATGGATGGGATTGAACAAGCCTGCCGCAGCCTGGAACCAATAACGATGGAGAAAGGAATCGGCGAATGCGGCATCGGCGGTAACCGCAGAAACAAACAGCTAATGAAGCCGAACCCTAATGGACCCCGAGATCATGAGGTCAACGTGATTCGTTTTCTGACCGAAACCGGAGCGACTAAGGCGGTTCTGGTGCATTACGCATGCCACCCGGTCGTTACAAGGGAGAATCTGGTTTCATCCGAGTTCACTGGTGCGGCGATGGAATACGTCGAGAAATCGTTAGGGGGAAGCGCGATATCCGGCTACATGCAGGGCTGCTGCGGGGACATCAATCCCGTTTATAACGGAGAATTTTGTTTTGGCGAAGCGGAAGAGGTGAACAGGCTTGGTCGTTTATTGGCTGAAGAAGTGATTGGCGTGCTGAGCCGACCGATGGAAGGACTCGTTCCTTGCGAAATTTCCGTGCAAAGCAAAATGATTCCCCTTCCGCTTCAGCCATTGCCGGACCTCTCCTGTTTAGAAGCCAAGAAAGCGTTGACGGATGTATACGGTCAATGGAGCCGGATGCTGCTTGCGCACCCGGATCGGATGAAATCCGAACTTTATTTTCAAATCAACCGGATACAAATTGCCGACGAACTTGCGCTCCTTGGGATGAATGGGGAAGTTGTCGTCGAATACGGATTATATCTCAAAAAACAATTTCAGGGAACAATTCTTCCTCTCCCTTATAGCAATGGAATGATCGGTTATATTCCAACAGAACTGCAGCTTGCCGAAGGCGGTTACGAATCGGTAGATGCTTGTTATTATTTCGGGATGCCGGCCCCTTTCGAAAAGTCTGTTGAATCGATCATTAAAGACGCCTTGGCAGCTTTAAAATAAAGCGAACGATTAGTAAAGGTATATGGACAAATAAATTAAACTTATAAAGATACAAGTATGATACATGATATTAAAGATAAAAGAGAGAAAGGTTGATCCCGATGGAAATGGCTACAGTTGGAGTTCTCCTTGATAAACGAACAGCGGAGCGCCGATGGACGTACGGACTAAATGCTTTTGAATTCTATATTGAAGAGATTCTCTCCCATGAAGGAATATCGTACCGACTATTTGACGACATTGATCAGTTGACCGAATCTTGCGACATTGCAATAGCCGCCCTTGCGGCTGATAATGCAGAAACGGCTTCAAGGCTTTGGACATTTATGGAGAAAGGAGGGACCGTGATTTCCTATGCCGGACTGAACGCTATGGCTTCACGCTTGGGGTGCGTATGGACGGGGAACAGCGGCGCCGGCTATGCAATAACAGGAAGCGATTTCGGAGAGGAGATACCGATTCGTTTTTTGAACGCTCAACCTTGGCGGAACGGTTCGACCTGCGAATGGCCGATCGAAGAGTCCGGTACAATCATGAAGGATCATCCGAATGGACCGGTGATAGGCACTGCGCGCCATACCTTCAAAATCGGCAAAGGTGTGCTGGTTCGCTGGGCGGTAGACATCATTGGAACGATCATCGCCATGCAGCAAGGATCCAAGCCTGTATTGACGGATGGCATACCCGCTTATGACGGGACGGGGCCTGTGAATGAAGGAATATTGAAGGCAGACGATCAGGTTGAAATGGATTGGGATAAAGATCGTTTGTATACGGAAACCGGCGCTCCATATTACGCCCATCCGTATGCGGATTATTGGCGGAAGGAACTTATCGGTCATTTACTGCGCGTGAGCGTCGACAAGGGAATGACGCTGCCTTTTATCGGGTATTGGCCGGATGGGGTCAGGCATGTAGCCATGATTTCCCATGACAGTGACGGCAATCAAGACGAGCATGCCGAAACAACGCTCGAATTTCTTCGCGAATGCGGCATCCTTTCTACCTGGTGCATCATTGAGCCCGGATACAGCCGGCATATTTACGACAGAGTAAAGGATGCTGGGCACGAGCTCGCGTTTCATTTCAACGCATTGGACTCCCAAGGCGGGCAGTGGGATGAAGCCGAATTCAATCGTCAATTATCCTGGTTAAAGGATGCCGCCGACCTAAAAGAGGTAGTCTCCAATAAAAACCACTATACGCGCTTCGAGGGATGGGGCGAGTTGTTCGCCTGGTGTGAAAAAGCCGGTATATTGTCCGATCAAACAAGAGGTCCCAGCAAAAAAGGCAATGTAGGTTTCTTGTTTGGCACCTGCCATCCGTTTTTTCCGATTGCATGGTCGAACGAGAAAAACCGGATATACAATGTCCTCGAGATCGGTTTTCTGACGCAGGATTTGGATCTAGCCTCCCATTGGGCAGACAGTAGTATCGTGAACCCTTTCCTGGACCGAGTGCGACATACGGAAGGCGTAGCCCATTTTCTGTTTCATCAGGTGCATATTCATAATCATGAATCAGTGCGAAAAGCGCTGCGGAAGGTAATCGATGAGGCAAGAAAACAGGACTACGTGTTTTGGACCGGAAAACAAGTAAATGATTGGACTCGAGTCCGCAGAAAGCTTGGCTTGGTATCCATAACGAAACAGGATGAAATTAAAATAAGCGGCCGGCTCGAGGCGCAGGGCGCAGTGGCCTTGATTCCGGTTCCCGATAGTTATGAGGAGCAAAAGGATGAGCAAGTGGAAGTTCATTTTGGCGTTAAGTGTAAGAAACAAATAATCCAATATTTGACAAGTTATATAAGCGGTGGAGGTGCCATAAATGTCTAAGACGTTACAAATTGGCTTGATCGGTTTGGATACCTCTCATGTTTCGGCGTTCACGAAGCTGCTCAACGATCCGGACGCGGAATATCATGTTCCGGGCGGAAAGGTGACGGTCGCTTATCCCGGAGGCTCTAGCGATTTAGAGCTTAGTTACTCACGGGTCGACGGATTCACGAACGAGCTTCATGAGCAATACGGCATTCAAATCGTCGATTCTCTCGAAGCGGTTGCCGAGCAAAGCGACGCTATCATGCTGGAATCGGTCGACGGCCGCGTACACCTGAATCAATTCATGCAAATTGCGCCTTTCGGCAAACCGGTCTTCATTGATAAGCCTTTCGCTTTAAGCACGGCCGAGGCGGATAGTATTTTCGAATTGGCGACGCAGTATAACGTACCGCTGATGAGCTGCTCTTCGCTTCGATATGCCGAAGGGCTGGTCCAGGTGCTTAGTCAGCAGGAAAACGGCCCGATTTATGGAGCCGATTTTTACGGCCCGATGGAGATACAACCGACGCAGCCCGGATTTTTTTGGTACGGCATTCATACCGTTGAAATGCTGTTTGCCGCTATGGGCGCAGGATGTGAACATGTTACCGTTACGACCAACGATAAACAGGATGTAGCCGTTGGCGTTTGGAACGATGGGCGCATAGGAACGATTCGGGGGAACCGGCATGGTAACCGCTTGTTCGGAGGATTGATCCATCGTGACAAAGCAACGCAGGAAGTGGACGTTTACGCCCATCGGAAACCATATTATGCGAGTTTGCTAGAAATCGCATTGGCTATGTTCCGGACGGGGAAGCCGCCCATTGACCGGAACGAGACCCGCCAGATTATCCGCTTTATCGAAGCTGCGAACGAAAGCCGGGTAACCGGAAAAATGGTCAATCTGTAAAGGAGGAACAAACCTAATGGGAGAAAAGACAACACAAGAGAAACTGGCGCTGCATGGCGGTCCGAAGGTGAAAGAAACGCCGTTCGGTACGGGAAAACGGTTCGGATTCGAAGAGGTGAAGGAGCTCATAGAGGCGCTCGAACAAAATACGCTTTTCTATCATCAAGGCAACAAAGTGAAGACGTTCCTGCGCGATTTCAACGATTTGTATCAAATCGATTATAGTGTGGCTGCTTCCTCCGGAACGGCTGCAATTCATGTCGCTCTGGGTGCGGCCGGCATCACGGTCGGCGACGAGGTGATTACGAGTCCGATAACGGACCAGGGCACGCTAATCGGAATTTTGTATCAGAACGCTATACCGGTATTTGCGGACCTCGATCCGCACACGTACAATCTGGATCCGGCCTCTATTGAAGCTCGCATAACCAAGAGAACGAAAGCGATCGTTGTGGTTCATTTGGCCGGCAATCCGTGTGATATGGATCCAATTATGGAGCTTGCAAAAAAACACAATCTGAAGGTCATCGAGGATTGCGCGCAAAGCTATATGGCCGAATATAAAGGCCGTTTGGTCGGAACGATCGGGGATTACGGCTGCTTCAGCACGAACGACTTCAAGCATATTTCAACGGGAGACGGCGGCATTGTCACCATTAACTCGGGGGACCTGGATGATTTCCATAAGGTGCATGCATTCGCGGATAAAAATTATCAGCGCTTCAGCAACATGGTATCCCGCGCGATGGACTACTTGGCTCCCAATTACAGGATGACAGAGCTCCAGGGAGCAGTCGGAATCGCCCAGCTTAAGAAGCTGCCGGCTATTTGCGGCGCGAGACAAAGGTATGGAGATCGAATAACCGCGGGCATTACGGGACTTCCCGGTATTAGACCTCATAGGGTCAAGGAAGGGAATAGGTCAACATACTGGTTTTATATGCTTCGGCTGGATGAGTCGGAGCTGACTTGCACACGTAATGAGTTTTCTAAGGCGTTATCTGCCGAAGGCATACCGAACACGATCGGATATATTCCAGATGTAGTTTATATGCAGCCGATGTTCCAGAACCGGCAGGCATACCTGAACAATCATTTTCCGTTTGACCTGACTGGCATCACCTACGAAAGGGGTCTGTGTCCGAATGCGGAGAACATTCTGCGTTCTGCTGTACGTTTAACCGTCAACGAATTTTTTACCGATCAAGACATCGAGGATATGATAAGCGGAATCCGCAAGGTAACGATGTTTTACCGCAAATAGAAGATGCAGACCCATACAAGAGAGGGGTATGAGGCAATGAGATCTGTTTTTGAGCTGGATTCCAGACTATCGGACCCATCCGAAGCTCTTCTGAAGGACATGGCGGACGTAGAAGGGGATATCCTGCTGCTAGGCGTTGGCGGGAAAATGGGTCCAAGCTTGGCAAGGCTGGCCATGAACGCCCTCAAGAAAACAGGACAGGGCAAAAAGGTCATCGGCGCTTCGCGCTCCTATGTTTATTTATCGGCTTAACTATGCGATCGACCTCCGCTACGGCGTGCTGCTAGAAATTGCCAAGTCCGTCAAGCAAGGCCGGCCGATTGATATTACCATGGGTCACGTTAATGTCATTTGGCAGGGCGATGCCAATGAATATGCGCTTCGTGCTTTGAACGCATGCAGCTGTTTGTTCGAAGCGCGTCTTGACGCGTTCGAAGATGGCCTCGAATTCGCGGCGCGTATAATCCCTGACCGCCGTCTCCGGAGTCGTATAGCACATCATGACCAGCAGGATTTCGTCGCGATGGCTGATGAGCAGGTCCACGAACGCTTTGCCCATCGTTTCCTGCAGCCGTTCGGGCGGCGCATTGACGGCGTCGAAGGCATGCAGGATGCGCCGGTAAGCCCGTTCCAGGACGGCGAGATAGAGCGATTCTTTCGATTTGAAGAAGTGAAAGACATAGGGCTGGGTTACGCCTACGGCGCGCGCCACATCGGCGGTCGTCGTCTTGTAATAGCCGCTCTGCGCGAATAGCGAAGCCGCGGCATCGAGTATCTGTTCTTTGCGGTTAAGGGATGCATCGTCTTTGGGTGTCATGACTGAAGCGGCTCCTCACGGTTATTTATTGACTAATAAATAAATACCATATCGAGGAAGCGGCTGTCATAACATGAATTTCCCATTAGCCATATCATCATCATCAACGTTTATTTCAACGGATATAGAACTAATGATTGACGATAGATTCGTTCAATGTTAGAATTTTATTATTCCGATTGAATTAGTTGGTTAAACGTTGACCGGATAACTGGAGACGTGCGCTATTAATAGCCGCGTCTCTTTTTTATTTGCCTGTAAAGGGATGAGGATGTGATTAATTGATCGTAACGGGTATGCCTCATGGAGGCGATGCAGCAGAACTGTCTGTCCAAGCCGGTAAAGCTTTTATAGAACAAGACTGCATACATACAAGCGAGGCAGCAGCCTTGGCTGCAACTGCCAATTGGATGTATGCCCCGGCGCTTGTTCGCCGGGAATCGCGTAATCAGCATGCCATTGCCGACTATACATTAGCGGATACGGCACAGCAATACCGGTTTATCGTTACAAGACTTGAGCATGCTCTCAAATTTAGGAAGGAGAAGGATCGTTATGAGCACCAAACTACCGTTTCAAAGTGACCAATCATCCGCAAACGACAAGCACGCCGAGGAGATAAAGCAGCATCGGAATCCCGATCATCCCGTTTCCCCTTTGTTCATTAACCGCTGGTCACCACGCTCCTACACGAATCAGCCTGTAACCGACGAAGTTCTGTATACCGTATTGGAGGCAGCCAGATGGGCGCCTTCTTCGAGCAATTTGCAGCCTTGGCAATTTATTATCGCCAGAGAGGCAGCGGAGCACGAGCTCTTCCAGCAGTTCATACTGCCAGGGAACCGGATATGGACAGATCATGTACCTGTCCTCATCTTGGTTGCGTCCAAGAAGCTAAGAGAAGATGGGGAGCCGAACGGAGCCCATGCTTTTGACACCGGAGCCGCGTGGGCGACGCTTGCGCTTCAAGCTCATTTGCTCGGATTATCTACACGCGCGGTAGGCGGGTTCGACCGCTCAAAGGCAAGGGAAGTACTGGATATTCCGGATCACATCGAGCTTCATGCCATCATCGGGCTTGGTTACCGGGGCGGGATCGATACGCTGGATGAACGATTCCATGAGACCATAATAAGTGTGGTGGTGATTGAGAACAGCAGCACCATCCTGCAGACCAGAGCGCTCATCGGCAGGCTGAGCCAATCTGCAATGAGGGAGCTGGCTTCCAAGGCTCTGGAATTGGATAGTCCTGATGAAATCCGCAGCTCCATCGAGGCGAAGGTTCCTGAAATTCTTGATCTGTAACAATTTTGCCGGGCAGTATCAATCAGCTTGAAAAATCCAAAGGGCAGTGAACTCAAGTAAATTCGCAGGAATTCCGCGCTTGAGCACTGCCCTTTGGATTTCATCTTGCCTCTCATTCATGCCCTTTTTTGCGGACCTGCTTGTGGTGATTCTCCGCCCATTCTTTGGCTTGAGCTGTTGCGATGGCAATGGCTCTTCCTTCCTCATAACCATCTTCAAGCAGCGCATTAGCAATCTCGACAGCCTTCTCGCGGACCGGGGCCATGAAGTTTTTGAGCGATTCCGGATAATCATCTTTGTTCCAAGGCATAAATTCAACCTCCTTCGTACAAGGTAAATTTAGTTCTTTTTAGACGTATTCGTCAATGTTTAAACCTTTGTCGTTACATAAATATGCTTTTGACGTTATAGGTAAGTAGTAGGGATGGCTCATTAGAGCTGAAGAAGGGGAAGGTGACGTATGACGGAATACCGGATCGAGAAGGATTCAATGGGGGAAATCGAGGTTCAGGCGGATCGGATGTGGGGCGCGCAAACGCAGAGGAGCCTGCAAAATTTCAGAATCGGCACGGAGAAGATGCCGTCTGAGCTGATCACGGCATTTGCTTATTTGAAGAAAGCGGCCGCACTGGTCAACCAGGATCTTGGCAAGCTGGATACCCGCAAGGCGCAAGCTATCTCGGAAGCGGCAGATGAAGTCATTGTCGGCCGCTGGGCGGATGAATTCCCGCTTGCCGTATGGCAGACCGGCAGCGGAACGCAGTCCAATATGAACGTGAATGAAGTCATCGCCCGCAGAGCAGGGCAGCTGCTTCAGGCAGAGAGCGGCGGCGATGCTGTGGTCTCTATTCACCCGAATGATGATGTGAACCGCTCGCAAAGCTCTAACGATACATTCCCGACCGCCATGCATATCGCCGCGCTGATCGCTGTGGAAGACAATGTGCTGCCTGCCATTGACCAGCTGAAACAAACGCTGCAGCGCAAGAGCGAAGCGTTTGCCAAGGTGATTAAGATTGGGCGTACGCACTTGCAGGACGCGACGCCGCTCACGCTGGGGCAAGAGATCAGCGGCTGGGTCCGCATGCTGGAGAAGGGAGAGCGCAATATTAAACTTGCCAGCAGCGAGCTGCGTGAGCTTGCCATTGGAGGAACTGCGGTAGGTACGGGGCTTAATGCGCCCCAGGGCTTTGGCGATCTCGTATCGGCGTCCATAAGCGAGCTAACGGGCAAAACCTATTCGAGTGCGCCTAATAAATTTCATGCGCTGACCAGTCATGACGAGATCGTCTTTGTTCATGGCGCCTTCAAGGCGCTGGCAGCCGATCTCATGAAGATTGCCAATGATGTCCGTTGGCTGGCAAGCGGGCCGAGATGCGGAATCGGAGAAATCCGTATTCCGGAAAATGAACCCGGCAGCTCCATTATGCCCGGCAAAGTAAATCCCACCCAGTGTGAAGCAATGACGATGGTCGTTTGCCAGGTGATGGGCAACGATGCTGCGATCGGCTTTGCGGCAAGCCAGGGGAATTTCGAGCTGAATGTCTTCAAGCCGGTGATCATTCATAATTTTCTGCAGTCGGCCCGGCTTTTAGCGGATGCCATGCGATCCTTCGATGAACACTGCGCGGCAGGCATTGAAGCCAATTTAGATGCGATAGAACGTCATTTGAGCGAATCCCTTATGCTTGTCACAGCGCTTAATCCCCATATCGGTTACGAGAATGCGGCGACCATAGCGAAGACAGCACATAAGAAGGGATTAACGCTGCGCGAGGCGGCCATCCAGAGCGGACTGATCACTGCCGAGAAGTTTGACGAAGTCGTGCGGGCCGAAGAGATGATATGATACCGCAAGGAACAGCTCCTGCAGCCGTTACTAAACATGGTTTATTTATCTGTTCGCGCCCCTTTTTTCAGCTCGACACGGCGTTTGGAAGTGTTTAAAAAGATTCCGACTGAGAGAACGCAAAGCTGACAAGTAATGGCTAATTCCGACAAAATAGCTTTGCGTTCAAGCCCATTTTCAAGTATCATGGATAGAAAGACTTGCTTTACTAAAGGAGCTATCACATCGGAATGAATACAAAAACCAATCATTGCAAAATTGTAGACTGTACGATTCGTGACGGAGGCCTCGTTAACAACTGGGACTTCAGTATCGAATTCGTTCAGCATTTGTATACGACTTTGAACGAAGCTGGCGTTGATTACATGGAAATCGGCTACAAGAATTCCCCGAAACTGCTTAAAGGTGCTGAATCCGCTGGCCCATGGCGTTTTCTGGACGATGATTTCCTCCGCAAAGTCATTCCGCATAAGCTGAATACGAAGCTGTCGGCACTTGTCGATATCGGCCGCGTAGACGAGAATGACATTCTGCCGCGCGAAGAGAGCCTGCTCGACTTGATCCGCGTTGCCTGCTACATCCAGGATGTAGAGAAAGCGCTGGAGCTTGTCAAAGTGTTCCACGATCGCGGATACGAGACCACACTGAACATCATGGCGCTCTCCAACGTCATGGAGAACCAACTGCTTGAAGCATTCGAGCTTATCGATGCAAGCGTGGTTGATGTTGTGTATGTGGTTGACTCTTACGGCAGCCTGGATCCGAACGACTTCAACTACCTGGTTGGCAAGTTCCAGAAATACCTGCCAAACAAACGTCTTGGGGTTCATACGCATAATAATATGCAGCTCGCATTTGCGAACACTCTCGTTTCCGCAGAGAAAGGCGTCGAACTGCTTGATGCTTCCGTGTACGGTATGGGCCGTGCTGCAGGAAACTGCCCGACTGAGCTGCTGGTAGCCCATCTTAAAGGCACCAAATATAATGTTCGTCCTGTCTTGGACATGATCGAGAAATACATGATTCAGCTTCGTGAGAAAGAAGAATGGGGCTACATCATCCCTTACATGATTACGGGTATGCTGGACGAGCATCCACGCTCGGCTATGGCGCTTCGCGAATCCGCCGACAAGGATAAAGCTGTTGATTTTTACGACAAGCTGACTACGCCGGAGGTTCTGCACAGCGTCAAATAAGCGTGAATCATACACTGAGAATTGAACAAACCCTTTGCTGACTTCATGTTAGTGAAGGGTTTGTTGTTTTATTTTTTACTCCAATGATTTGCCAACAGGATGCCGATTTGCGATAATTCGCTTATACATAATAGACAAGGGAGATTGAGCCATGGGGAACAACAATTTGAAGATACTCGCTTTTATCGGTTCATATGCGGATGCGAAGGATTCTGGACTGTATGTCTGCAATTTCGATGAAACAAGTGGTAGCCTCGAGCTGATTGAGCAAGCTTCCGGGCTGCAAAACCCGACCTTTCTGGATGTGAACGCCAATACCTCGAAGCTGTATGCAATTACCGAAGGGGTTGATGCGGACAATCAGCGCTGCGGGGCAGCTGCTGCCTATACCATTAATCCTTCTACCGGCGGGTTATCCTTGCTGAACAAGGAGAACACGGTTTCTGCACCAACCTGTCATATTACGTTAGACCATTCCGGCAAGGTTGCGATCGTATCCAGTTATCACGGCGGTATGGTTGGTCTGTCTCCATTATTGGAGGACGGACAGATCGGCACGACTGCGGATATCCAGTGGCATAAGAGCTCGAGCGTGCCGCCTGTACAAGCCCGTGCACATTCCGTCTTCATCGACCGAATGAACCGCTTTGCAGTTGCTTGCGATTTGGGCTTGGACCGTCTGTTTATTTATAAGCTTGACTTAGAGCTGAGCCGTCTGGTTCCTCATCGTGAGATTCAGACAGCAGCGGGATCAGGTCCCCGGCATTTTGCTTTTCATCCTGCTCTTGGCTTCGGTTATGTCATTCATGAGCTTAACGCCACCGTTACAGCCTTCGCCTACGATGGTGAGCAGGGGGAGCTTGCGGAGATTCAAGTTATTTCTACACTTCCGGATTCCTATAACGGGGAAAATGGCTGTGCGGACATTCATATTTCTCCGGATGGAAAATTCCTATATGGTTCGAATCGGGGACATGACAGTATCGTCGTGTATGCCATTGATCAACAAACGGGCAAGCTGAGGGTCGTTGAGCATGTCTCAACGCTTGGCGGGCATCCGCGCAACTTTGGAATTTCGCCTGATGGCCGATTCCTATTAGTCGCTAATCGCGACGGCAACAATATTGTAACCTTCCGAAGAGATGAGCGGACAGGGAAGCTGCAGCCTACGGGAAGCGAACTTCATGTATCGAAACCGGTATGTATCAAGTTTGCTCGTTTCGAAGGTTAATGGAGGCAGTAATTTTATGAAGGGGAAACCTCAAATCTTAACAAAGAGGCTCGGGGTCAACCCGTAATAAACTTGTGAATGACCTTGTTGTTGCATGTGCTTGATTGCATGCTGCTTGATTGCGTGCTGTTTGATTGCATGTTGCTTTTGCATGTTCGGCTTAAGCGGCATGCGCATCTATACTGGATTTTTACATCTATTTCTTGCTTTAGACGTTCAAAATAGCGCTATACTGGAAATTTCCAGTTAAATAAGCCGAATTGAGCTCTTTAAGGCTCATTTGGGGCGATTTAACTGTATGGATTGCAGTATAGAGGCAGCCTCAAGCGGATGGCACTTTTTTAACTGTATGAATTCCAGTATAGGTAGGTCAGGTGCTAACCGACATCTTTCTGCACCCCGCACAGCTCCCAGCGTGCGGCGGGGCGACGATACTTGATGGCGGTCAACCCATATGCCACACGGGTTGGAAGAGAAGATGATACCGAGACTGTCCCATAAGTCATCACAGTTGGCTCATGGATAGCCCCACTTAGAAAAATGGCTGTACAGGTTTGATGACCACCTGTACAGCCATTTTTTATAAGAGAGATAAACTAGGGTGTGATTGTCTTGATTTTATCCCTTTTGAAGCAGCCCTTCTCTCATTGAAGCAGCCTTTCTCTCATTGCCTGCCTTTATAGAATTTCAGCGCGAAACTTCAATGATTCGTACCCTCGGAATATGATGTTCGGCCGCCACACGGGCTCCTCGATTAATTCAGGATGAATGACCCGCTTCATGAGCTTCTCAAATGCAATGATGCCCTCCAGCCTTGCAAGGGGAGCGCCCAAACAGAAATGAGGACCGGCGGCGAAGGATAAATGTTTGACAGTCTTACGGGTAATATCAAATTTGTCGGGATCGCTGATTACCGAAGGATCCCGGTTAGCACCGGCAAGTGCAAGCATGATATCTTGTCCCTTGTACAGCAGCTGGCCGGCAAACTCCATATCCTCTGACACCATCCTGCTTGTCATAAGGACTGGGGGCTCATACCGTAATATCTCTTCTACTGCGTTAGGGGCCAGTTGAATATTTGAGCAAAGGGCGTCATACATGGGAGGATGCTGAAGCAGCAAACGGTAGCCGTTTGTTATCAGATTCGCAGTTGTTTCATGCCCTGCAATCATAAGCAGCAAACAGGTTGCAACCATTTCATCTGTATTCAGCTGATCGCCGCTCTCTTCCGATGCGATCAAGCCGCTGATCAGATCTTCCCGAGGAGATGATCGGCGTAAAGCAATCAATTGTTCGAAGTAAATTCTCGAGTCATTGATATCCTTGGATAACAACTCTAACTCTTCCATGCTTGGATTAAAGTCGATGAACCGAATGAACGCATCAGACCATTGCCGGAAGAAATCACGATCCTCCTTAGGGACGCCGAGAAGCTCCGCAATAACTAATACAGGCAGCAGATAGGAGAAATCGCGAATCAGCTCATGCTCCGTGCTGCTTCTCCTATCATCAAGCAGGTGATCGGCTATACTTTCAATTGTCGGTCTTAGTTTGTCCACCATCCGCGGCGTGAATGCTTTGTTAACCAAATTTCGCAGCCGGGTATGATCAGGAGCATCCCGAAACAGCATCATGTTATGCATCAGCTGCATTACGGGGGCAATACGCTCGGAATACACTGGCAGACGCTCTGGAGATATAGCCCTGCCAGCTTCCTTAACAAATCTGGAATCCTTCAGAATAGCTTCCACTTCTTTGTAGCCTGTCGCAAGCCAAGTGGTTACACCCAGCAGCTCGTGCCAAAGAATAGGATGCTGCGCTCGTGCCGCTGCGAATTCAGAATACGGGTTATTAATGTAATGGTTTGTATCTAAAGCAGTTATAAGTTAATGTCACCACCCTTAATGATTATACAGATATAGTTCTGTATTTGTTAAAATACTCCTTTATTTCAATCATTTTGCCAGCTTAACGAAATGAATACGGCTTCCGCAGGCAGCTCCTACACAGCACGATGATGAAGGTTTGATCTTTCTCCGTACGTGATAAATGACTGACAATTTCACAATTGCATGTGTTGACAAGATCATTGCAATGTTTTATATTTGTTGTACATACAAAATAAACAAAAGGAGGTTGCATAATGGATGAAACTTTCCTTAACAGCTGCTTGTTTTTTACTGCGAACCGTTTAGGCCGGGCGATTACGAAGGTGGCAGAAGAAGAATTTGCCCCAACCGGTCTGACGCCCATGTATGGATATTTGATCCGCTTAGTCAATGACAATCCTGGTATCACTCAGAAGGAGTTATCCGAGAACCTTAGCATCACTCCTTCAACGTTAACCCGTTTTATTGATAAATTGGAAGGCAAGCAGCTGGTACAGCGGCAAGTGCTGGGCAAGACCGTGCTGGTTCATCCAACTGACAAAGGAAAAGAACTGGAAGGTACAATTCGCCAGGCATCCAAGAATCTTAAACTCAGATACGAGACCATTCTCGGCGCTGAAGCCGCAAGGAAGTTATCTGCAGATATAGAATTGACTAGCGCTCAAATAGAGAAAAATTTTTGATTCTATATTGTATGAGCTTATCGAGTAGGGATGAATTACCAGACGCCATATATGATTAGTGGAGTACGGGAGGTCAGTCATGAACAGCTGGAGCGGCATGCTGCCGATTATGCCGAAGGATGAATAAAAGCTGCTTCAGGAGTTTAATTGAACGCCATAAACCGGAATGAACCGGATGGATAGGCCAGTACGAGCGGCTGTATCCATCCGGTTTTTGCGATTTACCAGGCGAGCGTGCTTTCAGTTTGAGCGATATCTCTTCCAGCAAGGCTGGATCAATCTGTTCTTGGCTTGCGAACACCATGATACCACCGTAAGTCGTATAGCGGTAATTGAATCTGCCGTTTTGCGCAGCATCGCCCTGATCAAGAAACTGCATAATATCGCCTTCTGCCACGGAGTTATCGGCCCATTTGAAATCAAAGCCAGGCGCTGATGATAAAGGCAGCAGATTCTTCGGAACAGTGACTGATAATGCATTGCCGATGACCTTGTATTCGGCTTGACCGGCTGTTTCCCAGGTCCAGTCATTGTTCGTGCTGCGTTCGATGCTCAATTTTCCGTTATTTCGCGAGCGGTTAATGATGTAATCATGACCTTCCCAGCCGGTTGCGTCGTCCTGATCCGCATTGATGATCAGGTTCATCCAGTTTGTTCCCTCCGGAGCAGTGATCGGTTCCTTCGTTCTGACGTAGAAGAACCGGTTCTTTTTGTCTGAGCTGACTTTTGCGTATTCCATGTCGTTTGCTTCCGCTGTATTCGTATAATTAAATTTGCCAGCGAAGGAAGGACTGTCCCGATGAACGGTATCGCCAAGTGTATCGCGGTATTCCGGTCCGACGGCGTTCCAGACTTCCAGCTCCTCGTTGGACTTGACCTGACCGAATGCGGCCGGAATCGGTCTGGTTTGGTAGTAGTAATTGTCTGTAAATCCACCCTTCATCGGCTCGATATCGCAGCTGAAATCATGTAAAATAATGACACAAAGGAGCGTGCTTTCATGAAGATCAGAGTACTGATTGCGGACGATAATTCGTTTATACGCGAAGGTATGCGGATCATTCTGAATACCTTTCAAGAATTCGAGGTCCTGGATACGGTCGGGGACGGTAAGGAGGCCGTTGATTATTGCAAGGCAAACGAGGTTGATGTTGCCCTGCTCGATGTTCGAATGCCTACGATGAACGGGGTCGAAGCAACGAAGCTGATTACAGAGCAGACCAAGACGAAGCCGCTTATTTTGACCACATTTGATGATGATGAATATATTCTGGATGCGATCCGGTTTGGCGCCAAGGGCTATCTGCTTAAGAACAACGATCCGGAGCGGATCCGCGATGCGATTAAGAGTGTACACAGCGGGAATAACGTGCTTCAGGATGTGGTGCTGGATAAGTTGAAAACGACAATGGATGGGATGGCAGTCAAAGGCTCCGCTGCGTTCGAAAGTCCTATTGACCGCACGCCTTTCACGGAGCGGGAGCTCGAAGTGATGTCGCTTATTGCCAAGGGCTTCTCAAACAAGGAAATTTCCAAGGAGCTGTTTATATCGGAGGGGACGACAGCGAACTATATTACGTCTATTCTCAACAAGACCGCGCTTGAGCATCGAACACAGATCGCGATCTACTACCTGACGGGAAAAACCCGTTGACCGAAAGGATAAGGGGCTAGATATGGAATTATGGACGGTTGGCAATAAAATGGTTCTTTTGTTCTATGTCATAGCGGTCTCCTATATTACTGTCTCTCAGCCCTCCCCTTGGTTGGTCTTATACATTCTGATTTATATATCGCTCAATCTTACCGTACATATCGTGAAGAATTATGCTGTCAAGCAGGGAATCATCGTACTTATCATTATTTTCCTGATTGTTTGTTCAATCAGTGAAAGTCCGTATTTCATCCTTCTGCTGCCGCTCAGCTCCTATGAGATGGCCTCGTTCTATGAGGAAAGACAGCGATTCGTAATTCTCCCATTAATGATCCCACTGTTATTCATGCCACCATCGATGATGGTTTTCTATGCGTTTATTGCCGTGCTGAGCTTCTTTAACTTCATGCTGATCAGGCGTTACATGGCCAGAATGAACAAACAGGAGGATCAAATCGAACGGATGCGCAGCAGCCAGCAGCAGCTGAGCAGGAAGCTAAATGAGAATCATGAGTTTATTCGAACCTCAGAATATATGGTGAAGCTGGAGGAGCGTAATCGGCTAGCGCAGGAAATCCACGACGGGATTGGTCATTCGATGACAGGCGCACTGATTCAGATGGAGGCCGCCAAGCGTCTGCTCACTGAGGATCCGGATGCCGCCGCGCAGCTTCTGCAGAACGCGATCGGAATTTCCAAGGAAGGCATAGAAGAAATCCGGTTGACGCTCAAGAATATGAAGCCTCCGGTAGAGCAGCTTGGATTCAGCCGGCTGAAGGCGGCGGTAGACAATTTCGGGGTTCAATCCGGTCTGCTGACAACGGTTGTGCATGAAGGCAATATGGAGATCATTACTCCGATCCAGTGGAAAATCATTCACGAGAACATTATAGAATCGCTTACCAACGCAGCTAAATATGCTAATGCCTCGTCCGTTCACGTTGAAGTGAGAGTTCTTAACCGCTTCATTAAAGCGGTCGTCTCTGATAATGGACAAGGTGCGGCTAAAATCGTTAAAGGCCTTGGGCTGATCGGAATGGAAGAGCGGACGGCTGCTGTGAATGGGACGGTTATAGCCGATGGCGACCAGGGCTTCATCGTCACTACGCTTATTCCATATGGGGGAACGTGAGAAATTTCATGTGCCCTCATAGCCTGAAGCTGCAAGATATGAATATTCTCATACGCAAAGGATGAACTTATGCACTGACATAAGGGCATCCTTTTTTCTTACAATAGGATTATCAAAGATGAGGGAAACGGAGTGAACAACCGATGAACGTATTGGATATTCGAAGTTTAACGAAGAAATTCGGCGATTTTATTGCAGTGGATAATGTATCTCTAACGATACGGGAAGGGGAAATATTCGGGTTTCTGGGAGCGAACGGCGCCGGGAAAAGCACAACGATCAACATGATTTCATCCCTGCTCGTACCTACGAGCGGCGAGATTCGTATATTGGATCGGGACATTACAAAGCATAGCCGCTTCGCCAAGCTTAATCTAGGTATTGTGCCTCAGGATTTAGCGATATACGAGGACATGACCGCTTATGAGAATGTGAGTTTTTTCGCTGGACTGTATGGAATTCGGGGGTCGGAGCTTAAGGAACGGACGGAGGAGGCGCTTGCGTTTGTCGGGCTTAGCGACAAGGCGAAGAGCTTCCCGAAGAATTTCTCGGGAGGTATGAAACGCCGGCTGAACATTGCTTGTGCGATCGCTCATAAGCCCAAGCTGATCATTATGGATGAACCGACTGTCGGAATTGATCCGCAGTCCCGTAATTATATCCTCACTTCCGTCCGCAAGCTGAATGAATCCGGCTGCACCATTATCTACACGAGCCACTATATGGAAGAAGTCGAGGAGATCTGCACGCGGATTGCGATTGTGGATCATGGCAAAATCATCGCTGAGGGAACCAAGGAGCAGCTAAAAGCGACGATTACCGATGTGAAGGATATCCGTCTGGAAATGAAATCCTCAGCAGGCACAGAGAGTGAGAGGTTAACCTCGATACCGGGTGTCCGCAAGGTTCTTCAGGAAGAGAACGTGATTTATATTCAAAGTGATGCAGCCGTTGACAACTTGAACCGGATTCTGAAGCAGTTAATGGCCGATGGAATGGAAATTCGCGCAGTTGAAGAACGCGAGCCGAATCTTGAATCGGTATTCCTGACATTGACCGGACGTAAGCTGCGAGATTAAGCGGATGCAAGAGAGGAGGATGTAGAAGTGAATATACTGCGGATAACGTTGAAGGAACTGAAAATTAATATTCGTGATAGTCGGACTTTTATATTCATGCTTTTATTTCCAATCGTGCTGATTCTGATCCTTGGCTTAACGCTGACCAATGCGTTCAATGGCAATGTCAGCTTCGGGGATATGAAGGTGCTGGTTCAGGATAACAGCAGTGTGGAGCTGTCCCAAGCCTTCTCTTCATTTGCCCGGGAAATGCGCAAGTCCGGCATTCTATTCGAGAAGCTTCAAGCAGGCACGGACGGCCGCAAGGAGGTAGAGGCTAACCGGTATACCGGGTTTGTCACCCTGACAGATAACAGTATCACCTTGTACGGGAGCAGCCGGACAATAATGGAGAGCAATATGGTGCAGGGTATGCTTGCTGCCTTCACGGATAAATATAACGCAGCAGCTGCAGTGGCCAAGAACGATCCGGACAAAGTCCAGCTTGTATTCGCCGGGGGCGGGGGGCACCAGAGATATATTAAAGAAACGTCCATTCAAGCCGACCGGACACCGCGCTCCATCGATTACTACGCGCTTGCGATGACGGTCATGATCGGGATGTGGAGCGCCATATCCGCAGGGTCGCTCATTCGTGGTGAAATCAACCGCGGCACAGCTGTAAGACTTATTGCGGCTCCAGTTCGCAAAAGTGATATTTTCATAGGTAAAGTGTTAGGCAATATTATCGTTAACATGCTCTGTATCTTCATTATCGTATTGTTCAGCAAATTCGTGTTCAAGGCTTATTGGGGCGAACATCTGTGGACGGTCATCCTTGTTTTACTGGCAGAGGTTGTAATGGCGGCCAGCTTAGGCCTTGCGGCGAGCTATCTCCTGAAGGGAAAAGCAGCAAGCGGCGTCATCATGATGATTGTGCAGATCACTTCAATGTTCGGCGGTGCCTATTTCCCTGTCGATGATGAAGGAGCCGGCTTCATGGGCTTTCTCGTTAAGATCTCGCCAATCCACTGGGGCAATCAAGCGCTGACGGCTATTATCTACGACAACCGGTTAACGGCAGCTTTGCCGGCAATTGGGCTATATCTGGGTTTAGGCGTGTTATTTCTCATTGCTTCGGCGACGATGATGCAGCGCAGGGAGGGATTATAAATGTTGAATGATATTTGGTTCCTGGTTTGGAGTACGATTCGTACTACATTTCGTAAACGTTCCAGCCTGATCTTGTATATCGGGCTTCCGATTGCCGGCATCCTGGTTTCTACACTTATATATGGATCACCCGGGCAAACGGAGCTGCGTATCGGTGTTGTGAACAAGGATCACTCGGAAATGCTTGCAGCAGATACCATTGGGTTCGTGAAAGGCTTGGCTCATACGACAATCGCAAATGTAACGGAAGCCGAGCTGAAGGAGCGGCTTGCCTCCAATCAGCTTGACAGCGGACTTGTGATCGGAGAAGGCTACTCTCAGAGCGTGCGGAGCGGTAATCCGGATCATATTACGATTCAATCGGTTAAAGGGGCTCAGGTGACTTCTTATATGAAGTCGATGCTCTATGGATATATCGATAACGTGACGGCTATTGGCAAAATAGCCGGGGGTGACGAGGCGAAGTTCAAGCAGCTGTACGACAGCTATCACAGGCCCGATTTCAAGCTCACTGCGCAAACCGTGAATGATACATCAAGCACGAAGGATATGTCGAATCAGTCCATCGGATTTCTGATCATGTTCATGATGACATCTGCTGTCAGTCTGTCAGAGCTTACGCTCAAGCACCGGGAGAATCGGACTTACTTTAGAATCATTTCTTCACCGATCAATGCGAGAGCTTATGTGCTGTCGAATGTGATCGTGAATCTGATGATCATGATGGTGCAGATTGTAGCAGCTATGTTCTTCATGACGGTCGTCTTCAAGCTGGATCCCGGCGTACCGGTGGCCACGATGGTTGGCATTCTGTCTCTCTTCGCGCTTGCATCGGTCAGCCTCTCGCTGGTTATTGTTGCTTTTGCCAAGAGCACTGCTGCAGCCGGAGCGCTTCAGAATTTAATTGTAACACCGACTTGTCTCCTGGCGGGCTGCTTCTTCCCGGTTGATGTTATGCCAGGCAGCATCCGCCGCGTTGCCGATTTCCTGCCGCAGAACTGGGTGCTGCAGTCGATCCATAAACTGCAGTCCGGCAGCAGTTTATCCGGCATTTGGTTTCATTTAGCGGTTTTGCTTGCCTTCGCAGCGGTCTTCTTCCTAATTGCCGCCTACAAATTCGGACGAAACAATGACACCAGAAACTTTGTATAATCCATAAGCTTACTCAGTTGACTGTACACCAGCTTGTAAAGGCAGGAATCCTCCTTGCGGGGAATTCTGCTTTTTTCTGCTTTAGTTATTGTCACGTTGAGAAAAAGCGGTTAAATTAATATAATCTACACCAAGCTTTGATTCTCCTTTTCTTTATTCGCATCTCCATGCGCCCTTGGCCGTGCTTGATGAACAACCGAACGTTTAGTACATAAAAGGAGTGAATCACAATGAGTGTTCAGCTGCAGCTTTCGGATATGGTTGCGAAGCTTCAAGAACGCAGACCCCTTCAGTCTTTAGCACCCGAGCAGGTTTGGGATGCTTCGCTGGAACAGGCGATCAGCACGATGGTTTTTCATCCTGAAGATGCCCGCCTGGAGAGAAGCAAAGAAATCATCGCGCTAAAAGCAGGGCTTCATCTGCTGAATGACAGCCTTGACCGGTCCCATTCCTATTCGCAGGAGATCGAGGATGACGCAACTGGCTGTTACTGGCATGGCATTATGCATCGCATGGAAGGCGATTATTCCAACGCCAACTACTGGTTTCACGGCGCAGGAGCCCATCCTGTGAAAAGCAGGCTTAATGCCAAAGTAGCCGACTGGCTGCAAAACGGCATCATCCTGGGAGAGCTTCCGGATAGTGCAATTCGGGATACGCTTGTCCATATGAAAGGGCAGCGTGCATGGAATCCGGGCGCATTCACCGACTTGATTCAGCAGCAAGTATCCGGCCAGGGCTCCGATGAAACGCGCAGTGCCCTTGAGTATATCCAGCATATCGAAATGCTTGAGCTGCTGGCTCATACGCTCAGCGCAGCAGAAATTAAGAGTTAACAAGCAATAAAGGCTGTTTCCCTCCGCATCAGATGCTAGAAACGCATCTGTATGGAGTGGAAACAGCCTTTTATTAGGTGTGGGATCTGCTTCTTCTATAAGCAGAATCTCAAGCCGGATTAGGTTTGTTTGGCAAGACGAGGAGACTTCTCTTCCTGGCTGCCCATTGCATCCTGAACCTGAACGGCTTCCCGTTTGCGGAAAGGCCACCAGTTCGCTTCACCGATCAGGTTGGCGAGCGCAGGAACAACGAGTCCCATGAATACGGTGGAGTACAAGACAAGACCGATGACGATACCCGCACCTATCTGAAGCAGTGTATTAACGCCGGATAACATAAGAGCTGCGAATGTGCCTCCCATAATGACCGCAGCTGAGATGATAACGCCGCCCGTCGTAGACATCGCTTTGGACATCGCGTAAGAGATTCCGCCCGGGCGATATTCTTCCTTGAAGCGCGCCATTAAGAAGATGCTGTAGTCAACGCCCAGCGCTACGATGATCAGGAAGACAAAGAAGGAGGCGCTCCAGGATAATCCCGGTTTTCCCGCGAGCTTCACGAAGATAAACTCGACTATTCCCATCGTAACCAGGTAATTAAAGCCTAGTGAAAGCAGCACGTACAGCGGCGCGAGAATCGAACGCAGCAGAATCATCAGTACAATGAATATGCCGATCAGTACGAATGATCCTGTACGGACAAAATCGCTTCGTGATATATCCTTCAATTCTTCGATCTGCGCGCTCGTGCCGCTGACATACACTTTTGGAGCTCGGATCGCCGATCCGTTCAGGCTTTGCTTGAGCATGCTCCGCAGCTGATCAACCGTGACGAGCGCTTCAGGAGAGTAAGGATTGACAGATAGCACGACATCCAGCTTTGCTGTCCTGCCATCTTTGGCAATGTAGTAGTCCAGAGCCTGCTGCAGCTCTGGACTATCCAGTGCAGCCTTCGGCAAATTCCACCCTGGAATTTGGCTGTCCCCGATTGCCTGCTCGGCTTCCTTGACCGAGGTAAGGCCCATCGATATATCAGTAAGTCCTTTGGCTCCATCCTTGAGGCCGGCGGTCAGCCGGGATAAGCCGGTGCCGAGCTTTGCCGTACCGTCGGCTGCTTGCGATTGGCCCTCTGCTAACTGCCCAAGCCCGCCTGACACCTTGGATACGGAAGGATTAATCTGCTTGAAGCTCTGTGCAACAGTTAAAGCCCCCTTGGACAGCTGGCTCAACCCGTCTGTAAGTCCCTGCTGCTTGCCGAGTAATTGCTTCATGGCCGCATCGTCCTTCAGTTCAGGATGAGCCTTCAGGAGCTTCTGCAAATCTGCAGCCATTGAGCTGCTCAGCTGTGAGCTTTGTGAGAGTCCCCCGGCCACCTTCGAAGCGCCATTAGAGGCAGATTGCAGACCTTGATAAACGTGATCCAGACCTTGCTTAGCTTCTTTAGTTCGGGATGCCATCGTGCGCAGGCCTGCCGTCAGCTGATTCATTTCGCTTTGACCATTCACGATCGAATCGCTGGCGGAAGTCAGGCCGTTCCCGATCTTATCCACGCCGTACTTCATCTGACCGATCGCGTCGGCGGTTTTCGTCAGCTGATTCGTGACAGTTAGATCTGCCAGCTTCTCCCCAAGCGGCCTTACAGCACTCCGAACCTCTTTGACGCCGTTAATCTTCGATAAGCTTGCGCTTGCGGATTCCAATGCGGCTAATGCTTCCGGTGTCCGCATCGATTCCGAGGAGGTAAGAGCGATCGATACAGGGAATACTTCGCCGGAACCAAAAGCATGCTCGACCTGGCGGAAGCCCTGCACCGAGCCGAAGCTTGGATTGATTTCCGCCAAATCATCGAATGAGCGTTTGCCATGGAACAGCAGAGTCAGCGGAGCAAGCAGAATAACCGTAACGAGCAGTACGGCTACCGGACGGCGGGCAGCCAGGGATGCCATGCCGCGCCAAAGCTTCGATTCCCCGTGGCCTTGACCGCTTTTCACTTTGGAAGGCCAGAAGGTGTCTTTGCCAAAAATCATCAGCAGTGCGGGTGTGAGCGTTATCCCTGCGATAAGTGTCACGGCAACGCCGATCGATACGCCTACAGCGGACTGATAAAGACCAAATTGGGCGAATCCGATCAAGAAGAAGGCAACGAACACCGTACTGGCCGAGAATGCGACCGTCTTGCCTACAGTGCGCATGGTGCGAACGAGCGCCTCGACTTTATCGTCGGTAAACTTAAGCTCCTCGCGGAATCGCTGAATCAATAGGATGCAGTAGTCGGTCCCGGCCCCGAACAGCACGGCGATGAGAAAGGATTCGGTAAAGGAAGAGACCGTCATGCCGTAGTTCGTAGCGAATGCCACGAGTCCCCTTGTGATGAGCAGAGATATACCGATGGTGATAAGCGGTATGAAGGGGGCGATAGGAGAGCGGAAGACGATAAGCAAAATGACAAGCACGAGACCTACGGTGAGAAGCTCCGTCTTTGCTAATCCTTCTTCTGAGCTTTCTTGAAAGTCCTTTCCGATCGGTGCGCTGCCAGTCAGAGATACTTTGCTGCCAGCGGGAGCGCCTAACACATCATCCGCCAGTTTATCGACCGCTTCCAGAGTCATCGCATCGTTATCTGCACGCTCAAATCCAACGATGACCATTTCAGTCGTTCCATCTTTACTGCGGAATTTCGTGGCCAGCTCCGGCGTCCCGTAAGCGGATTGAACGGATTTGATGCCATCCTTCCCGGCTAGCTCTGACAGCGCCGCCGCTTTGCCCTTCAGCCATTCATGGTCCTGACCGGTTAATCCGGCATCACGGGAATAGACAATAATGGCGCTGGATTTGGTTGTCGTCTTGGGATCGATTTGCGCCATGATCTGTTTGGCTTCAACCGATTCGGAATCAGCTGGTATGAACTTCTGTTCGGTCTTTCTTACAATGGCCTGCAGATCAGGCAGACCCAACATCGCCGCGACCGCTATAGCAAGCCAGGCAATCAGCACAACCCACTTCAGCTTGGCTAAACCGCGAATAAAACGTTCCGTCATCGGTCGTTCCTCCCCTTGCAATAAATGTAATCATCTACGAATAGTTATAGCCGATCGGCAGCAGAAAAGTCAATAATATTGAACTCGTGGTCATAATTATTTATGTGAATTTTTGTTGAACAAACAAAGTAAGTCTTGCGTTCAGGAAATCAGTCTGTCGATTATTGGTTTAATATTATACTGGCGGTCATATTATATTTACGAGCGGGCCGTCCCTATGCTAAAATGAAATTAAAAAGGAACGGCTGACAGCGGAGAAAAGGTGGGAATTATCCGAATGAAGCGCGAGCAGAAGAAGGAACAAACACGAATACGGATCAAAGAAGCCGCGCTCTCTTTGTTTGCCGAGCAGGGCTTCGAGACGACAACCATCGAACAGATTGCGAAGCTCGCGGGCGTTGCCAAAGGAACTTTTTTCAACTATTTCACGTCCAAGGATGAGCTCATCTGTGATCTGCAGGGGGTATTCGTCATGAATGAAATCGTGAAGCTCAAGGACAAGCCGGGACCGCTGATTCCGCGGATGCAGGTGGTTGTATTCTCGCTTGTGCAGCAGTTTCCTCTTAACAAACCGGTGACCCGCGCGCTTTTTCAGGCGATTTTCAGAAGCGGGCCAGCTCTTGAGAGACATAACAAATTACTTAATGAGCTTATGAATGTGCTTATTCCGCTTATTGAGCAGGGACAGGAGAACGGGGAGCTGCGGAAGG
This sequence comes from Paenibacillus solisilvae, assembly GCF_042656405.1. Lineage (NCBI taxonomy): Bacteria > Bacillati > Bacillota > Bacilli > Caryophanales > Paenibacillaceae > Paenibacillus > Paenibacillus solisilvae. Next base: position 127,705 of record NZ_JBHSOW010000015.1, on the reverse strand, counting down.
ATATGCCTGCGGCCATGATCGCACAGCTTTCTCTTCAGACGTATTTCGGAGCCTTGATCGTATGGTCAATGGATGATCAGGATGATCCGATAACCGATCAGATGGCGCTTACTTTTGATCTATTCTTCAAAGGGATTACAGTACAGTAAAGAGTGAGGGAATACCTTAAGTTGAGGGAGCTGCCCTCGAAAGTAAGTTAGGTTTACCTTTGCGCAGTTGAATAAATAAACAAACCCGGGAAGGGGCAGACGTTATTTCTGCTCCTTCCCGTTTGGTCGATTGCTGCTTTTTTCAGCAGACTATAGGCAAGCGAAAGCCACCTGATTTCTTGGCTTACTTTTGGCAACCCGCGAAGCAGGAACCGCTGGAATCCCCGGTTGTTCTTCAGTTGTCCAAATACACTCTCCGGCTCGATCGCCCTCCGAACCGAGAGCCGCGTTCACAACACGAACGAGGTGGCTTTCGGGGATATCTTCCGATAGATCCATCGGCAGAGTAAGTTGGTCCATGGCATATTGAATGTTACATAGAAACCTTCCTTTCTGAGATGGTTGGGTGGAACCTCCATTTTAGCGCAGGGAGGAACTTCAAAATGAATAAACGTTGGGTTTTCACAGGTTTGGGTGTAATTGCCGCAATCATACTGTTAAGCGGATCGTTATTTATCGTTCGGGAAGGCGAGTATAAGGTGGTTTTAAAGTTCGGAGTACCAGGCTGGTTTCTTTGTTTTTACAGATTTTCAAACATTGAGGAGCTAACCCTAAAGCCTTTGGCTTTTGGGACAGCCCCTTTTTTCTTTTTAGCATCTGATACCTGTTACACCCTAGCCTATACTGGAATTCGTACAGTTAAAAAGACTTCCATCCGATTAAAACTGTCTCTATACTGCATTCCATACAGCTAAATCGCCCCAAATGAACCTTTTAGAGCTCAATTCGGCATTTATAACTGGAAATTTCCAGTATAGCGCTGATTCGTACATCTAAAGCCCGAAATAGCTGTAAAAATCCAGTATAGATGTGCATGCATCATGCGGTTGACTGCCGACACCTATCGCCCCGCCACGCGCCGAGGCTCTGTGCAGAAGTAAACCGCGAATGCCGAACACGCAGCAAGTCGTTCACACAAGTGTATTACGAATGTGCCCCCAAATCTCTTTCGTTAAGATTTGGGGTATATAAACAGTAAATTATGCTATATTTATAGGAAATAATTGTCATAGTAAAGGAGCGTGTACCATGGCCAATATCAAAGATATTGCCAAACGAGCGGGTGTTTCAATATCGACGGTCTCTTATGCGCTCAACGGAAGCCCGAAAGTAACAGATGAAACTTCTGCCAGAATATTAGCTATTGCTAAAGAGATGCACTACGTACCGAACGCGGCAGCGCGGAATTTGAAGAAGCAGGAAACGAAAATCATTGGGGCTTTCTTGACCGATTTCAGCGGATCCTTCTATGGCGATCTGCTGCAAGGGATGAAAGAAGGAGTAAATCAGAGCGGTTATGATCTCGTCGTCTGCAGCGGCAGGCAGTCCCATCGGCTGCTTCCGCAGCGCATGTTCGACGGAGCTATCGTCCTGGATCAGACCTTCCCTAGTGATGAGCTGCTGAAGTATGCGAATCTTGGCCATAAATTAGTGCTCATGGACCGCGATCTAAACCACCTGAATATTAATCAAGTGCTGCTTGACAACAAAGCTGGAGCCACTCTTGCAATGGAGCATGTGATTGAACTGGGACATCGCAAGCTGTACGTGGTGACAGGGCCGCAAGGCTCGTTCGATGCAAGGCAGCGTATTCAGGCAGTTAAACAAACGATCGGCCGCCATCCGGACATCGAATATATTGAAATCGAAGGCGACTTTATGAAATCGTCAGGAGCGCTTGCCGTCTCAAAATCGCACAAGAATATTCAGGGCCGGCGGCTGTGTTTTGCTTAAACGACGAAATGGCTATCGGGATGCATGAATATTTGAAGACGACGAATATTCGGCTTGGCGAGGATATTCACCTGATCGGGTTCGATAACATCGGAATTTCCTCCTACATGCAGCCGCCCCTCGCGACGATCAGTTATTCCAAACGAAAATGGGGAGTATTGGCCTCTGAGCAGCTGCTGAAGTTAATTGCCGGGGAGGACGTCGATCACGAGCGTATTTACGTCACTTTGGTTAAAGGCAAATCGATAAACGCCATCTAGTGTTGTGAACATATATATTGCTCTATCATTATCCCCTTAAGGTACACAGCTTATGGATAGATGCCATACTGTCGACCGCAGGGGATTTTTTTTTTGCCAAGAAAGGCTGACGCTTGATCATTAAGTTGAAGATTTGAAAGAGATCAACCCGGGTAGTAAGGGGATTGTATAGGATTCCATCATTCCTTATTCATGGCCTGCAGTTCCTTCGTTAAGGATTCCAAGCGGCCGGCGCTCTCCGCAACCGAGCTGATCTTCGAATCCTGAGTCTCTATACCGGCTAACATTTGCTGAACGGAAGCCATGTTTTTCTCAGTTGCAGCAGCAATTTGAGTCATTTCAGAGGCTACCAGATGACTTATTCCCTGCAGCTCCTGTACAAGTTTGGCTAAACTTTCGGACTGCTCCTGTACCTCAGAGGTGTTACCTGCCGCATTACGGAAAGCATGATTAACCTTGCCTGTTACATCCATGCTGATCAAGGCCGCCTGCTTTCCAAGGGTTACCTGTTTAGTTACCTCCGCTGTACGTTCTTTGATGCTCTCCAATATCGCAGTGATGTCCTCGGCGGCCAAGCGGGATGTATCGGCGAGCTTACGGACCTCACCGGACACGACGGCGAAGCCTTTGCCATGCTCGCCCGCACGTGCTGCCTCGATAGCCGCATTAAGCGCGAGCAGATTGGTTTGGCTGGCAATGCCGGATATCTTGATTACAATTTCACTGATCTGTTCGTTCTGGACATTAAGCTCATCCATACGAGAGGCAGTTTCAGTGATTATGGCTTCTACACGGGACATTTCATCGGTCAGTACGGTCATTTCTGTGCGCCCGGCTGTAATGAGTCCCGAAGTTGATTCCGATAATCCGCGAAGAGCGTCTGCGCTTGCCGCTGCCTGCTCCACATGATGATCCATCTCTTGAACGGCGCCGCTGATGCCGCTGATACTCCGAGTTTGCGATTCAATGCTGACGGTCATTTCGGAGAACGAGGCTGTCATTTCATGCGAAATTTGCTGCGTGGTCTGCGTATTGTCTCTCAGGTCGGAGCTGAACTCATCCAATACGAGAATGGAGGAATGAACTTGCTTCAGCATGCGCCCGGACTTCTCATTAGCGATTGAGGTTTCGTTTTGCTGGCGCAGCACCTCGTTTTGGAGGCGTTGGCCAAATACAGAAGAGGTTAACATCGCAGCAGCTGTAAGGCCGAAGAACATATTAAAGGAAATAATGCTGTCATCTGCAAATCCGCCAAACATTTCTTGGCGGTAGCTGGCCCAGAACCAATTGGTAAAAATGATGCCGAGCACGCTTGAGAGCAGGATAGGGCGGTAATCGTTGTACAGCGAGGCAAGGCCGAGGCTGATATAAACCATCAGATAGGTGGTTAGAATCGGTCCCGTTCCGACGAGTACGTAAGTAATGACAGCGACGCTAATGACAATCAGGTACATGATATAATCGATCAGCCAGCGGCGCAGGACGAGAACCGTCATCGTTCCGGCTGTTGCCAGGCCCGCATACACGAGGGCCATAATCGAATCCATGCTGGTATTCGTTGTCAAATCCCCCACGAGCCCCAATCCCAGAAAGCACCAGATCAGCGTGACTAGCAGTTTATTCCTTTTGTGCAAAATCTCTGTTCTTGTCAAGTTGAGCTTCCCCCCCAATAAACGGATTGCGAACATGAATCAGTTCTCCCATTCTCTGATTCTTAAAATCCTTGCAATTCACCATCTCCGCGAATGGCTGCGGCTTGATGCATGACATTCGGATGAAAGTAGCCGACAGCGGCAAACGATTGACCGTCTCTTGTCAGGCCGGTCAGATCAACGCGGATATCCTCGCTCTCATTAAACATGTGAAGCAATGAAGACTGCGTAATACCATCAATATCTATGTACCAAAGCCGATACCCTGTGTCCGTGACAACGACGAGCTGGGCTTGGGTATAGTCAAGCTTCACGCTAATTCCGTTGTGGGTAACCGTCAGCTCTGCCAGTAAATAAGTATCCAATTGCGCGAACCTCCTTATGAAGTGGATGTCACATAATTTGTCGAAACCAGTCTGTTTCGATTGTAATGTCGAATGCAGTATTTTGCAACAAATACCAAATTAAAAAAACACCCGAGAGGGAAACCGGTATTTACGCGAGCAGCGCCGGTCCGTATCAGGTGTTTATGGATAATGAATCAGATGCTGTTAAGAAGTGTAGGATGGCTCCTGCAGCGAATGAAATAAGCATCTTCAAGGGTAGGTGATTGTCTTATGAACTGTGATCCGGGCGGCTCGCTTCCCAGATACCGCACGACATAGGCAAGATTATCCTCTCTTACATGAAGGACATGTTCCGGATTCAGATGATGATAATCCTTGATATCAATCCTGCCCTCCCATACAGACAGAGGGAGATCCTCACCCCATTCCGCTATCGTGCCATGGAAGAGCGGACGGCCTTCATCGAGCCATAATATCCGATCAGCCCAAGCTTCCCATTCGTTCAATTCATGCGTGGATATGACGACGGTCCGATTTCTCGCATTGGCCGCCACATATCGAATGAAATGAAGACGCTCCAAGGAATCAAGTGCATTTAGCGGCTCATCCATGAAGAGAAAGGACGGGCTGCCGATCCAAGCTTGGGCAAGTGCGATCCGCTGCCTGACCCCCTGCGCAAGCGATTTGATTTTATCGTTCTTGTACGGGGCCAGATGAAAGCTGTCCATAAGCTGATCAAGCTGAGCCGGGTTCGTATTGCCCTTCAGCTCCGCCAAATAACGAAGCAGCTTGGCAGCTTTCATTTCCTCGTATAGTTCCGCGCCGGTAGGCACAAAGCCGATCGACGAGCGAATGACCGCCAGATCGCGGCTTGTCGTCATTCCGTCATAGCGAATATCGCCTTCCAGCGGAAATTGGGCCGTGGCCATCAGCTTAAGCAAAGAGGACTTGCCGGCGCCGTTGCGGCCCACAATTAAAGTAATTCCTGACTTTACGGTCAGGCGGGGAATGAAGAGCCGGAAGTCAGAACCCGCCGACCGCCAAATGACACGCTGCAGCTCCAGCACCGGCTATTTCCTCCTCTCTAAGGCAGCAAACGTCTTCCGAAGCTTTTCTTGTAAGCAAGCATAAGCAGCGCAGCACCGGCAAACAGCGCGCTTATATAGATGATATGGGCATCATTTGAATTCGAAAGCTCTCCTGAAGCCAAATACCGCTGATCGACTCCGTTCCAAATTAGCCATAAGAAAGCGGAGCAGGCAAAGGCGGCTTTAAACCCTTTCCACATCAGCACATAAGCGGTAACTCCGCTGACAAGCAGCAGAATGGACAGCCACTGCAGCATAAATGGCAGAAGCGGGAAGGCGCGAACCTGCATGTTCATGTAAATGGAGCCGACGATACCGAACACTAAATTAAGTCCGATCACAATCATCGTCCGGACGATCAGCAGCAGCGCCGGCGGATAAGGCGTGATGCTCTCGATCATCCGCATTTCTTTGTTCCATGACCTGAAGCTGTAGGCCAGAGAGGCAAGAAGCAGGGCAGGCAGCACGAAGGTGAAAGTCTGTCCGACAGAGGTATAGGGGACATATTCATTCGTCGGCAATAACAGCATCAGCATCCCAAAGATCAACAGGCTCGCGACCCAGTAAACTCTGGAATAGGAGGAGAGCTGCGAATGAATGAGTCGCAGTAAAGAGGGTCGTTTGACAGGAGGCGCCTGTCTGAGCGAGAACCGTTCTTCTTCACCTGCTTCCCGCAGTCCGTCAAAAGCCGGCTGCAGCGCATGAATCAGCACAGCTGTCTGCTGCGATGAAATCGGATTCGTTATCATCTGCGATAACGGCTGGCGAAGCTCTTGTTCAAGCTGCTTTATTTCATCATCGTGGGGAATGCTCATGTTGTTTGCCTCCTTTACGAATATCTGAATCGCCCTTCTCGGGACGGAGCCGTGACTTCAGCTTTCGAAGTCCATTATACAAATGGGTTTTGACAGAGCCTAGGGGCAAGCTGACAATATCCGCAATGTCCTGAAGCTTCAGGTCTTGATAGAAACGCAGGGTGATGATTTCCCGCTGCACCTCAGGGAGCGATTCGAGCGATTGCTGAATTTCTTTGCGCGTTTCCTGACGCTCGGCCAGTTCAACGACCGAGGGGCTGACATCCCTCTGGTCCGGCGGCTCTGCGAGCGGGAATTGATCCGTTCGAAACTGAGCGCTTTTCCAATAATCACGGCACATATTTAATGAAACCCGGTACAGCCATGCCTGAACATTATCCGGGGTGCGCTTATCCCGAAGCTGTTTGATCAGCCGCAGGAATGTTTCCTGTACAAAATCCTCTGCTTTACCGCTGTCGTGCAGCTGTCGTTGTAAGAATCCGGATAAGGGGGCGTGGTATCGGTGAATCAAAGCCTCGAAGCTTGCTTGATCCCCTGCAGCCATTCCTTTCAGCAATTCTTCATCGCTCATTCGTTTTCACCTGCCTTTTCTTCATTCCATACTTGAAGCCAATCCCTCCAGGTGATGACTGGATAGATGTAACGCGCCTGCCTCGAAGCCTCGCCATTCAAATAGATCAGATTTGAATACCGGTCCTTGATGAATAACCCTTGTTTCAGAAAATGAAGCAGGACCCGTTTCACTATATCTCCCTGCCCGTTGATGAAGGCATTGTTGATCATTTTCTGCATCGAAACGGCGGCAGGCGCAGCATCGCTGTTCAGAGGAATCAGGAAAGATGAATCAAAGGGAGCCATTTGTTCGATTTGCGGCAGATTAAGGATGGCCATGCGGATTTCCTGTACCATCGAATAGCTGTCATAGGGATTAGTATAATCATTCCATTCATTAACATGCTCGAAAGAATTGACCGTATCTCCAAACAACAGCTGACTTAGAATTGAAGGCTCGTCACCCGTGATCGTCTGATAACGCATGGAGTTCACGAAGACCGTATGGCCGGATACATACAGGTTCTGACCAGACAACCCGGATAATTGATCGATATTCGAAATATAGGCGATTTGCTTAATCGTATCCAGACGCTGCTTGCTCCAGGACTCGAAGTACAGCCGTTTTTCGTGCAGGCTTTCCAGGAACAGCCGGCTTTCCTTCTTGTTGCCCGGCGTCGTAATGATAGTAATCGGTTCATCAGGACGCGTTACGCTGCTGAATGGACCGCCAAACAGCGTTGGTGCCGCCACCGAATGCCCGATGAAATGACGGATATCTGCTTGATCATCGGGAGCGGCCTCGAGGGATGCATATAAAGGCCCGTCGAAACCTCTTAAGGTAAGATTGAAATCGGCTCGCAAATTCTCGGTAAGATCCGCTCTGGAAACCAGTGCTTCCTTGTCTGTAAGCAGACTATATCCACCGGGAAGAGGGAACCAGCCGGCAAATCCTGGAAGCAAGGCAGAGCCGTCATGTACGAAAGCGGCATAGGATTCTGAGTTATAACGCAGCTTCCATTGGTTAATTACACCTCCATAGATGAAGGCAATGCGATGCCTGTCACTCGTGCTTGAAAGCGAATCTATGGGGAAGGAAATAAAGTCTCCTGAACGCTTCCAAGGAACCGAATTACCATCTACAGTGAGTGAATCCATCTGAAGTCCGGGATCAAGCAGGAAGGAAACTTGACCGGGAAAATGCTCTTTCACCCGCTGAATGCCGGAGGCAGCCGGAATGAGCAGCCCATCCCTGGTAGGAAGAGTGACCTCGGCTTTCATGTAGAGGTTATTATCCGGCAGCCGGGTCATATCCAGTCTCATGCTCTCCATCTTGAAGGTATACAGCTCCTGCTGCTGTGCTGTGTTCGGCTGGGGAGCAGCCGCCTCCATGCGGTGAAGGCTATCGAACCGGTCCAGCCACAGTTTACCGTAAGGTATGTAAGCGGCAGCGGATAGGACCAGGGTAAGACACATCATAACAAGCGGAAGCCGGGGGCTGTTGACCGGTCTTACACGCGCGAGAAGCGCATTGGCTGCGGCAAGCATGAACAAGCTGAACGAAGCGACGAATACCTGCATAAGCAAATATTCATGGTCATTGAGTGAAGATGTCCAGGTAAAGTCATTTATTTCATCTAAGAAGTGATTGAGACTGAACGCCTTGAGCGGATACAACCCCAGGCTCCTGACAAGGAGACCCGGCAGGAACAGCGTGCCGAATACCCATCCGCAGAAGCCGATCGCAAGCGAGAACCGCAGGGGCATTAATGCGCCAAGCACGATTCCAAGCGCTGCCGAAGCGGCAAAGGACATCTCATAAAAGATGGAATAATAGATGACGGTATTCCATATCAAGGAGGCCGGAAATTGGTCCTGCTGCCAAGCGATCAGGACATAAACAGCCTGCAGGAAGATTGTAAATAAACTTGCGTAGAGAAAAGCAGCCGTCCATTTGCTCGCAATAATAACCGCATTCGGGATCGGGAGGCCAAGCATCCATTCATAAGAAGCGTTCAAAGCGTCGCGTCGAATGAGCAGCACCCCGAGCAGGATCGGAACTGCGGGCAGCAGGATCATCAGCATTTTGTGTGCGTCAACAGCGAACAGATTGATGTCCGTGAGCGGAGAGTCGCTGATGCTGATGCACTGCAGCAGCATCCATGCTCCGGCCGGAAGCGGGAGCAGCAGAGGCCAGCGCATTTTATAAAGCAGCCGCAGCTCTAAGAACAGCTGCAAAAAGAACGTTCTCATCGATGTGCACCGCTTGTTAACTGGCTGATTAGAGTCAAATACCCGTCCTCCATCGTGGGGATTACTGCCTGCGCATAGGGATTTGGAGGATGATCCGCAATCATTCTGCAGCGGATACCGTCCTTCGTACGGCGTGCAGTAAGCAGCTGCTCTGCTGCTATGGCCCGCCATTCATGCTCCGAAGCTTCCCACTCCCACAGCTTGCCGGCCGCATACTCAGCGAGTCCGGCAAGCTGTCCCTTATATCGAAGCTTCCCGCCGCCGAGAACAATCACATTATTGCAGCTCATATCCACATCGCTGAGTACATGGGTCGAGAACAGCACAACGCTGGAGTAGGCAAGCTCAGCCAGCACATTGCGAAGGCGGACCCGTTCTTCAGGATCCAGTCCTGCGGCGGGCTCATCGACGATGACAATTTGGGGACTGCCGACAAGCGCCTGTGCGATACCGAGCCGTTTAATCATTCCATTGGAATAGGTACGGGCAGGGAGATCCGCTTTGGCCTCCAGATGAACGGCGCGCAGCAGCCGGGCGGTCTCGGCCTCGCGCTCTTGACGGGTTCCGATCCGTTTAAGGTGGGCGACATGGAGAAGCCATTGTCTTGCTGTAAGCTGAGGGAATAATTGAAAGGTCTGCGGGACGTAGCCGATTTGCCTCCTGACCCCGCTGCCGCTCCGAACGGAACTGCCGTGAAGGGTGGCATCTCCGGTAGTCGGTACGAGCAGGCCTGCGAGTAACCGCATCAGGGTTGACTTGCCAGCGCCGTTAGGTCCGAGCAGCCCGTGCATCCCCCGCTCAAGCTCCAGCTCAAGAGGTTCCAGCGCCCATCTATTTTTATATTTTTTCCCTAATTTGTTGGCGGTTAGCATAGAAATTTATCCTCCTGCTGCAATGACGATTATGGGTCGGGAAAAGTTTTGGAAAAGCGGGATAAAGAGGCTGGACAAGAGGCCTGCAATGGTACAAACTAGTATTGATTCGTTCAGCACGGAATAAGCTTCCATAACATATATTTACATTCGTTTTTGTGTAAAAGAAGGGGAATTTTGTGAATCCAATCCATGGAATAGGCATGTCCATATCCCCTCTGGGTGATCGGGCGCTTTCGATACGATTGTCAGCTTCCCCGGAGAAGTCTCTTTGGCGGTTCACAGCTGATTTGGCCGACAGGCTGCGGGCGGCGGATCAATCATGGATCATCGATGTGATTCCAGCTTACAGCACGGTTACGGTCGTTTATGACCCGCTTAGGCTGCTAAGGTACAGAAGCAGTGAAGAGCTGCAGCAAGGCGGAGATGCTCTTCCTTACGAGAGAGCTGCTGTGTACGTTCAAGCCCTGCTTAATCATTATACAGGAGATCCCGCAATGAACGAAGCGCGGGTCGTTGACGTACCCGTATGTTATGGCGGGGAGTACGGTCCGGATCTTAAGGAAGCCAGTGAACGAGCGGGGCTCAGTGAAGCTGATTTTGCCGCGCGGCATGCAGGCGGTCATTATCTGGTTGCGATGATTGGATTTATGCCGGGATTTCCCTATTTAACCGGCTTGCCTCAGGAGCTGTCCCAGCCCCGCCGATCATCACCCCGCAGTTACGTTCCGGCCGGCTCGGTGGGCATCGCAGGCGGTCAAACCGGCATCTATCCGCTTGCAACGCCAGGGGGATGGCAGATCATCGGTCGAACTCCGATTCTTCTCTTTGATTCACAGCGGGAACAGCCTTCCCTGCTGCAGGCAGGCGACCGTCTGCGATTCGTTCCGATTGATACGCAGCGGATGAAGAAATGGGGAGAGACGTAGATGGGTTTACTGGTGAAGAAGCCGGGCTTGTTCACGACAGTCCAGGACTTAGGACGGCCCGGCTGGCGTAAGGATGGCATTCCCGAGGGGGGAGCCATGGATCGTTATGCACTGCGGACTGCGAATTTGCTTGTCGGCAATGAAGAGGGAGCGGCAGGCCTAGAGCTGACGCTGGTAGGACCGGAACTACGGGCCGAGCGGGATCTGCTCCTTGCAGTGTGCGGGGCTTATATGTCGCCCCTCATCGATGGGGAGGAGCTGCCGATGTGGCGGCCCGTTTGGGTGGCTGCGGGCGCGCAGCTCAGCTTCGGCGCTGCGCTCAGCGGCTGCCGCGCGTATATCGCGGTAGCCGGCGGCATCGCCGCCCTGCCGGCGCTGGGCAGCCGCAGCACGGACACGCGCGCACGCATTGGCGGTGTGGGTGGACGCGCGCTGCAGGCAGGCGATGCGCTGCCCTGCGGCGGCGCATCGGCGCCGGCCGCCGCCGCGCCTGCGCCTAGCGGCGCGGCAGCGGCATGGCCGCCCTGGGCGGCCGCTTGGCGCGCACAGCTCGCCGCGCGTGCCGCCGCGCAGCCCGGGGGCCGCCGCAGCTTTGCGGCCCCGGGCTGGTTCGCACCGCCGCTCGCCTATGGCAGCGGTGCCAGCTCCGGCATCCGGCTTCGCGTGATGCCGGGCGCCGAGTACGGGCAGTTCCGCGAAGCGGCCCGTACGGCGCTGATGCAGGAGCGCTACCGCGTTGCTCCTGCATCCGACCGCATGGGGGTCCGCCTCGATGGCCCCCTGCTTCCAATCAGCGACAGCACAGAACTGCTGTCGCATGGCGTCATCCCCGGCACGATTCAAGTGCCTGCCGGCGGAACGCCCATCATTCTGGCCGCCGATTGCCAAACGACCGGCGGCTACCCCAAGCTCGCGCATGTCATTTCCGCGGACCTGCCGCTGCTTGCTCAGGTGAAGCCGGGCGATACCGTCCGCTTCACCCTCGTGACGCATGCGGAGGCTCAGCGGTTGTACATCGCCCTCGAGCAGCAAATGCGGATGCAGGCAGCCGCTATTTCCATCCGCAAGCCAATCGAACTTTAAGAGTATACGAACTGGATGCAGGACTATATACAACGATAGGAGCGCCAGACTAAACGCTATGATACATACAGGAAACGATGGAATATCCCGTTCAATCGATTTGAACTGTGATTTTGGGGAAGGCTACGGGGCTTATACGTTCGGACAGGATGAGACGCTTCTGAACTATGTGACGTCGGTCAATATTGCCTGCGGCTTCCATGCTGGAGATCCCCATACAATCCGGGAAGCGGTCAGCCGTGCTGTTCAGGCCGGCGTGGCAGTCGGCGCACATCCGGGATTGCCGGATCGGCTGGGGTTCGGCCGGCGTGAGATTGCGCTTAGCCCGTCAGAGGTTTATGAGATCACGCTTTACCAGATTGGTGCGCTCGATGCTTTTGTCAGAGCATCCGGCAGTAAGCTTAAGCATGTAAAACCCCATGGTGCGCTTTATCATATGGCCGGCGGGCAAGCTTCGATCGCCGAAGCCTTCGTTCAAGCTGTCAGAGCCTATGATTCACAGCTAAAAATTTACGGGCAATCCGGAAGTTTGCTGCTTGCTGAAGCGCAGAAGCAGGGCTTGAGTAAAGTATCGGAAGTTTTTGCCGATAGAGCATATATAAGAGGCGGACAGCTGGCGCCTAGAAGGTCACCGGGCGCAGTCTTGTCTTCACCTGAAGCCGCCCTGCAGCAGACGCTTTATATGCTGAAGCATAACAAGGTCAGGACGCTTGAAGGGGAAGAGGCCGCAATCACGGCCGAGACGGTTTGCCTTCATGGAGACGGGGAGCATGCAGGCCAATTCGCTGCCGCGCTGCGAAATGGCCTTGCTGGGGCAGGCATCGTGCTTCAGCCTCCAAGTTAGCATACCTACATCTATGATCCTCACACTAAAGCGCGTGGATATCATACGGCTTTCCTGCTGAAGGGGGACACCATGTCAATTAACAGAGCGGAAAAAATAACGATATGGACAGCCTCCATCGCCATAATCAGCTTTATTTTATCGCGAATTTTTCATGCTCAGCTTTACTATATGATACCGGACATGATTTATCTTTTTTTCCATTCCGGCGTAGAGTTTCTAAGCTTCGCTGTCAGTTTTACGATGCTTGTGCTCGGATGGCTGTTCTTCCTCAAGTCACTTTCCAGGCAGCGGCTGTATACTGCCGCTTTGTTTAGTGTTGTCGGATTATTCGATATGCTGCATGCGCTCACCATAGAGGGAATGCCTTTCTTCCGCTTTGTCGGCGATACTTCGCTGTCCGAATTATTTGATGCGACAGGACAGCTAATCGGTTCGGTAGGACTGTTCTTCATTTTCCGCAGGAATGATCAGCCGGTATCGGCAAGTAAACGGCTCCCGGCTGTGACTGTCGCGATTGGGATGGGAGCAGCCCTGGCTGCCCTGTATTTCTCGCTTGCGGATTTGCCCCCCCTTTATTTCATGACAGGTGAACCTTTGCATTATGTGCGTTCGGCTGTAGAGACGATTATCGTGTTTGCTTACATGGTTACGATCGGCACGATTATGTACCGCAACCGGAATGAACAGCCGGAGGCGCTGCTTACCATCGTGCAGTCGCTAGTATTCTTCTTGTTCTCCAATCTTCAATTCATTCTCGGCGGCAGTACGCATGATACCGATATGATGATCGGTCATATCTACAAGCTGGCCGGGTATTATTGCTTAATGAAAGGGATTTATTTCGTTACCATAGAAGAGCCTTTCAAGGAACAGAAGCGTGCCGAGTCCCGCATCAACTTCTTAGCTTACCACGATGAGCTGACGGGTCTTTCGAACCGCCGCCTGCTGACCGAACGGCTGAATTCAGAGATGCAGCGGGCGAAGCAGCAAAGCAGCCGGCTGGCTATTTTCCTGCTTGACATCGATCGCTTCAAAACAATCAACGACGCACTTGGGCATACGTTCGGCGATCAAATGCTGCAGGCCGTTTCCCAGCGTCTGCGCCATGCTGTAGGCAAGCCGGATCGATTATTCCGAATGGGCGGAGATGAATTTGTTGTCCTGCTTCCTGAGATCGGAGACACGGATCAGGTAACAGCCCAGAAACATGCTGAATCGTTAATGGGCCTGTTCGATGCACCGTTTGTGCTTGGTGAAGCGGAGTATCACGTCACGATCAGCTTAGGGATTTCCTTCTATCCTCAAGATGGGGAGAGCGTCGACCTGCTGCTCAAAAATGCCGATACGGCGATGTACAGCGCAAAGGTTCATCGTAACGAGTTCTCCAGCTATACACCGGATATGAATATGAAAGCTCATGACCGGCTGCGTCTTGAAAGCGATCTTCGCCGGGCGCTGGAGCAGGAACAATTCATGCTGACTTACCAGCCGCTCGTAAATTTACAAAGCGGCAAGGTTGTCGGAGTTGAAGCGCTGGTCCGTTGGCATCATCCGCAGCGGGGTCTTCTGCCGCCGGGTGAATTCATTCCGCTGACGGAAGAAAATGGTCTTATTCTGCCGCTCGGGGAATGGGTGCTCCGTGCTGCTTGCAAGCAGAACAAAGCCTGGCAGGACGTCGGTCTGCCGCCTATGATGATGTCGGTTAACCTGTCAATGCGGCAGTTTCGCCAGCACCAGCTGGCAGAACGTATCCGCAGCATCTTAGAGCAAACAGGCATGGAGCCCCGCTATCTGGAACTGGAAATCACGGAAAGTATGACAAGTGACGTTGAGTTTGCTACAGAGACGCTTGCCAGCTTGAAGAAGCTCGGCGTTCAAATTAGTATTGATGATTTTGGCACGGGTTACAGCTCACTTGTTTATTTGAAGAAATTCCCGATCGATAAACTAAAGATCGATCGTTCCTTCGTCAGCGAATTGTCCGAGAATGGGAGCGATGCTGCGATCGTTACAACGATAACCTCAATGGCGAAACATCTGAAGCTGAAGGTAACGGCAGAGGGTGTGGAAAATGATGAACAGATACAGTTCCTTCGTGAGCGTAATTGCGAAGAAGCGCAAGGATTTTATTTTACGAAGCCGATCCCGGCTAATCTGTTCGAGCATTGGTACAGGCTTCGCAGCCAGACCGCATAATCGGCGAGAAGGGAGTCATCTATCATGAAAGCCAGCCGGCATACCGTATTTATTTATGGCTCATTGCTGCCGGGCCACAGTAACCATGAAGTGGTTTCAGCATCTATTCTGGCCTCCAGACCGGGGCGGATTGCGGGCAGGCTCGTAGACTACGGGCCATATCCCGCACTGCTTCGCGACCAGGAAGCTGCGTTGAACAACCGCTCGGTAAGAGGGCTGTGGATTGAGGTGGATGCACCCGGATTGATTCATATGGATGAGCTTGAAGGGTTTTTAGGGATTGAAGAAAGTAATGATTATCATCGGGTGTGGGTAACGGATCTTGATGTCCCTGAGCAGCACGGTTGGGTGTATATTTGGGATAGCGCAAGAGATTGCATATCTATTGAAGATGATTATTGGCCTGTTTATTACGCCCGCAAGAATGGTGCTTAATACGGTATGAACCTAAATGGCTGACCCTTTCATTCAAACAACGAAAGGGTCAGCCATTTAAGTTGCGGGTATTTCTATTAATGATCGATCTTGATCCATCCATGATCGAGCGGACGACTTGAATCTATGGATATATGCTTAATGTTTGCACCGTTGTTATGCTCGCTTGAGTAGGCGATTTCACTATTCAATTTCACATAAGAGACTGTATGCATGACACTGACCGATAGCACAATGACGGCTGTCGCATACACGCTGACTCGTTTCAGCCAGTGATAGACCGAGGTACCGTCATCTCTGTGTATATGTCTTCGCCTGATGCTCTGCCTCCAAGCTAATACTGCCGCGGTGAGAAGAATAACGAATGCGACTGTTACAAGCTCGCTCCGAAACGATATCGGCAGAGAATAGAGGTTCTGATAAGCATACAGCAGAGAACCGATCTTCATCACCTGAATAGGTACGACCAGAGCCACTTCAGATGCGCTGCGGCGTTTCGTGCGATTGGCCGGTTCATATTCGCGATTAGGTTGCAAATGAATGATTTCCAATAGGCGGGGTATCGAGAATATGGCAACGGTAATTGCCGGAAGGGCAATCAAAAGCGCAAATAACAGCAGATTCTCCCAGGCAGCAAGCATGCTGTACGTGTTTAAGTAGTTTAAGTAGATAAGGATGGTTAATTTAGCTACTCCCAGCAGTCCGATCAGAGCAAGCAAGGAGCCATTCACCTTTGCATAGCGGCGCATGCTGACAATGGTTTTGCAATAAGCAAGGCTGCCAGCAACATGACCGGCAAATAAGGCAATTAATAAAAAAGATACAGCAAGCACCGCATTTAAAATGAGTATGTCTTCAGACATGATTTAATCCCCCGTTCAAACGTTCTACACTTATTGTAACTGGGAGAGGGATTGCAGATTAATTGGCTGCAGTCTAGTTTGTGTGCCGGACTTAAGTCCAGCTTGTTCCCCGTCCGCAACCGAACATTGATGCTGTCCAGTACATCTATTGTATCACGTTAAAATGAGAGAGGGATTAAAATCAATCAATAGGAATTTATATTTTTATGGATTTCTTGCTGATCGGATAGAACCATTTGACACCTGCCGGTGTCAGCGTATCGGCAACCAAATGGGAGGCATATCCGATAACAGACACAATCATGACGCCGTCTACATGAATTTGATTCTCAAGCCCATACCCAATTGTGCCCCAGATCACGATTGCCCATACCGTATGAGTCATTCCTCTGTGATTGAGCCAAGGCGCCCACGCAATGAATAAACCAAAGCCCATTAACCAGTTCAGCTGCCAGTACCAGCCGGCACCGATAATTGCAGCACCCACAGCACTGACCAGGGCATTGCGCATTACGCCTTCCTTCGTAATAAAGCCGATCAGGAAACCCATGACCGCAACTGCACTTAAATTTACATTGAAGTAATCACGTGCAAAATACAAGTATACAACAGCTGCAGCAAGCAAAATACCGCCCCAAAGCAGGAGCTCTCTAAGCAGCTTAGAAACTTTATTGATCTTGCTGCTGAGCATGCTTGTTCCATCGAGATCTGCACTCAAGGCTGAGAAGGAAGCAACCGTTATGTATAAGGCAGCGTTTTGAAAGGTAAACGGATAATAAGCCGCGGAAGCCACGCCGATCGCAGCCCCAATGGCAAGATGTGTAGAGCCTTTGATAATGATTCCTCCTAAAAGTTTTTGCGGGGTTTTACCTCATCGTGCCGATGAATCGGCTGATCAAGCAAAAACTTACTTCGTAAGCAAGTGCTTAGCTTTTTATGATGATATCCGTCCCATAAGCAAACATATGTTTGCTTGATGATTATACCTACACATTCCTGATATGACAACCATTTTGAAGGATTTCATTCAAAAGTCATAGGCAAATGAGCGGTTTGGGATGAAATTAGAACCTTTTCCCGGAACAAAAAAACCAACTACCGCAGGGGAGTTGGTTTATGAACCAGTGTCAGCTGTTTCTTCGTACGTATGCAATTCATTTGGACTGAAGGTCTTACAGGTCGCCCCAGTTCAAATTGGAGGATTTACTATAGTTAGTTACCTTTTGCTCGAAGAAGTCTGTTTTCATTCCGTTCATGTTGCTGAAGCTCTCGACCCATTTCATTGGATGTTCAACAACTTCCGGATATAGGATATCCAGGTTAAGCTTCTTCAAACGCTCATTGGAGAGGAACTTGATGTATTGGTCGATAATTTCGTTTGTAATACCCGGAATTTGGTTGTTCGTAATGTACTGACCCCACTCGATCTCATGCTCAACTGCTGTGCGCATCATTTGGCGAAGATCTTCAATCAGCACCGGTGTAAACAATTCCGGATTTTCTTTGCGGACCTCACGGAAGATGCCTTGGAATAAAGCGAGATGCGTAAGCTCATCACGCTGGATATATTTGATTTCTGAAACCGTACCGAGCATTTTACCTTGACGACCCAGGGCATAGAAGAAGCTGAAGCCGCTGTAGAAGTAAATGCCTTCGAGAATATAGTTCGCCATAATCGTCTTGATCAGGTTCTGGGACGAAGGCTCAGCGATGAAGTTTTCATACAGGTCCGTAATGAAACGATTCCGTTTCAGCAGGTTTTTGTCTTCGCGCCACAGGTTATAGATTTGATCCCGAACATCTGCTTGGCATACACTGTCGAGAATATAGGAGTAGGATTGGCTGTGAACAGCTTCTTGGAACGTATGCACGGTAAGACAGAGGTTCACCTCTGGAGCCGTAATATACTCGTTTACGTTCGGCAGATTCGCTGTCTGCAGCGAATCGAGGAAGATCAGGAAGCTGATGATTTTATCGTAACTGTTGCGCTCTGAGAGCGACAGGTTTTTGTAGTCTTTCGCATCCTGGGAGAGAGGGATTTCCTCTGGAATCCAGAAGTTGTTCATCATTGTGCGGTACATCTTGGTAGCCCAGTCGTATTTAACGTTATTCAGTTCAATGAGGTTCGTCGTGTTGCCGCCGATCATGCGCCGTTTACCCCAGTCGCGATCGCCTTCCTCATTAAATAATTTCTTTTTTTGTAACTCCATTGCTGAGTGCCTCCTTGTAATACGTTCATGAAAGTAATAAGTGATAATCGTTCTCAGGGAGAGGGAAACGTCTGACGCCCTTGCAAGCCCCTGCATGGATGTTCCTGGCAGAGACTTGGGTTCGGCGCCATCTGTTCCTTCATATCCTTTGGAATTGAGGGTAAAAACTGCAGCGCTTTACGCGCTGCAGCTTACACAATCCTCAACTTCTAAGCTTTTGTTTCGGCAGTAGTAGACGGTTTTTAAGCCGTTCTCCCATGCAGACATGTACAGGTCCATGAATTCTTTAGCCGTGTAATTCGGCGTGATGTAGAGATTAAAGGACTGCGCTTGATCGATATGGCGTTGACGGCGACCCGCAGCGCGGATGCTCCAGTGCTGATCGATGTGATGGGCTTCTTTATAGAACCAGAACGTTTCATCATTCAAATTCGGTGCTGTTTGCGGGATAACGGCGTTCTTCTTCTCTTCGACGAAGAACTTATTGAAGATCGGATCGATTCCAGCCGTCGAACCGGCAATCAGTGAAGTGGAAGCAGTTGGCGCGATCGCGAACATCCAAGCATTGCGGACGCCGTTCTCTGCTACATCCTTCTTCAGTTTCTGCCAGTGAGCCGCTTCGTAACCGCGTGAATCGAAAAACTCGCCGGTTTGCCATTCACTGCCTTCAAATACGCGGTAAGCGCCTTTTTCCTTGGCGATTTCCATCGATGCTTTGATGGCGCAGTAGCTGATCCATTCATAAAGCTCGTCCGCTTGATCCAGATGCTCTTCGGACTCCCATTGAATTCCGTTAAGCGCAAGCCATTGATGATAACCGCTTGTTCCAAGACCGACAGCGCGATACTTCTGATTCGTAATCTCCGCTTGCGGAATTGGATAGTGGTTCAAGTCGATAACGTTATCCATCATCCGCATTTGACAAGTAACAACTTCCTCGATTTCCTCACGGGTCCGTGTTCGGCCAAGGTTAAGGGAAGATAAGTTACAAACAACGTAATCGCCGCTTTTCACTTGTGTTGTAATCATGCCGTCTTCATGAGTTGTGGATACATATTCGGTAGGGCTCATGTTCTGGCAGATCTCTGTACAAAGATTGGAGCAGTAGATGAGGCCTTTATGTTTATTCGGATTCGCACGGTTGACCGTATCGCGGAAGAATACGAAAGGTGTTCCTGTCTCAAATGAGCTTGTCAGAATACGCTTCATGATATCAATTGCCGGTACTTCATCACGGGATAATGTCGGATGATTGACGCACTCTTCATAGCGGCGTTCCCATTCTTCACCCCAGGAATCTTCGATCGCATAGCCCATAACGGAGCGGACCTCGTGCGGATCGAATAAATGCCAAGTATCGCGCTCCTGCACCTTGCGCATGAAGAGATCGGGAATACAAACGCCAGGGAAAATATCATGGGCTTTCATCCGGTCGTCACCATTATTGGTCTTCAGGTTCAGGAAGTCCAGAACGTCTTTATGCCAAACATCTAGGTAAACAGCGACAGCACCGGAACGAACGCCGAGCTGATCCACTGCGATTGCCGTATTGTTATAATTTTTAATCCACGGAACGACGCCGCCTGCAACACCTTTATAACCACGGATGTTGGAGCCGCGGCTGCGGACTTTACCAATATAGATTCCCATGCCGCCGCCGAATTTGGAAACTTGAGCGAAGCTGGAATCCACGTTGTAAATGCCCCAGAGGTTATCCGGAACGGTATCAATAAAGCAGCTTGAGAGCTGATGGAATGGTTTACGCGCATTTGCAAGTGTTGGTGTAGCTACCGTCATTTGGAGACGGCTGAGTACATCGTAGAATTTGCGGGCCCAGCCAAGCTTGTCATCTTCTTTCATGGCCAGATGCATTGCTACGCCCATGAACAGCTCTTGCGGAAGCTCCAGGATGTCGCCGTTGAAGCTCTTAATCAAGTAACGGTCTGCAAGTGTTTTGAGTCCGATATAATTGAAGAGGTAGTCGCGTTCTGGAACGATATAATTGCCCAGCTCGCGAATTTCATCGCGTGTGTAATGCTCCAGTATGTATTTACCGTACAAACCTTTGTCCGTCAAATACGTAATGAGGGAGTAGAAATCACCGTAGCCGAAGTAACCGTATTTGCGGTTGATTGCGGATTCTTTATAAAGATCGTACACAAGCAGCTTGGCTGCAACGTACTGCCAGTTTGGCTGTTCGATGCTAGTTTTTTCTACGGCTACTTGGGTGAGTGTACGTTGGATTTCTTTCGTTGTAATGTTGTTTCGGAAGTACGGCAGCAGGGCCGTTTCAAGCTCGAGGGGATCGCAGTCGTTATAGCCGACACACGAGAAATCTATGACTTTTTTAAGCTTAGAGAAAATAAGTTCTTCTTTCTGACCGTTCCTCTTAATAATGTCCACGAGTAGAGCCACTCCTTGTCGAAGGCTGTCGTCTGACAAGCCGTAATACACAATATGTTGATGACACTTACCTAAATTACACCAATATATAGTGTCTGTCAAGGCAAATGATTCGACATCCAGGAGGTAGATAAAGGGTTGCAAGCAGTGTGAAAAATCGATGAAAACGTGTAGATACGGGCTGTTTTGGCGAATGGCAACGCTATCTTGCAAGGCGAGAAATGGGGATATAAAAGTTAGTTTCTCAAAAAAAGTTCGCAATATTGTTATTGGTATATGGGGGAGCATTTTAGTAAACTAAAGCTTGAGATTATCGTTCACTGAATACCGTTTCATGTGGAATGCCGCAATATGCAGTCGTGCGAAAGGTGCGATAAGAGGAGAGGAAGTGTCTTAACCGTATCATGATGCCTATATATCGGATGATTAGTCGTACACGCATGTTATCTTTATTAGGGGCATGTGTCATGCTGCTTGCAGTGCTGGCAGGAAATCCGGGAGTCGCAAGCGCGCACTCTGAACTGGAAAGCTCTGTTCCTGAAGTGAATTCACAGATGGACAGCAGCCCTGCTGAAATTACGTTGAATTTCAATGAAGCCATCGAAGCCAAGCTTGGATCGTTAGAGGTGCTGGACAGCAAATCCAATTCCGTTACGAAGAACGAACCGGTCGTAAGCAATGGCAGCAGGACCCTCAAGCTTGAGCTTCCGAAGCTGAACGAAGGGCTTTATACTGTTTCTTATTCTATTATATCGGCTGACGGTCATCCGGTCAGCGGATCCTATGTGTTTGTCGTAGGCAATCCTCCCGAGGGAATCGATGCATCGGCATTCAATCCGCATGAGGAGCTTGGCCATGAGGGACACACCGCTTCAACCCAGCTGACGACGAATCAGTTTATCATCTACGCGGTACGGGTTCTTTACTATGCTTCACTGCTGTTAGCCGCAGGCATTATGTTCTGGTCCGTGGCTGCACGTAATCGAAGTGATATGATGAAGGAAATCCTGCGCAGCTATGAATTAATCACGATGCGGATTCTGCTTGTAGGCGCGCTTTTGTATGTGTTCGTGCATGCACGCGAGATCATGTCCGGATATGCGGGCAATGAATACAACAAGCTGTTCTTCGATACTTCTGTCGGACGCGGCTGGATTGTACTGCTGGTGCTTGCCCTGGCCGGATTTGTTGCGATCCGCCTAGGCAGCGTGGTGAAATTGATCTGGGCTGCGGCGCTGCTGGCGGTTGAAAGCTGGAGCGGACATGCTGCAGTATTCAAGCCAGAGGCAGCAACGGTGGCGCTGGACTATATTCATCTAGCGGCATCATCCATATGGGTTGGAGGGTTCATTCTGCTTTTGTTGGTATGGACCCGTGACCGTAAAGAAGCTGGGAGATTCACCGCCCAGTTTTCCCGGGCAGCCCTGATCTCGCTTGCAGTGCTTGTGCTCAGCGGCATAGCCATGACGCTGTTATTTCTCCCATCGCTTCAATATTTGCTCTACACGGCATGGGGAACCCTGCTGCTGGTCAAAACAGGGCTTGTGCTTCTGGTGGTGGTTGTTGGCGGACTGCTGCATCTGCGGGTTCGCCGGGGCGATCTTCCTACATTGAACCTGCTTAGAATGGATGCATCGCTTATGGCGCTGCTTATTGTCGTCGCGGCACTCTTTACCTATATTAGTCCCCTGCCGGTTAATGAACCGGTTACGTATCATAAAATGGGCGAGGATATGCATTTCTCTCTTCGGGTAACGCCTAATAAGCCCGGAGTGAATGAGTTTACCGTTAAGGTTTGGCTGCCGGATCGGGTTGGCGCACCGAAGTCCGTTGTGCTACGCCTGCGTTCGGACGACCGCAAGGAGCTGGGTCCAATCGACATTCCTATCGTTCCTTATAAAGATACGGAAATGACGACTTTTGACGGCTACGTGAAGGCGACTTATCGGGCGGAGGGGCCCTATATTCCTTTCGCAGGGCGTTGGACTGCTGAAGTTCGCGTGATGAATAAGCAAGATGATGAGCTGGTAGAACGTTACGATTTCCGTAACTATTAATGGCAGAGAAGGGGGTGCGGGATGCCTTATAAACGGATAAAGTGGCTGATTCTCTGGACGCCGACTGTCACGATAGCGCTGTGGGAATATATCAGGCATACGTTCCTGCTGCCTTATTTGTCCATGGATCTGGGAAATGCCTTAGCTCCAGTTATCGTGCTTACCGTAACCGTAACCCTTGTCTATAAACTGTTTCATTTACTTGAACAGACAAGCGATTCCCTACAGCGCGAGAGGCTGGCAAAAGCCGCTTTTGTAGAGAGGGAGCAGCTCGCCAGGGAGCTGCATGACGGGATTTCTCAATCGCTGTTTCTTTTATCCGTTAAGCTCGACAAGCTCGAACATACGCAGGATAAGGAGAGCGTTCAAGCGACCGCACAGCAGATCCGCAAAACCGTCAAGCATGTTTATGATGATGTCAGGCAGTCGATTGCCAGCCTGCGCAGCGAGCCGTCGATGACCGAGGTGCAGTGGATGCAGTCGGTGGAGGAGATGGCCGTCGAGCTCCGGCTCGGGGGGCTGCAGGTGGAGCTGGACTGGCGTCTGACAGACAGCGATTTAACGAGTAAAGAAAAGATTGAACTGCTCGCCATTGTCCGTGAAGCGATGCTGAATGTGCAGAAACATGCGAGGGCTAAGAGGCTAATTGTAAATGCTTTTAAGGCCGAGAACATAAGCGCCGGAGGGTTCAACTGCACAATTATGGATGATGGCATCGGCGTGGATGATCCGGCTTTAGAAGCCAAAGGGCGGTATGGGGTCCGGATGATGCGTGACCGCGCGAATGCAATGGGGTGGCAGTTTGAGGTGGGCCGCAATGACAGTAAGGACAACAATCAAACCGTCGGCACGGTTGTAGCCGTAACTAAAGGGGGCTAATGGATATGAAGGTTTCATCGCCCATACGTGTGCTGCTGGCAGACGATCATCCGCACGGCAGAGAAGGAATGCGTGAAATCGTCGGCATGGATGCTTCCTTTGAGATCATTGGCGAGGCGGTAAACGGGGAACAGGCGACGGTCATGGCTGCTGAGTTAAGACCGCACCTGGTTCTGATGGATATCAACATGCCTGTTATGAACGGAATGGAAGCCACGCAGATTATCAAATCCCTCGACCCGCAAATTAAAATCATCATGGTAACGGTCTCGGACGATATCTCGGATTTATTTGAAGCGATTAAGCGGGGGGCGCAAGGGTACCTGCTCAAGAACCTGTCGCCTTCCGCATGGCTCGAATATTTGCGAGCGGTGGCTGTCGACGAAGCCCCAATGTCCAAGGAGCTTGCTTTCCGGATGCTGCAGGAGTTCAACAGCGGAAGAGGAGAACCGGCCGTTCATTCTAAAGGCGCGGATGATAAACGAAACGGCAAGCCGGGAGCTGCTGCGGGCGAACCCGTCAAAGGCGCAGCCCGGGAGAACAACCGAAGCGCAGGCAGGGAATCGGAAGAGTCCGGCAAGACGCCGCTTACCCAGCGTGAACGTGAAATTCTCGAGCAGGTGGCTGCCGGCCATTCCAACCGCGCGATCGCTGAAGCCTTTGAGTTATCGGAGCACACGGTGAAGAATCATTTGAAGAACATCCTGCAGAAGCTTCACCTTGATAATCGCGTACAGCTTGCCAGGTATGCAATGGAAAAAGGATTATGCGATCTTTAATGAAAGAAGCCTCACAATTCGGACACATATGTATAGCCCTAAGGAGTCATGGCAATCAACTATGATCAGGGTATACTAGCTATTATGTGAGAAGATGAGAGGGGATATATCCAAATGAACCACATGAAAAAATGGTCAATGATGTGCATGACCGCATTGTCACTATTCATGTTTGCCGGCATCGCCAGCGCGCATGTAACCGTTCAACCCACAGAAACGACACAGGGCAGTTACGAGGTATTCACCGTCCGTGTTCCGAGCGAATCGGAGAATGTTTCGACGACCAGTGTTAAAGTAACCGTTCCGGGCAACGTTAAGGTTAGCCGCGTACAGCCTAAAGCAGGCTGGAAATACGTGCTGGAGAAAGACAGTGAGGGCTCGATTACTTCCATTACATGGACTACCGAAGGCTCAGGTCTCAGCCAGACCGAATTCGATGAGTTCCGGATTTCCGGTAAAGTAGCGGATGATGCCAAGGAGCTCACCTGGAAAGCCTACCAAACCTACAGCGACAAGAGCATTGTGGAATGGACCGGAGCACCTGATGCGGATCACCCTGCTTCTGTAACGGCTGTTTCGGCGGGAACCGGTGAAGGCGATGGTCACGGTGCTGCCGCTGCAGCGCCTGAAGCAGCAGCGGATAGCATGGACAGCGGTGACAGCAGCGACAAGCTGCCGCTTGTTCTTTCCATTATCGCTGTTGTTCTCGGTGCTGCCGCATTGATCGCAGCGCTTGCCCGCAAGAAACGCTAAACAAGAGGCCATTCCGAGGCTGATGACTCGGAATGGCTTTTTTAATGGGCAGAAAATGATGAAATTATGGGAAAAAGGATTTAAATAGAGCTTTTTATTAAAAAAATGCCATTTTTCAGCGCCAAAGCTTGCGAACTGGCAGGGTAATTATTTATAATAAAAAACATAAACGTAACGCGATGAGGAAGATAAGTACACAGTGCTTTTTTACAGGGAGAAGATGCCGTAGATTGAGAGCGTCTTTAGGAAATCAGGCTGTCGAAGTTCACTTCCGAGCAGTCTCTTGAAGACAGGCTTCCGCTTAAGGAGCTTGGGGTAGGGAGTACCGGTCATCCGGCCGATATCCGGATTAAGAGGAATTACGGGAAAGTAATACCGTAATTCGAATTTAGGGTGGTACCACGGTTCTTTCGTCCCTTTCGGGGAGAAAGGCCTTTTTTTATTTATAGAGAAGGGAATGGATGGAATGAAAGAGCGATTGGAAGCACTGCGGACAGAGGCGCTGCAGGAGCTGCAGCAGGTAGAGAATCCGCAGCAATTGAATGATCTTCGCATCAAATATTTGGGCAAGAAGGGCGCATTGACGGAGATTTTGCGTGGAATGGGCGCGCTTAGCGCAGAAGAGCGTCCGGTTATCGGTCAAGTGGGCAATGATGTAAGGGCTGCAATTGAAGAGGTCATCGAATCCAAGCAGTCCGCATTCCAGCAGGCCGAGACCGAGAACCGTCTTCGCGCGGAGACGATTGATGTTACGCTGCCGGGCAAGCCGCTCCCGAACGGGGCTGTTCATTCGCTCAATAAGGTTACACAGGAAATTGAGGATATCTTTATCGGGCTTGGCTACTCGGTCGCAGAAGGACCGGAAGTAGAAACCGACTACTTCAACTTCGAAGCTTTGAACCTGCCGAAGGACCATCCCGCGCGCGATATGCAGGATTCCTTCTATATTACCGATGAGATTCTGATGCGCACACAGACTTCTCCGGTTCAGATTCGTACGATGAAGGCGATGAACGGCAAGCCTGTAAAAGTGATCTGCCCTGGTAAAGTGTACCGCCGCGATGATGACGATGCGACACATTCCTTCCAATTCAATCAAATTGAAGGTTTGGTCGTTGGACCGAATATTCGCATGAGCGATCTGAAGGGTACGCTGCTGCAGTTCGTGCAGCTGATGTTCGGCAAGCAGGCGCAAATCCGTCTGCGTCCAAGCTTCTTCCCATTCACAGAACCGAGTGCGGAAGTGGATGTTACGTGCGCGCAATGCGGCGGATCCGGCTGCAAAATGTGTAAACAAACCGGCTGGCTGGAGATTCTCGGCTGCGGTATGGTTCACCCTCGCGTGCTTGAAATGGGCGGCTACGACCCTAAAGAAGTGAGCGGTTTTGCTTTTGGTATGGGTGTAGAGCGTATTGCGCTGCTTAAATACGGCATTGACGATATCCGTCATTTTTATACGAACGATCTGCGCTTCCTGAGCCAGTTTGTCCGAATGTAGAAGGAGGCAAAGACGATGAATGTTTCTTATAAATGGTTGAGTGAATATATCGATTTGAGCGGCTATACCGGCGAGCAGCTGGCAGAGCTGATGACTAGCGGCGGTATTGAGATTGACGTTGTTGAATCCCGTAATAAAGGGGTGACCGGCGTTGTCGTCGGCCATGTGTTGACGCGCGAGAAGCATCCGGATGCGGATAAGCTGAGTGTTTGTACGGTGGATGTAGGGGAAAGCGAGCCGCTGCAGATCGTTTGCGGAGCGAAGAATGTCGCTGCTGGACTGCTCGTACCGGTTGCTGTAATCGGCGCGAAGCTGCCAGGTGATTTTGCAATCAAACGCGCGAAGCTTCGCGGCGTAGAATCTCAAGGCATGATCTGCTCAGCCAAAGAACTGGGAATTAATGATAAGCTTCTGCCTAAGGAACAGCAGGAAGGTATTCTCGTGCTTCCTGAAGGTACGCCAATCGGAAAATCGATCCTGGATGTCCTTGCGATTGACGATGAGGTGCTGGAGCTGGATTTGACCCCGAACCGTTCCGACTGCCTCAGCATGCTCGGGGTGGCTTACGAGGTTGCCGCATTGACAGGCCGCCCGGTGAAGCTTCCGGCTAGCCAAATCAATGACTCCGCAGAGCAGGCTTCCGCACATATTTCGGTGCAGATCGATGCCAAGGAGCAGTGCACGCATTATGCGGCGCGTTACATTAAAGGTGTGAAGGTAGGTCCTGCTCCGCAGTGGATGCAGAACCGTCTGATCGCAGCCGGCATTCGCCCGATCAACAATGTGGTTGATATTACGAACTTTGTCCTTCTGGAGTACGGTCAGCCGCTGCATGCATTCGATGCAGACAAGGTTGCGGGCGGCCGCATCGTGGTTAGAATGGCTCATGAGGGCGAAACGCTGCTGACACTGGATGATCAGGAGCGTAAGCTTGAACCGCATATGCTGGTAATCACGGATGGCAAGCAGCCGATAGCTCTTGCTGGCGTAATGGGCGGAGCAAACTCGGAGGTTACCGATTCAACAGTTAATATTTTGCTGGAATCTGCTCGCTTTGACGGCGCGACGGTTCGCAAAACCTCTCGTCAAATTGGGCTGCGTTCTGAAGCGAGCATCCGTTTTGAGAAGGGTGTTGACCCGGCTCGCGTCGTGCCGGCGCTTGATCGTGCAGCATCCTTGCTGGCAAGCTGCGCAGATGGACATGTGCTTGAAGGCATCGTACAGGAAATAGCTGCGCTTCAAGCGGCAGCTGATGTGAAAGTGTCTTTGGATAAAATCAACCGTTATCTCGGAACGGAGCTCTCCAAGCTGGAAGTGGAAACGATCTTCAGACGGTTGCAATTCCCGTACGAGATGTCCATCGATGAGGTATTTACCGTGAAGGTTCCTTCCAGACGCGGAGATATTACGAGAGATGTGGATTTAATTGAAGAAGTGGCCCGTTTATTCGGCTACGACAACATTCCGACGACATCGATTGAAGGGGCGGCAACGGCAGGCGCACTTACCAAGCCTCAAGCTATCCGCCGCGAGCTGCGGGGCCGTCTCACAGATGCCGGTCTGCACGAGGTTATCAACTATTCGTTCACGCATCCGGACCGCACCAAGCTGTTCCCGGCACTGTCCGATGCTTCTGTACGGCCTGTCCGCCTTGCACTTCCTATGAGTGAGGATCGCAGTGTGCTTCGCACAAGCTTGCTCCCTCAACTGCTGGAAACAGCTTCCTATAACCGTAACCGCAAAAACGATGACGTGGCGATTTTTGAAATCGGCAGTGTTTTCCATACAGATGAAGAAGAACTGACCCGCTTGCCGCGTGAGAAGCATCGTCTTGCGGTGCTGCTCACAGGCAACCGGATTGCCGCCGGCTGGAACCGCAAAGCCGAAGCAGTCGATTTCTATGATGTAAAAGGGATTTTGGAGACCGTCGCGGATCTGCTCGGTGTAAGCAAATCCCTTCACTATGCGGCGGCTCAGCCTGAGCACATGCACCCGGGACGTACGGCTGCTGTTCAAATCGATACGGAGCGCGGCCGCGTAACAATCGGGTATATCGGTCAGGTGCATCCGACCGTTCAGATCGAGAATGATTTGAACGATGTCTATGTGCTTGAGCTTGAGCTTGAACCCCTCTATGATGCGGCTAATTTCCACATCGAATACCATGCGCTTCCTCGTTATCCGGCTATTCAGCGTGATATCGCAGTTGTGCTTGGGCGCGAGGTTGAAGCGGGTAAGCTGCTGGAGTCTGTTCGAGAGACGGCAGGCGAGCTTCTGGAGTCTGTTCAAGTGTTCGATATCTTCATGGGAGAGCGGCTTGGCGCTGATAAGAAAAGCGTCGCTTTATCCCTTGTGTACCGACATGTTGAGCGCACATTGACAGATGAAGAAGTAACAGAGCTTCACAGCCGTGTTGTAACAAAATTGGAACAATCTTTTGCCGCAGAATTGCGTAAATAGGCAGGAGATAACTAAAGCCGCATCGAATAAGTTCCTTGCGAACCGATATCGATGCGGCTTTTCCTTTCAGGTATGAAAACGTACGGTGCGGCAGCAGGAATTAATTGTAAATTAAAACTAAAATATCATTTATACGTAATGATTGTTAAAATATCAATGAAGCCTAGGCTTCCAGAATCGTTCTTCTGCTGCTGCCGATTATTTTGCAGGATCAGGAAGAACATACCAGAACAATGATTAGGCTTCCGAAGTAAGTTTTTGCTTGATGCTGCCGATAAATCCGCATCATCAGGCAGAGCCACGCAATAACTTTTAGGAGGAAATGCCCCATGGATGCTGCCGAACGGACACGTGTAACGGTTGATATATATGGTAATCAATTTAAGCTGACAGGGCATAACAACCCTGAATATATTAAACGGATTGCCGCTTTAGTTGATGAGAATATGAAGAAGCTGGCTAAGGGCTACCCCAGGCTGGATCTGCCCAAAATTGCTGTTCTAGCTGCTGTACATATGGCCGAGGACTGTTTAAGACTGAATCGTGAGAACGAGCAAATGCATATTACGGAGGAGCGCCGGATCGCAGCTGTTGCTGAATTGGAGCAAGCGATGCTGGTCGTAGACGCACTTCGGGAACAATTAGACGAGAGTCTGGTTCGCGCGGAGGAAGAGCTTGCACTTGAGCGTGAGTCTTCCAGGGAAGAGCTGGAGCTGATCAGCGCCGGCCTGCAGGGTAGAATGGAGAAAGCACTGCTTGAAGCAGAAGAGACTCTCTCAAAAGAAAGAGAGAGAGCGGTTGCAGAGCTGGAAATGCAGCGCGAGGAGCATCTTCTCGAGCTTGAGATCTATCGTGAAGAGCATAATGCAGAATTAGAGCGGGTCCGCGAAGAGCAGATTGCAGCAATTGAGCGCTTGCGGCAGGAACAACATGCAGCGCGTGAAGCTGCAGCAGCCGAGCTTGCAAGGGTCCGTGAGGAGCTGGGTGCGGAGCTCGCGAAAGAGCAGGACGCGGCAGCTGCTAACCTGGCGCGGGCGCTTGCAGATCAGAGTGCTGAACGTGAAACTGCAGCAGCGCTGCTGGTACAAGTCCGTGAAGAATATGATGTTAAGCTTGCAAGCGCAGATGAAGAACAGAAAGCTGCAATTGAACGAATACGCGAAGAACAGAATGCAGAGCTGGAACGGGTACATGATAAGCATCTTGCGGAGCTGGAGCATGTCCAAAGACAGCTAAGCGGGGAGCTTGCGCAGCTGCAGGCCGAGCAGGATGCTGAGCGGGCATCGGCGCAAGAAGCGCGGGAAGCGTTGCTTGCTGAGCTTGAACATGTACGTGCGGAGCTAAGCGCGGAGCTTGATATGGAGCGTGAAGCGGCGAAGGAAGCGCGCGAAGCCGCGGCAGCTCAGTTCGAGCAGCAGCGAATCGAGCGTGAGCAAGAACGTGATGCAGCAGCAGCTGAGCTTATGCGTGTACGCGAAGAGCTGAGGATTGAGCTGGAGCTGGAGCGTGAA
This sequence comes from Paenibacillus solisilvae, assembly GCF_042656405.1. Taxonomy (NCBI): domain Bacteria; kingdom Bacillati; phylum Bacillota; class Bacilli; order Caryophanales; family Paenibacillaceae; genus Paenibacillus; species Paenibacillus solisilvae. The sequence goes on along the minus strand of NZ_JBHSOW010000015.1, from coordinate 97,020 downwards.
GCGGCGAAGGAAGCGAGCGAAGCCGCGGAAGCAAAGCTCAGCCAGCTGCTTGGCGAGCAGGATCAAGAGCGTGCAGCGGCAGCTGCTGAGCTTACGCGTGTGCGCGAGGAGCTGAGGATCGAGCTGGAGCTGGAGCGTGAAGGGGCGAAGGAAGCGAGCGAAGCCGCGGAAGCAAAGTTCAGCCAGCTGCTTGGCGAGCAGGATCAAGAGCGTGCAGCGGCAGCTGCTGAGCTTACGCGTGTACGCGAAGAGCTGAGGATCGAGCTGGAGCTGGAGCGTGAAGGGGCGAAGGAAGCGAGCGAAGCCGCGGAAGCAAAGCTTAGCCAACTGCTTGGCGAGCAGGATCAAGAGCGTGCAGCGGCAGCTGCTGAGCTTACGCGTGTTCGCGATGAATTAAGCTTGGAGCTGGAACTGGAGCATGAGGCGCTGAAAGAAGCGCAGCAAGCTGTGATCAAGCAGGCCGAACAGCATGCGAGGGAGCAGGCGCAAGTTCGGGCTGCAGTGGCTGCAGAGCTTGCTCGCGTCCGCGCGGAGTTGAATGCGGAACGTGAGGCAGAGCGTGCCGAAGCTAAAGCTGAACTCGAGCGGGTCAGCGGAGCGTTATGCGAGGAACTGGAGAACGAGCGCGGAGCCGCTTATGCAGAGCTTGAACGCTTGCGGGAAGAACATGATTCCGAGCGTGAGGCGGCTCGATTCGAGCAGGAAAGAGCGCTTAACGAACTACAAGCGGAGCTTGAGCGCCTGCACAAGGAGCAATTGGCGGAGCGTGAAGCGGGCGCCGCTCAGCTGGAGCAAGTGAGCACAGATCTGCGGGCGGAGCTGGAACTCGAACGTGAGCTGCAGGCATTGGCTGCTGCTGAGGCAGTTGCGGAGCGCGAAGCGTCGCAGGCGGAGCTTGCTCGCGTGCGGGCGGAGCTGGAAGCGCAGCGGGACAGCGAGCGCGAAGCGTCGCAGGCGGAGCTTGAGCGCATGCGAGCGGAGCTGGAAGCGCAGCGGGACAGTGAGCGCGAAGCGTCGCAGGCGGAGCTTGCTCGCGTGCGAGAGGAGCTGGAAGCGCAGCGGGACAGCGAGCGCGAAGCGTCGCAGGCGGAGCTTGCTCGCGTGCGAGAGGAGCTGGAGCTGGAAAAAGAGCTCCAAGAGCTTGCTGCAGCTGAAGCTTTGGAGGAACAAGAGCGCGTGCGCACAGAGCTGCGTGAGCAGCTTGAAGCCCGTTCTTCTGCTGAGGCTGAGCTGGAGCGCGTAAGAATTGCTGCTAGAGAGCGGCTGGATCGATTGCGTAACGAAGCGGAGCGTGCAGCAGCTCAGGCAGTTGAGGCTGAGAAGCAGGCTGCAGCAGCGGCTGCTGAGTTAGCAATCAGTCAAGCCGAAGCGGCTGAGGAGCTTGAACGCACTCGTGCAGAATGGAATGCTATGCTGGAGCAGGAGCGAGAGTCAGCTCAAGCGCTGCTCGTACAAGCAAAACAAGAGAGCGAGGAAGCTGCCGCGAGTGCTGCTAAATTAACCGCTGAGCTGGCAGACTACCAAAAACAAGCGGCGCAGCGTAAACAAGCTTACCGTGATGAGCTTGACCGGCGTGCGGAGCTTTGGGAACAGGAACGTGAACAGCTCACACAGCAGCTGAAGCAGGCGCAAAGTGATTTCGATGCCGTTCAAACGCGGCTTTCCTCTCAATTAGAAGAAGCGGAGTTTGCTGTGCTCGAATCTTCCGAGCAAGAAGAAGAGCTTCGTGCAGCGCTGGAACGGGTGGAGCGAGATATGCGTGAGCAGGAAGCCCAGGCTCTGAACGTACAGCGTCAATTTACGGAGCTCAGTCAGAAGGAAAATCGTCATAAGCAATCAATGGAACAGCAGGAGAAGCTGATTACCGAGCTGAATGATCAGCTTGCCGATGCGAAAAGAATGGCAGATGAATCCGATCAGCAGCAGCGTCAAATAGCCAAGCAGAGCGAGCGTCTACTGGAAGAGTATGAGAAGCTGAAAGCAGAATCGGCCGTGCTGGGTGAAAGACTTCAATTGGCAGAAGAACGTTCGGCTGATTTAATGAACGAAGCCAAGTATCAGATGGCAGAGGCGGAGCGGACAGCACAAGAAGCTGCAGAGCAGGCTGATCAAAGGGTGAGTGAAGTTTTTGCGGAGATTGAACTGGCGAAGCGTGAAGCTGCGGCACATGCAGAAGCTGAGGCAGGAATGCTCGAGCAGCTGCTGCTGAGCGAACAGGAAACAAGTGAGGCAAGGGAGAGAGCGCTGCAAATCAGCGGACGTATCACGGAGCTTGAAGCGGAGCTGGCAGACGCTGCTGCGCTTAAGGAATTCCACGATAAGCTGCAGATTGAGCATGGGAAGCTGAAGATCGAATATTCCAAGCTGCAAACTGAATATAATGAGTGGATTGAACTAATGGAAAAGAACTGATAGCCCTTATTCGAAATAGATTTCACTTATCAGATTAAAAGGCTGCCAACTTCAACGGAAGTTAAGCAGCCTTTTACTGTGTCTACCTGCATTAATAATTAACCAGCGTACCAGTCTCGCCATCTTGAGGCAAAGATGCAAGTCGAATCAAATGAGGTGTGACGACTAGCGGATCTTTTCCGGTTGCATGCATTTCAGTACGCAAAGTTCCTGGATTAAAGCTATTAGCAAGAATGCCATAATCATTTTCTTCATCTGCTGTTGTGCGCGTTAGTGATTCTAACCCGGCTTTTGAAGCGCTGTAAGCTGCGTACCCGCCAGCCCCATTCCAGGCCAGCCCGGAGGTAATGTTGACAATGCGCCCATAGCGCGCTCTGCGCATGACGGGAAGTACCGCTTTCGTCAATAAGAAAGGTCCGGTCAAATTGGTAGCAATTTGACGTGTCCACTCCTCAATCGTTAATTCAATGACCTGTCCGGGCTCGAAGGATGCTGCGTTATTAATCAATATGTCCACTTGTCCGAATGTACGTACGGCTGTCTCGACTGCATAATCAATTTCTTGAGGAACGGCAACATCTGTCTGGAGCGCCAATACCCTTCCAAGCCCTTGTTGTTCTTCAATTATTGCCGCTGTTTCGTCAAGCTTATTCTGTCGTCGACCAAGGAGTACGATGTTTGCGCCTTGCTGTGCGAAAGAGATGGCTGCTGCCCGGCCAAGCCCAGTTCCTGCGCCGCTGATTATAGCGGTTCTTCCATCTAGAACACCCATGGATCCCGCCTCCGTTTCATTTGACGTCGTTGTTAATATTGTAACAAACATACGACTTAGCGGGGAATAGGCGGGCCATAAGTCTTTCTTATGCGATTAATAAGCTGAACCCACAAAAGAATATCCGGGCAGAAATAATGGTAAAAGTTGATAGGTAAAAAATAACCCGCTTGTGAATTTGATTCACAAGCGGGTTTGAACGGTTGGTATTATTCAACGACGATTTTGGCTACCATTTTAGAGTGGCCGGTGCCGCACATCACATTGCATTGAAATTCATATTCACCGGCGTCATTAATTGTGACAACCTCTGATTTGCCGGCATCCAGTTTAACATTCAGGTCAGGTATTGAAATACCATGAATGCCATCTGACGAATCGAGGGTGATCTTGGTTGCTTCGCCTTTTTTGATCTTGTAGACAGGCTGATCAAATTTAAATCTCGAAGCTTCAATTACCAGCTCAGTCGATGCGGCTGTTCCCGGCTCTTCCACACCGCTGTTATTCGCTGATGCAGGAGCTGCATCATTATTCTTCGAACCGCATGCGGCTAATACAAGCACAGTAGCTGCCAACAAGAAGACAAGCAGTAAACCTTTTTTCATTTTTGAATCCCCCTAAAAGTTTTTGCGAGGCTTTGCCTCTTGTGCCTGTACAGGGCACAATACAGTAAAAACGGACGCCTTAAGCATATGCTAAGTTTTTGCGAGGCTTTGCCTCTTGTGCCCGTGCAGGGCACAATGCAGTTAAAACGGACGCCGTAAGCAGATGCTAAGTTTTTGCAAGCACTTAAGCATGTCTATTATACCGTTAATTGGATAAAATTACTGTGTCGAACTCATGAATCCTCTTGAACCATTCATGAACGGCGTGTGCCGGATCCTTATCGGTAAGCAAGGAAAAACCGGGCGGAACGCTGCGTTCCATTCGCCCGGTTCTCGTATTGCAGCTTGCTGAACACCTTACTGTCCAGTAGGAGGACAGTCTGCTTAGTCACGGTTACGATGGTCGCTCCTGCCTGCCTCATACGGGGTGCTCACTGGAATGAACAAGTCAATTATACCGATGACTAACGCTGCCAGGATGGCCCCAAGCCATGTGACAGATACGCCGCCGACGATAAATTGAGCAATCCAGATGACGACGGCGCTTGCCAGGAAACCAACAATACCGCGTCCGAAAGGACTCACCCGTTTGCCGAAGATCCCTTCGACAATCCAGCCCAGCGCGGCAATGACAAGTGCAAGGAACAATGCGCTCCAGAAACCGCCAACGCTGAACTGAGGAACAATATAACCGACGATCATAAGCACAATCGCTGCAACGATAAAACGAACTACGTGACCTAAAAAATGCATGCATAAACCTCCTTAAAGTTCTCCAAAGGAAAACGTAATTAAACCGTGATTCCTGTATGGTGTCTCTTCGGGCCATACAAAGAATCTAACCGGACAGCTAATCGACAGATTGCAATCCTCGCATTGCTTTCCTTCTTAGCTGCAACAATTATTGTTTCCTGCTTTTCATTCGTCATACATGGGAGCTTACGGCATGGCATACGTTGTATGCATCGGCTATAATAAGGAACGAGAGGGGTTGTACTCACTGTGGATGACAAAATATTACAAACATTAGAATATGCGAAAATTGTATATAAATTAACTCAGCACGCAGCAACATCTCTTGGTAAAGCCGCGGCTGAGGCTGTACGTCCGAGCTCGGACCTGGAAGAAGTAAAGCGGCTGCTGCAAATTACGGATGAAGCCTACAAGGCGGATCGTCTGAAAGGCAGTGCACCGTTTGGCGGCGTTGTCGATATTCGCGCTTCTGTGCTTCGTTCCCGGATCGGCGGGACCCTTAGCCCGTCCGAGCTGCTGGAAATTGCAGAAACGGTACGCGGCGGAAGACGTTTGAAGCGTCATGTTCTGCAGCTACATGATGATGACGCCGTTCCTATGCTTGCTGCAATGGCAGAGCAGCTTACAGAGCACAAGACGCTCGAGGATGCGATATTAAACTGTATTGATGAACAAGCAGAGGTGATGGATAGTGCAAGCTCCGAACTCGCTTCCATTCGTCGTGAGCTCAGGGCCGGCAGTGCACGTGTAAGGGAGAAGCTGGAACAAATGATCCGCTCTTCTTCCGTACAGAAAATGCTGCAGGATGCTATTGTTACTATACGTAATGATCGTTTTGTTATACCGGTGAAACAAGAATACCGTTCTAACTTTGGCGGTATCATTCATGATCAATCCGGCTCCGGCGCAACGTTATTTATTGAGCCGGAAGCGATTGTGGTGATGAACAATAAGCTGCGTGAGCTGCGGCTGGCCGAAGTAAGGGAAATCGAGAAAATTCTTCAAAAGCTCACGGCTCAAACAGCCGATTATGCCGAAGATTTGCTTATGGACAGCGATCTGCTGGGTGCGCTCGATTTTGCTTTTGCCAAAGGTCGTCTGGCTCATCAGATGGGAGCGACTTTGCCGCGCATGAATGACCGCGGTTATTTGAAGCTGCGCAGAGGACGCCACCCGCTGCTTGCGCGGGAACAAGTTGTTCCAATTGATGTGGAGTTAGGTAACAATTATACAGCAATCATCGTGACGGGTCCGAATACGGGAGGGAAAACCGTATCGCTCAAAACCATCGGCTTGCTTAGTTTGATGGCGATGACAGGCATGTTCGTTCCGGCCGAGGATGGCAGCCAGCTTTGCGTCTTTGATGCGATATATGCCGATATCGGCGATGAACAGAGCATCGAACAGAATTTAAGTACGTTTTCCAGCCATTTAACGAACATCATCCGCATATTAAACAATATGACGCCAAAAAGTTTGGTTCTCCTAGATGAGCTTGGCGCAGGGACGGATCCAGCCGAAGGCTCGGCGCTTGCGATTGCCATGCTTGAGCATATGCATAGTCTCGGCTGCCGAATCGTAGCGACGACTCACTATAGTGAACTGAAAGCCTATGCATATAACCGCAAAGGCGTCATCAATGCCAGCATGGAATTCGATGTCCAGACATTAAGCCCAACCTACCGCCTGCTTGTCGGTGTTCCTGGCCGGAGCAATGCTTTTGCGATTGCTGAGCGGTTGGGGCTTCAAAAGTCGATTATTGATCATGCCCGCGGTGAGGTAAGTGAAGAAGATCTTCGCGTCGAGACAATGATCGCTTCCCTGGAGGAGAACCGGATCGGAGCGGAGACGGAACGTCAGACGGCAGAAGCGCTGCGAAAAGAAATGGAAGCGCAGCAGGCCCGCCATGAAGCGGAGCACGAGCGCTTTAATGAACAGCGTGATAAGCTGATGGCCAAAGCGCAGGAGGAAGCTCGCGAAGCGATTGTTAAGGCCAAACGCGAAGCCGAGCAAATTATTGCGGAGCTGCGCCAGCTCGCCAAAGAAGAAGGCGGAGCCGTTAAGGATCATAAATTGATTGAAGCAAGGCGGAAGCTGGATGAAGCCGTTCCTGAGCTTCACAAGTCAACGAAAACGGCCAAATCCAAAGCAGCCAAACAGCAGCGTATCGAGAACGGCGATGAGGTTATGGTATACAGCTTGGGTCAACGGGGTCATGTCGTCGAGCTGAATGGCAATGATGCGCTGGTGCAGCTTGGGATTTTGAAGATGAAGGTATCCGTTGGAGATTTGGAGCTGGTTAAGCGGGCGGAGACGGCAAAGGCACAGCAGCCTAAGCTGGCCGCCACCTTGAAGAGAACACGTGATGAGAACGTCCGGATGGAACTCGATCTGCGGGGAGCCAATTTAGAAGAAGCGATTGTAGAAGTGGATCGATTCCTCGATGAAGGGTTTCTTGCCGGACTTGGCCAAATTTATATCATTCATGGCAAGGGAACGGGTATCCTGCGAACCGGCATCAGTGATTTCCTCAGACGGCACAAACATGTGAAGAGCTATCGTCTGGGAAATTACGGTGAAGGCGGCACAGGGGTTACTGTTGCAGAGCTGAAATAAAGGGGAGATTTATAGTGGAGCAAGAAATTGATACTATGCTTAGCAATCATTTTGCTGCATCGCTTGTTTATGTATCGGTAGCTGTTCTTGCGCTCATTATCTTCTTGTATTTGTTCGAATTTGTAACTCGGTACAAATGCTGGCATGAAATAAAAAAGGGGAATCTTGCGGTTGCGATGGCAACGGGAGGTAAGATATTCGGGATATGCAATATCTTCCGATTCTCCATTGAGGCCAATGAAACGGTATATGCGAGCTTGACGTGGGCAACATTCGGATTTGCCCTGCTGCTCGCTGCTTATTTTTTATTCGAATTCCTAACGCCCGTTTTCCGGATTGATGATGAAATACAGAAGGATAACCGGGCGGTAGGCTTTATTGCAATGGTGATTGCAGCAGCCCTTTCCTATGTGATCGGTGCAACGGTCGCTTAGCAATAAAGATTGGAAATGTGTAGCGAAGGGAAGGGCAGCCGCCGCTTATGAAATATTTATGGGGAACTTTATTCGTGCTAGCCGCACTTTTTGTTGTGCTTGGCGTTATTTATTTACTACAATAGATGTCAATATCTATAAGTCGTACGGAAGCGGAGGAAACGGTAATGGATGAGGAGCAAACGATTTGTCCGTGGTGTCATACGGAAATTAGATGGGATGAGGAGCTCGGACCGGAGCAGCATTGCCCGCACTGCGGCAATGAACTTTCCGGTTATCGTACGCTCAAGCTGGGGCTCGATGACGAGGATGAAGAAGAGGTAGAAGAAGTAGAAGAGGAAGTCGATTGGGAAGAAGAAAAGTCGTACCGTACGCAGCGTGAAGCTGTGCTTGGCGATGTATCGGAATTAAGACAATACAGCCGTGATCGCCTTGCGCTTGATGAAACCATGGAGCGGATTCTGGATGATCAGCTCGAAGCTCCGGAATGTCCGTCTTGTCAGGAGTATATGCTTGATATCGGAACGAATGATGTAACAAGCGATCAATTTACACCACGAATTCCGGAAGCCCTTCAGGCACCGCTGCTGTCACCTCCGTTCAAGGTTGTGATGTATGTCTGTCCGTCCTGCTTCCATTCCGTCAATCGACTCAGCCCGCAGGATCAAGAACGTCTAGTACGATCACTGGCAAAGGCCGCAGCCGATAATCAATAACTTCTCTTTCCAGCATGCAGATGCCGCTTTGGGGGTAACTTACTTGAAGAAACTTCGCAAAGTGCGGTGCTGATGGGAGGATTTAGCTTGGAAAAAGGTAAACATTCGGTAAAATCCAGATGGGCGGCAGCAGGAGCGGATACCGATAAACTGCGTACAACTTCATTTGGCAAAGATGAAGGCCGTCGATCACAAGGACGAGCTTTAGACAGTCAAGCCATACTGCTGCTTGCGGTACAAGGACTTCTCGGAATTGCCAACGCTTTATCCGGAACTTTTCTGCCGATCTATCTCTGGAAGGCCAGCCAGTCGCTTGCTTTAATCGGGTGGTTCAATTTTAGCCAGTATGTAGTCAGCGGTTTAACCTTTTGGCTGGCCGGCAAGTGGGTAAAGGAACATAATAAGATGAACAGCCTCCGGCTCGGCGTCGCGCTGTCCGGAGTTTTTTATTTTATCGTGCTTTTGCTCGGCAAGTCCGCGGTTGCGTACGCGATACCGCTGGGTATGTTTAATGGACTTTCACTTGGACTCTTCTGGGTTGCTTTTAACGTCGTTTATTTTGAAATTACAGAGCCGGGCAATCGCGACCGCTTTAATGGGTGGGCGGGGCTGCTGGGTTCAGGTGCGGGTATTATTGCGCCTTGGATATCGGGCTTTCTGATTACTGCTAATAAAGGGGAACGCGGTTATACCATTATTTTCACGATATCCGCCATCACTTATGCTATTGCTGCTGTATTAAGCTTCTGGCTGAAGAAACGTGCGGCAAATGGACATTACGAATGGCTTCACGGGATTAGACAGCTGCGGCAAAAGGGAAACCCCTGGCGGCTAGCCGTGCCCGCTATCATTGCTCAAGGGGTACGCGAGGGCGTGTTTATGTTTCTGGTCGGTCTGCTGGTCTATATGGCAACCACGAATGAACAGAAGCTGGGTAACTTTTCTTTGCTTACATCGCTTGTAGCGCTTATCAGTTTCTGGATCATCGGAAAGGTGTTGACTCCGCCGCGGAGAAAGACAGCTATGATGCTCGGTACCTTTGCGATTACGCTCGTTATTCTGCCCTTGTTTTGGCCTTTAAGTTACGGTACTTTACTCTGGTTTGGCCTTGGAACGGCCTTATTCATGCCGCTCTATATCATTCCCATGACGTCAACCGTATTTGATCTTATAGGCCGAGACGAACAGAGCGCGAAGCAGCGTGAGGAATTTATTATTCTGCGTGAAGCTGGACTGACAATTGGACGAGTGATTGGCATTTCTGCTTATTTGGTGGTACTTCCATTTGTCAGCCACTCACCGCAAACGGTACCTTGGCTCATGCTGGCCGTGGGGGCTTTTCCTATCGTGAGCTGGCTGCTGATGCGCAATTTCTTGCGGCCGCAGAGCCGGGAACCATTGAAGCGGTAATGGGATGCATGTTGATATGAAAGAATGAAAGTGAGGGGAGCACTGTGGCCCGAATTGTGAATCAAATAACAGAGCTGATTGGTCAAACACCTGTGTTCCGCCTCCAACGGCTTGTTAGGCAGGGAGATGCGGAGGTACTCGTGAAGCTGGAGAGGTTCAATCCAAGCGGCAGTGTCAAAGACAGAGCGGCCTCCTCCTTGATAAGTGCCGCTGAACAGCAGGGCCTCATCAAACCCGGGGATACGATCATTGAGCCGACAAGCGGCAATACGGGCATCGGTCTTGCAATGAACGCCGCTGCAAAGGGCTATAAGCTTATTCTGATCATGCCGGATAACATGTCGAAGGAGCGAATTGGTTTATTGAAGGCCTATGGTGCTGAGGTTGTTCTCACTCCGGCAGCAGAACGAATGCCGGGAGCGATTCACAAGGCAAAAGAGCTGCAAACACAGCTTCCGGGGAGCTTCATTCCTAACCAATTTGAGAATGCAGCGAACCCCGATATTCATCGTGTGACGACTGCTCCGGAAATATTGGAGCAGACGGATGGCAGGCTCGATGTTTTTATCGCAACTGCAGGAACGGGTGGAACGATTACAGGTACAGGGGAATCGTTGAAAGCAGCTATACCCGGATTATATGTAGTTGTGGTAGAACCTCAAGGCTCTCCGGTTCTCTCTGGGGGTAAGCCTGGGCCGCATAAGCTTGTTGGAACCAGTCCCGGATTTATTCCTTCTATATTGAATACCTCCGTCTATGACGAAATTGTTCAGGTTTCTGATGAGCATGCACTGGATACGATGCGGCAGCTTGCCAGATTAGAAGGTCTCCTTCTTGGTCCATCCTCCGGTGCCGCGGTATGGGCGGCCTTACAGCAGGCCCGCCGCATTGGAGCAGGCGGGCGTGTGTTATGCATTGCACCAGATAGCGGAGAAAGATATTTAAGTATGGGTATCTTCTAAGAGCTAATCGGTCCACTTTTTCAGTTCGTCTTTAATAATAGCCCGGCGTTCCTGAACGTAGGTCTTGAATACGTCCGGTTCTTCTTCGAACGAATAAAACGGCCATTTGCGTGTAAAATCATCTTGAATGGCCGGAGTAATTTTCTTATATAGCTCTGAAATTACCGGTTCAATGACTTTCCATCTGAATTGAGTTGATAATAGATTGGTTAAAATTTTACGGTAGGCCTGCCGGTAGGTTTTGTAAGCAAGCACTTTCTGTGTCAGCATATTGTAGCCCTTTACATCGACCAAGTCACTGCCGCACAGCCTGCCGTAGCAATTTCTCCCCCATGTTCCCTCATAATCCCAAGGAATGATCCTGTATTTACCGCTGGATGTGTGCTCATAGAGAGCGTAGTTTTGATCAAAACCATCATAATTTCCTGTAAGCACAGCGCCAGCCAGCCATTTCAAATACAGTCCCACATCTAACCGATTTGCAAGATACGATAAATGGTTTTTCCCGGTGGAACGATTAATCCGGCGCACGAATTGGATCATCCGCGTTTTTGTGTCGTCATCCCCGCGCATTACCCGATAGCCGTCAAATAATGATGATTTATCCATCCCTGTGTCAGAATCAATTAATCTGAAGTCAGCTCTGTCATTAACAGCATAAATTAGAGATTTGCTTGAGATCCCGCGTTTGGAGAAGAAAGTCCGGTCCACTGCTTCAAGCTCCAGGTATACGCCGTGAGGCTGCCCATTCCACTCTAACCAGATATGCCTGGTTTTTGGAGACGGAACATTGATCATGTTAAAGAATTGAAAAGAGAGCGCGTTGCGGATCATAGACGGATCGTCAAACTCTGCGTTCCAGTGGAGGGTTTGATTGCTGCCATATCGGATCTCATACGATTTTTTGGGATAGTTTCGTGTATGGCCTCCGCGAAATCGTAACTGCGCTTCATATGGTGTCCCATCTATCTCAAGCTTTATGGGAGCAAACTGATTGCTCCATACATTTGCTTGCAGTTCCTTAAGGTCTTCGGTTTGAATCGTGATTTTACGGCTCGGTAGTCCTTCCCCGGACAATAGGACCCACTCCTTTAAGCAAAAGATAAAGCCTATCGGTATACGATAGGCTTTTGCTTATTTACCTTATGCGGCGGGAGTTCTACTGGTCACTGCCTAGCTGGAATAAGTCTTTTTACTTACGCTACACCGGGTGAACCGTTGCTGCCGCGAGTTCCTTGCGAACCGTTGCTGCCGCGAGTCCCTTGCGAGCCGTTACTGCCGCGAGTGCCGCGAGTTCCTTGCGAGCCGTTACTGCCGCGAGTGCCGCGAGTTCCTTGCGAACCATTGCTGCCGCGAGTGCCGCGAGTTCCTTGCGAACCATTGCTGCCGCGAGTGCCGCGAGTTCCTTGCGAGCCATTGCTTCCATTTGATTTTGGCATTTGTAAATCTCCTCCTTTAATAGTGTTAATACAAGCTATGTTGCGAATCTAGTAATCGGACTAGGTTATTGAGCAATGTTATGGAAAATAGATAACAATCTAGTACCGCGTAGCTACGAGATACATATAAATATAGTATAAATTGTCTCCCATGATAGATATCACCGGGGCAAGTAATGGAGGGATGAGAGCCGAAGCGAGATGGATGAACCGTAAATCAGGTAGTCGCGATCGTATTTGTGCCGGTCGTCCTTGTGAAATGGCATTTATTTATTACATGGAGGGATTATTAAATGAGAGATTGTTGTAACAGAAGTAGCAACCAATCATGGAGTAACCAAGTGAGCTACAAACCGTATGGTATGCACGGTAGATTCTACGACCACAATTCTAACAACACGGGGGTATCACCTACTATGGAACAGCATAAAAGTGACAAGCATGAGAAGCATGATAATTATTTGAACAGCAAAATCGGCATGTTGGTTAAGATTAACCGCGGCGGTCCTGAATCGTTTGATGGTGTATTAGTTGGCGTTCAAGAAGGGTATGTCGCATTGCGTACTTCTACAGGCCTTGTTTATGTCAATGCAAGCCACATCAAAAGCGTAACGGATCTGCCGGGTCAAAAAAGCGGACGCTCGAAAGCGAACAACTTTATCGTTGCTGATAGCTTCGTTGGTGTCCTTCGCAAATTGACTCAGCAATTCGTTCAAGTCAACTGGGGCGGCCCAGAGAAAATTGATGGCTTCATAGCTGAAGTAGGCAGTCAATCTCTGCTGCTTGTTGTCGGACAAGAAAAAGTTCAAATCCCGCTCTACCATATTAAAACCGTTAAGCATACTGGCCAATACGCAAGCAACGGAAGCAAAGGCAGCAAAGGCAGCAAGGGATCCGGCGGCAGCAACGGCTCTGGCGGAAACAAAAGTTCAGGCGGCAGCAACGGTTCCGGCGGAAACAAAAGTTCAGGCGGAAGCAAAGGCTCAGGCGGCAGCAAAGGCTCCGGCGGCAGCAAAGGCTCAGGCGGCACAAAAGGCTCAGGCGGAAGCAAAGGCTCAGGCGGCACCAAAGGCTCAGGCGGCAGCAAAGGCTCCGGCGGCAGCAGAGGCAACAAAAACAGCAGCAAAAACAGCAGCAAAAACAGCAATAAAAATAAAAACAGCAGCAAAAACGGCAGCAAAGCATCTTCAAAAATGAACTCCTTGCGCGCAGGCAACAGAGGCTGATTTTTGCCGGGTGACTAGAGCTCATAACGTCACCCGGCAGCAGCCCAATCACTGACAAGGGGGGAGAATAATGATTATCGCTTTGATTATCGCTCTAGCAGGTATCTTACTCTTTCTGCTTCTCTCTCCCGTACCCCTATCTCAGGCGGCAGCAGAAACTGTCCTGCAGCGGAATGAAATAGAAGAAGCGGGCTTAGAAACGATCGCTCACGAGCTTCAGCTCCGAGGCGAGGCGCATCAGCATGGCTGATGCAAAAACAACGATTGTTATCCTAACCTTCCTACTAACGATTGCTCTCATTATATGGCGGCCCAAAGGTTTAAATGAGTCAATCCCGGTATCTGCGGGAGCAGCTATTTTTCTACTAACCGGCATTGTACCGCTTACGAGTCTTAGTTCGATCGCAGAAACCGTAAGCGGTGCAGCCATTACAATTTTGTCTACAATCATAATGTCCATCATTCTCGACAGTATCGGTTTTTTCCGGTGGGCGGCATTTAATATGATTGAATACGCACGCGGTTCGGGCATTCGGTTATTTTGCTGCGTTATTGCTCTATGTTTTCTAATGACGGTTTTCTTCAATAATGACGGAAGCATTCTCATTACTACACCTATTATTCTGAAAATGACCAATCTGCTTCAGTTCAAACTGCATCAGAAAATTCCTTATCTAATAAGCGGGGCGATAATCGCCACAGCAGCCAGTGCTCCAATCGGCGTAAGCAATATCGCTAATCTCATTGCTCTGCGAATTGTCGGACTTGACTTAAATGAGTATGCTCTTCGAATGCTCGTTCCATCTATGATTGGTATAGTCGCGATCGCATTTTTCCTCTATTCCTATTTTCGCAAACAAGTTCCCAAACGCATTCAGACGGTTCGGCCTGGATGGATAAACCCCTCCGCACAAGATAGGAAACGCGAGTTTCATCCACTGATGGACGCCCAAGATAATCCCCCTGTCGATTGGTGGCTATTTCGGATATGCATGATTATTGTCGTCGCCACTCGAGCTGGGTTCTTTATCGGATCCGGCTTTGGAGTGCCGATGGAGTGGATCGCCATTACAGGTGCAGGTATATTGATTGCACTTAGATGGTTTCGAACCGGCACCGGTGTGCGGGATCTGCTTATTAAGACCCCGTGGCATATCCTCTTATTTGCGTTCGGTATCTATGTGCTCGTGGAAGGCTTGCAGCAGATCGGTCTCACTCGTTTCCTAGTTCGTGAGCTTGCCCCACTCCTCAATTCCGGCGATTTGAACGTCGTTATCGTTACTGGTGGACTGCTGACGATCATGTCGAACATGATGAACAATCTGCCCTCGGTCATGATTGGAACGTTATCGCTGACTGAAATGAATTTGGATCCGCATACGCTCCAGCTTGCCTATTTGGCAAACATTTTAGGTAGTGACATCGGTGCTCTCCTTACTCCTCCGGGTACTTTGGCAGCGCTGATATGGTTATTCATTTTGCGTCAACATCAAATCAAACTTTCGTGGAAAATGTATATGAAGGTTTCAGTGGTCATCATTCCAGCGGGGCTGCTCATAAGTCTGCTCAGTCTCTACGCTTGGACGCAATTAATAGGATGAAAGGAGGTCGATTCCATGAAAAATCGTCACCCTTTATTGGATCAATACGTTGAACTTGATATTTCGGGCAAGACAATGCCCATTCGAGGTAAATTAATTGATCTAGGACAGGATATTCTTGTACTTCACAATGGAACCCAGTTTCTTTATGTCCCGCTCATCCACTTACAGCAGCTTCGTTTAGCTACACGCGAATATCAGGAAGTGGATGCGCCGGAGATTCTTTTTGAACCGACAAATGATCCAATTTCATACCGCAAAGTGCTCATGAATGCCAAGGGGATGTTCTCCGAGCTTTATATCGCCGGCAATCAATCTATTCACGGCTACTTAACGAGTGTCATGAATGATTTCTTTGTATTCTACTCACCCGTGTATCATTCCGTCATCGTATCGCTTTCTCATCTGAAATATTTAATTCCGTATAATCCCAATGTGACGCCGTATACCCTTACACCTGAGCAATTTCCGCTGAAGCCTTCGCCAATTACATTAGCGCGTACGTTTGATCAACAGCTTCGTAAGCTGATCGGCGAATTCGTCATCTTGGATCTGGGAGAAAATCCGAATAAAATCGGCGTGCTTAAAAGCATCGACCAGAACATGATTGAACTGTCAACCGCAGGCGGGAATGCCGTCTATCTGCACTTCGATCATGTGAAGACGGTCCATCTGCCATGAGTCCCGAACACCGGAAATATCCTCCACTCTGGGGGAATTCCCGGATACATAAGCAAACGATTGTCAGGGTAAACTACATGAGGTTCAAATAAATTGGAAAAAAGGTGGGATTTCCATGCAGCCAATAACTGCAAAAGAACTGGAATATGTGGTTGATTCCATTTCAAATGAAGATTTGCTGATTAAGCAGTGCGCCGTGGTCGCAGCATCGGCCAGTAACCAAGCGATTAAGCAGGTTTGCGGACAAATGCTCCAAACACATCAACAGCATGCCCATATGCTGCAGCAGGCTCTGCTGCATCATCAACAGCTAGCACCGACACAGCCGGCAAATTAATCAGGTAACGTGAAAGTATCGCAAAAACTTAGCGTATGCTTTCGAAGCAAGTTTTTGCTCGCAGAGAAGTTAATTCAAGAAGTACCGCAAAAACTTAGCGTATGCTTTCGAAGCAAGTTGTTGCTCGCAGAGAAGCTAATTCAAGAAGTATCGCAAAAACTTTTAGGAGGAATAATATGTACCAGCAACAAGGACAAGCCCAGCATCACCAGTCGTTACTGCCTGATGAGGATTTAGCTTATACAGTGCTTTCCGACCTGAAGCGGGTCGTGCGTGAGTATGCCACTGCAGCGACGGAGTCGAGCTGTCCGCAAATCCGCCAGCTGTTTACGAATTTGCTTAACAGCACGCTGCAGCTTCAAGGTCAGCTCTTCAAGGCGATGGAATCGCAAAATATGTACAGCACCGCATCGCCTGCACTGCGTCAAGAAGTTGACAAGCAAATCAAGCAGAACCAACAAATGGAGCAAAAAACAGCGCAATTGCTGCAGCAGATCGGTGCTGGCCAACAGCAGTTCCAGCCATTCATGCAGAATCAGCAGCATCAACAAATGGCTGGTCAGCAGCAGAATCAAAATCAATTCTACAGCTAATCGGTTACAAAAAGGCCCTCCGGGGCCTTTTTCTTATGGATAGGGACGTGTCTGAATTGTCTGCACTTTGCAGGAAGCCTGTATTCGTTGTAAGATAGTCATTATAACTAGCGCAGTTTAAGAGGCGCTTGCGGACCGTTTACTTGAGGAGGGCTTTGACCATGAATGAACGTAAGATTAAAATATTAGAGCTGCTGAAAGAAGATGCAAGGCGAAGTGCGGAGCTCATTGCAACGATGCTGGATGAGCCCCTGGAAGATGTAAAACAGGAGATTGCTGAAATGGAGCAGGATCATGTCATCGTCAAATATGCGACTGTAGTCAACTGGAGCAAAGTCGATGACGATAAGGTTACAGCACTCATCGAAGTACAAATTACACCGGAACGCGGCCGCGGGTTTGAAGGCATAGCGGAACGGATTTATTTATATCCAGAGGTAAAATCAGTTTATTTAATGTCCGGCGCTTACGATCTGCTTGTTGAGGTTCAAGGAAAAACACTTAAAGACGTTGCGTCTTTCGTCTCTAATAAACTGTCGCCGATTGATGCCGTGCTTTCAACGAAAACCTTCTTTATTTTGAAGAAATACAAACAAGATGGCATTATATTCGAAGAGCATGAAGACGACCACCGTCTTCTGGTCTCACCGTAAAGTAAAGGGTGACTGACAATGATTAAAGACGAAGAGAAACAAGCCGGTTCCCGAGCTCAGCGGACATCGATGGCTGATTATTTGTCCCCGCAGGTACGAGGAATTAAGCCGTCGGGCATTCGGCGTTTTTTTGATTTGGCTAACGGTCGTAAGGATATCATAACGCTTGGAGTGGGCGAACCGGATTTTGTTACGCCATGGCATGTTCGCGAGGCTTGCGTCTACGCGCTTGAAATGGGCAAAACCCAATATACCTCCAATGCAGGTACGCCTGAGCTTCGAGAAGAAATCGGATCGTATCTTCATACGCAATTCGATATTACTTACGATCCGGCTAACGAGATTCTGGTTACGGTCGGCGGCAGTGAAGCGATCGATCTTGCACTGCGTGTTCTTATTTCTCCTGGAGATGAAATTCTTGTTCCGGAGCCCTGCTATATTTCATATTCTCCTATAACTTCGCTTAGCGGCGGTGTTCCGGTTGGTATCGAGACGTATGCGAAGGATGACTTCAAGCTGAAGGCGGAATCGTTGAAGGCTGTCCTCACACCGCGTTCCAAGGTGCTGGTATTAAGCTATCCGAGCAATCCAACCGGAGGCATAATGACTTACGAGGATTGGCTGCCAATTGCCAAGGTTGTAGAAGAGAATGATCTCATTGTTATCTCTGATGAAATTTATGCAGAGCTCACCTATGGATCGAAGCATGTCAGTTTTGCATCCATGCCCGGCATGAGGGATCGTACGATTCTGGTTAGCGGCTTTTCAAAAGCTTTTGCTATGACAGGGTGGCGGATTGGATACGCTTGCGGGCATCATGAGATTATCGCGGCGATGCTCAAGGTTCATCAATATACGGTGATGTGCGCTTCGAATATGTCACAGGTTGCAGCGCTTGAAGCTCTCAAGAACGGGCTGGAGGAGAAGGATCGAATGACCGAATCCTACAACCAGCGCCGCAGACTTGTTGTGCAGGGTTTTCGTGAAATTGGGCTTGAATGCCGCGAACCTCAAGGGGCCTTCTACGCTTTTCCTTCCATTCAAGCATCCGGACTGACCTCCGAGGAATTTGCAACCCGGCTGCTGATGGAGCAGAAGGTTGCCGCTGTTCCGGGAGATGTATTCGGTTTGGGCGGAGAAGGACATTTGCGCTGCTCCTATGCGACTTCCGTTAGTCAAATTACAGAGGCGATCGAGCGAATCGGGATCTTTGTTAGGAGACTCAAAGGAGTATGAAAAAGAAAAAGATATATTCATATTTGTAATTCTTTGTTATAATTTAATAAATCTTTAACAAATTCGTGTTGCCTAGCGTGATGAAGCTAATTCGCTGATTGATGACAGGGAGGGATGAAATTGGCTTATGCGGATTGTGGTTTCACGTTTCGGAAACATTCGAGCACCCCTTTTGCAAAGCGTACGTCCTCGACCATGCAGATATTGGAAGAAGAAATTTATACGCTAAGAACGAAGATGGAACAGTCTTATTTGGAAGAGTTGACCCTTAATTCCGAAAAGGTAATTGATCTGAGTCGGAAACTCGATGCTAAGATCAATGAATATATGTACTTCATAAGAAGACGGACGACGGTGCAGTAATCTTCTAAGCCCAATAAAGGAGCCCTACCGGGGCTTCTTTTCTGTTTTGAAGCCTGGTTTTATGCTATATTTGAACGTAGTTATTGAAGGAGATGATCAAACGATGAAACTATATACACGAACCGGGGACGAAGGAAAAACGTCGGTTATTGGGGGGCGTGTCCGCAAGGATGACAGCCGGGTCGAGGCTTATGGGACGATCGACGAGCTTAATTCTTTTGTCGGTCAAGCGGCAGCGGCAGCTCTGTCAACCGGTCAGCTGAATGAGCTGAACGTCCAGCTTGTTGAAATCATGCAGGAGCTGTTTGACTGTGGATCCGATCTCGCATTTGCTGATCCGGAAGGGCGCTCGTTCAAAATGTCTGCAGAACCGGCTTCCCGCCTGGAAAGCTGGATTGATGAGCTGACTGATGCAGCGCCGGAGATTACACGGTTTATTTTGCCGGGGGGCAGCGAAGTGTCCGCTCTGCTTCATGTTTGCCGGACCGTCTGCCGCAGAGCAGAACGCCGTATTGTGACTTTGTCGGATGAGCTGGCGATTAACCAAGAGGTATTGAAATATATGAACCGCCTATCCGATTATTTCTTTGCCGCTGCTCGGGCGGCAAATGCGAAGCTCGGCGTGCCGGATACCGAGTACGTTAGAAGCGCGGAAGTTTTCCGTAAAAGCAGCAAATGAGCGAAACCCTCTATTATGAGCCGTTGACTATTCAGGTGACGGCAGAAGATGACGGCAGAATGGTTCGAAAGGTTCTCGAGCAGCGGCTTGGCGTTTCGCGCAAGCTGCTTTCGCGGGTTAAGGTTACGGAGAAGGGAATAACGGTCAATGGAGAGCGTGTGTATACGAACGATCGCCTGAAGGAAGGCGATCTTCTTGAGGTGCGGATGGAGCAGGAGCAATCCAACGATATTTTGCCGCAGCCTCTTCCTCTGGATATCGTCTATGAGGATCGTGATCTGCTGATCGTCAACAAACCTCCCGGCATTGTGGTTCATCCTACTCATGGCCATTACACAGGAACGATCGCAAACGCAGCTGTCTATCACTGGCGCGAACAAGGGGAGAAGGTTCGGTTCCGCCCTGTTCATCGACTGGATGAAGATACCTCAGGACTAGTCGCCATTGCCAAAAACCCATATATCCACCAGCAGTTGTCCGAGCAGCTGCAGGCCGGTGAGATCGAGAAGCGATACTGGGCCTATGTATATGGAGCCCCGACAACCGCAAGCGGAACGGTAGACGAGCCGATCGACCGTGACTCAGAGGACCCTCATGTTCGGGTCGTACGGCAGGACGGGTATCCTTCGGTAACTCATTATGCAACGGAAATGACCTTTGGGGAAGGTATGGCAGCGAAGGTAAGCTTGAAGTTGGAAACAGGGCGAACGCATCAAATCCGCGTCCATATGAAGCACATCGGCTGTCCGCTGATTGGGGACAAGCTCTATGGCTACGCCATAGCGCCTAGTGAGGACGGAAGCGAACAAGGAACGAAGGAAGGCGGATCAGCGGCACTAGAAGCAGCGGTATCCCGCCAAGCTCTGCATGCGGCGATCCTCTCCTTCACGCATCCGATTACCAGGGAACGCCTGAGATTCGAAGCCGCACTCCCCCAAGATCTCCAAGATCTAGAAGCCCAGCTTCGCAAGCTATAAGCGTATAATAGAGAGGATAGAGTTGAGCGCTAAAATGAAAGTGTGTCCAAAGGCACACTCGTTCCAAGCCATAGCAGCTAAGTTCCGCCTCTAAGACACTCACGTTCATTAAACGGAGCGCCAAAATGAAAGTATGTGCCAAAGGCACACTCGTTCCACGCTCCTAATCGTCAAAGTTCCGCCTCTAAGACACACACGTTCATTAAGGAGCGCCAAAATGAAAGTATGTGCCAAAGGCACACTCGTTCCACGCTCATAAGCAGCAAAGTTTCGTCTCTCTAACACAGCCGTTACACGGATCGCCAAAATGAAAGTATGTGCCAAAAGCACACTCGTTCCACGCTCATAAGCGCAAAGTTCCGCCTCTCTAACACAGCCGTTACACGGAGCGCCAAAATGAAAGTATGTGCCAAAAGCACACTCGTTCCACGCTCATAAGCGCAAAGTTCCGCCTCTCTAACACAGCCGTTACACGGAGCGCTAAAATGAAAGTATGTGCCAAAGGCACACTCGTTCCACGCTCATAAGCAGCAAAGTTCCGCCTCTCTAACACAACCGTTATGTAACGGGAGTCCAGAGGGCAGGCCCTCTGGGGTCCCCCTCCTCGGGAGGGGGATTTAGGGGTAGGGCTCTTCTTAGGGCGATGGCTCTTCCTAGGGTGAGGGCACTTTAGCCTCTGGGCGCAGCCCAATCAATAAATAAAAATAAGCGCTATGCAATAGAATGGAGATTTACGATGACACTCACCATCTACGAATATCCCAAATGCGGTACATGCCGCGCTGCTATCAAATCGCTTAAATCCAAAGGCCATGAGCTGGAAACGCATAACGTCTATGAAACGGCGCCTTCAGCCGAGGTTATCGAAGAGCTGGTCAAGCGCAGCGGATTAGAGATCAAGAAATTTTTCAATACATCCGGCGAAGTATATAAGGAAATGGGTCTTAAGGATGTGCTGCCGGGCATGTCGGATGAGGAGAAAATCAAGCTGCTTGCCTCTAACGGCCGATTAATCAAACGCCCGATCGTAACGGATGGCAAACAAGTCACGGTTGGCTTCAAGGATGAAGAATACGACCGCGTCTGGAGTCGTTAAGGAAGGAGTTATACCGGTGACAACAAAATCATGGCGTGCCAAGCGGCTTTCGATGCTGGGATCGTCTATTTTTGCCGAAGTAGCGCAGTGGAAGCAGGAAGCGCAGCAGCAGGGACGAGATGTAATTGACTTGAGTATAGGCAGTCCGGATTTGCCGCCATCCCAGTCTATTCGACAGACATTGAGTGAAGCGGTTCTTCGTGATACTGCGTATGCCTATCCGGGATCCAAGGGAAGCGGGAACTTTCTTCAAACGGCTTCTCAATGGCTGCAGTTCCGATTTGGCGTCCAGGTCGATCCCGAAACAGAGCTGCTTTCGTTGATGGGCTCTCAGGATGGCCTTGGCCACCTCGCGCTGGCGCTCTGCGATCCTGGAGATATTGCGCTGGTGCCCGATCCGGGATATCCGGTCTATGCAGCTGGACTTGCACTGGCTGGCGTGGAGCCGTATTATATGCCTCTTCGTCCAGAGAATGATTTCTTGCCGGACTTTGCTGCTATTCCAGCGGAAGTTTGGAGCAAGGCCAAATTCATGCTGCTCAATTATCCGAGCAACCCTGTCTCAGCGGTGGCTGATTTAGCCTTTTTCACTAGGGCGGCAGCGGTTGCCAAACAGCATGGCGTTCTAATTGTGCATGATCTGGCGTATTCGGAAATGGCCTTCGATGGTTACCGACCGCCGAGCATTTTGGAAGTCGAGGGTGCGAAAGATATCGCGGTAGAATTTCATTCCTTATCCAAAAGCTTCAATATGGCAGGCTGCCGGATCGGCTTTCTGGCAGGCAATGAGCAGGCGGTAGGTGCTCTAAGAGAGCTCAAGGCAAATATTGATTACGGGGTGTTTCTTCCCGTCCAAGAAGCTGGCATCACTGCGCTTCATCAGGATATGGCGGGAAATCATGCAGCAGTCGGTTTATTATATGAACGGCGGAGAGATGCTTTTTTGAATGCTTTGCGTGAGCAAGGATGGGATGTTGCGAATCCTAAAGCCACCATGTTTGTCTGGGCGCCGCTTCCAGCCATGAAATGGAGTCTGTCTGATCCTTGGAATTCACGTCGAATTTCCCGGGAAATGTTAAATCGATGCGGTGTTGCAGTGATACCCGGCGATGCTTTTGGCGCGGAAGGCGAGGGCTATGTTCGCATTGCATTGGTAGAAGATGAGAGCAGACTGATTGAAGCGGCACAGCGAATCGGTCGATTTATACGAGGCGAATAGAGGATCCGATAAAGTCACATGAACATGGAATAACAGAGAGGGAAGGTATAATAAATGATTCAGGAAGAGAATACCAATAAGCTGCTGCTGGTCGATGGAATGGCGCTTTTGTTTCGGGCGTTCTTTGCAAACTCCTACGGCGGCAGTGTGAGACGTACGAGTGCAGGCGTTCCGGTTAATGCTATTTATGGATTTGTTAAATATTTTATGGACGCCGTACAAAAGTTTGAACCCACTCATGTTGTATGCTGCTGGGATATGGGGAGCACGACCTTCCGGACCACGCAGTATGAAGGATACAAAGCTAACCGGCCTTCAGCGCCGGAGGATCTCATTCCCCAGTTTGATCTTGTCAAAGAGGTCGTTGAGAGCTTCGGTGTACCGAACGTCGGACTGGCAGGATATGAAGCGGATGATTGCATAGGAACGCTGGCCAAACGGCACAGCAGCGAAGCGCATGTCTATGTGCTCTCAGGTGATCATGATTTGCTTCAGCTAGTGGATGACCGGATTACGGTTGTCATAATGAAGAAGGGCCAAGGCAATTATGCCGTTTATACGCCTGAATTCCTGCATGAGGAACGCCAATTGACGCCAGAACAGATCATTTGCGTAAAAGGGCTGATGGGCGATACGAGCGACAACTATCCGGGCGTAAAAGGGATCGGCGAGAAGACAGCCTACAAACTCGTTCAGGAGCACGGCTCGGTTAGCGGTATTCTGGAGAACCTCGATCGTTTATCGAAGACCATTCGGGCCAAAATAGAAGCCGATATCGAGATGCTTCACATGTCCCGCGATCTGGCGACAATCCGCTGTGATGTCCCGATTGAGATCGAATTCACAAGCTGCGGCTGGCAGGTGAATCGCGCACAAGTAATGAATAAATTCGAAGAATTGGAATTTAAAAGCCTCATGGCACTCATCAGCTAATTGAATAGAATAATGTCATAGAAAACGAGACCTGTAATCAGGCTCGTTTTTTTAATTGCACGCCTGGCATCATATAAAAGCCTGGTTAACCTTTTGGAACCGCCGTATGCGGACCCGGGCTGTGTGAAGCAGAGGGATGCCAGGGCGGTATATAAGCGCTTTCCCACCTGATGTCTTTTGGGAGAGAGCCAGAGAGACTCGCAATTTAAACCTGCTCGGATTGCTTATTTGCTGTTTGATCGGCGGCGGCGTAATTACATACTTCGCCCGCAATAACTATAATCCGGTTCGTGAATTGCTCGGCATATTTCCTGAAAAGGTGAGGTAGGGAGTAACGGACGAATACACTTTTATCCGTGAGAGCGTATTGGCGGCTATACAAGAGAGGGATGACATGAACAACCATCCGGCGCCTCTTTGATGTTTGCCGTGTCTTGAAGCATGCATTAAACCGGGATAGTCATTTGCGGAGCGAATTACACTTCCTGCTTGGCACGAAGCTGAAGGGGAAGCCTTTAGTCTATATTAAGAATGTTGTCCAATGAACTCGGCTACCGCTGCTGCGATTGCTTCGGGTTCATTGGCATAGTTATAGATGCCGAGAAAAGCTTGTGTAGCCTTAGGATCGCTGCCGATCAAATGATTAACGGCATTCTCTTCCTTGCTTATCGGGATATTTTTCGTGAACTTGCAGGCTAGGCCGAAACGAGTCATCATTTTGGATTCGAGAGCGGACTGATAGGCATCTCCCATCCCGCTCCAAGAGGAGCTCCAATCTTTATTTGCAGTTAATAGACCCGACAGGATTCGGCTGCTATAGATGGCATCATGCATTCCTTGTCCAACCGCGGGATCTTTGAAGGAAAGCGCATCGCCGAGCAAAGCCCAGCCTTCGCCCATCTCCTCGTACCAATCGTTATCATAGCCAAGCATCCCCTTAACTTGACCGAAGAGCTCCGCTTCCTGGAGCCGGCTGGAAAAAGAGGAGCCCGGAAGACCCGCCGTAACGAGATCGCGGAACCCGGTCTCTGAACCGGCTGCGAACCGCTGAATCCATTCCTTATCCTCAAGCGGAAACATAACGCCGACAACGAACAAATGATCACTTGTCGGAAAGGTTATAAATAGCTTGTCGCCTTTCTTATATAATTCCGCGCAGCGCTCACCCTCTTGACGGAAGCCGGAGAAATAGCCGACAAAGGAAGCGAAGTCAGAAGGCACGTATAATTTTCGCTTACTGTTCACCAGCTTGCGAATTGTCGATTGGCGCCCATCCGCACCAACGACAAGCTTTGAGCTGAACGATCTGATTACGCCATCCTTCGCACGGCCGATAATACCGGTTATGATCCCGTTTTCACTGGTAACATCCGTTACTCGAAAGCCTTCGATCGTTGTGACGTTCGGCTGCGCGGAGGCATGTTCGACTAGAATACGATCCAGATGCGTTCTGCGGATGCAGAAGCAGTCCGAGCTGCCGTCGACCTCGGGAAAATGTCCATCAATAACGGCATTTTCGAATTGAATATAAGCCCGGTTATAGAGCGGCGTTCCGGTTTGAAGCAATCGATCCATGATACCCATTTCTCGGAGCATCGCGATTGAATTACTGTATATATTGTGGGTAGAGAGCGTATCGCTTGGGAAAGTCGCACGATCCAGCAGCAATACCTTATAGCCCGACTTAGCCATTTCGTAGGCAAACACGGACCCGGCCACTCTTGCTCCAACAATAATCACATCATACTCACTTGTTTGATTTCCTTGGCGTGTCATCTTGATCAGCTCCCTGTTATACTTTCCTTCATCGTAGGTCTTGAAGGCGTCATATGACCAGTTACCGGAGTCATAAGGAAGGTCATGAAAAAAGCCTTCATCTCTGATTCAGTCAGAAAATGAAGGCTTTAAATGGAATTAACAAGGTTATTTCAGAAAGAGGGTGATTTGATTCGTCTAAGGCTCATCCATAGCATCCGGAACCGCGTTCTCATAACTGTCTTCACCTGGGTATTCGCGGTCGATACCCGAGTGCAGCTCACGATTCTCATAGTCAAATCGATTCGATGACCGCTGATCGACTCGCCACGGTTTGCTTTTGCCAAGGGATTCCGTTATTTTATCTGATCCATAAGGACCTTCCGGAAACTCTTCTGCAGTCAGATCGTTGCGCTGCGATTCAACCGTCGCTAAATCCGTATCAGGCTGTTTATCTTCCTTAATGAAACCGCTCATTATGGTTACCTCCTGTAACTGGCTATTGATTTACCGTTACAGTGTACCCTGATTAGTCGGTAAAATTCACCGTTCCTACCACAAGTTCTAAAAACTGGCTTAAATCAGCGGCTTCTTCTTCCGTCAGCTTATAGGTGAATTCCAAATATCCTTCTTGTTCCAGATCATCCTGACCAACGATAGCGGTACGGCCGCTCTGTAAATCCGTAATCAGCTTCTTGCCGTAAAACCGGCCCGTTGTCATAATAGCAAGATCAAACCTTTTCAAATTCGGCGTAATAAAAGTAACGAAACGCGTCGTTGTTTCTTCAGTCATATCCGACATAAAATCATAATCAGGCAGCAGCAAAATGATTCCTCCTTAAAGTTTTCCGAAGGAAAACTCGCTTCGGAAGCATAAACGTTGGTTTTCCGAAGGAAAACTCGCCTCGGAAGCATAAACGTAGGTTTTCCGAAGGAAAACTCGCTTCGGAAGCATAAACGTTGGTCACCAGTCGTTCTATCATATCACTCGATTCCGTGAAGGGGCAATATAGTGAACAGATGTTAAAGCTGTTCCTATTGTCAGTCTCTTCCTGTTATGCTATGATGTGAGCAATCAAATCATTGAACGTGAGGAAGCACCTCCTGAGCCATAAGCTGGCTTGGGGGGTGCTTTTTTTGTTTTGAAATGGCATGGGGAGCGAGTTCATTGACCCTTACCCCTGGTATTTCTGTGGAAGAAGCTTGAGCCGCCATCAGAGAATGGCGTTCACAGCTGCTTCTTATAAGCTCACTATTCGCGTTCTAATATTTGACCAATCAGATCCATGTCGGAGGTGCAGTTCGATGCAGGTTGTATTTTTAAACACGTTTGAGAAAATCGGACAAGAAGGACACACGGAACAAGCTCAGCTTTCAATTTGTGAGCAAAATGGGCTTTGGTCTGTCATTTGGACTGCGGAGGACAGCAAGAAATCGGATCAACAGCTGTTATGGTATGAAGGCGGGTCATGGGAAGAGATGATGACAGCTTTCCGTCACGGCATTGCCGTCCAGATGGGAGAGGGCTATGCACCCCTTATCAAAGACATGCTGGATGAGCGCCGTGCGAATGACGGAACGGGCAGTATGTTTTCGATGGTGCAGTGTTATGGGGAAATGAACGCAAACAGCGAATTGTTTGAAGCACTTCGGGAATGGCGGCGAATGAGCGCTATTGCCGATAAGAAGTCAGCCTACCTCGTAGCCACGAATCGGATGCTGTGGATGATTAGTGCTTTTGTGCCGCATCAGCTGGAGGAACTTCTTCAAATTCCGGGTTGGGGTGAAACGAAGCAGGCCTCCTATGGAGAAGCGGTGCTGACGATAACGCGGGCATTCGAACGCACGACCTCATTCCCGCTTAATTGGGTAGCGGACACCCTCGATCCGAAGGTGTATACCAAATGGCTGTACAAGCTAAAGGAGAGCAAATATAAATCGATGATGGACAAGCAGCAGGAGAAACGTCAGCTGTTAAGTGCGATTTCGGATGGCATTTCTCTTGATGAGATGCAAACGAAGCTTGAGCTGCCAAGACGTGATCTCATGGAAAGAATCGAGAAGCTTGAGACAGAGGGGTATGATATTGAGCCGCTCATTGAGCGTGAGCTTGAGAAAATGCCCGAATCCGAGCAGCAGATGGTATGGGATGCGCTCCATTCTGTCGGGGACCGCTATCTGAAGCCGGTGCTCTACAAAGTTTATGGCGAAGATGCCGTTCAAGGTAAACCACTTGATCTATTGTACGACCGGCTCCGCCTAATCCGTCTAAGGTTCCGGCGCACCAAAGCGGTCTAGCGCTTTTCGGGGGAAACCTGCCGCTGCTGAGGGCTTATCTGAGAAAGCCGGCAATGGAAGGGCTACCTTAAGCTTTTCGGAGAAAAGCCAGCACTGAAAGCACCACCCGGTTTTTCCTCATAAGAGCCTGCACTCCTAATGCGGATCCGGCCAAATCGGATCCGCATAACGGATTTCCGCTCTGCTGTCGCAGAAGAGGCCAGTTTCATAAGAGCGGTTGCCAATAAGCTCGGCAGCCGTCTCGCGGAGCTGATAAGTCAGATACATCTCATCCTCAGACAGGACGCCTTGTTTGTGTTTGTACTGATTGTTCAGCCATTTCATAATAGCCGTGAGGACAGCTTGTCCTTCCTCCATCGCCTTATCCCACATGATCCAAATACTCTCGTTACGCGTACGTTTGCCATCAGTGGGATCAAGCCAATCTGTACCGGATTCATTAAGGAAATCAAGCTGCGGCACCTTGCATTTATAGACGAAAGGTTCAATTTGACGGAAGGTAAATATACGTTTTAAGCCAGTCGGATCATAGAAAAGACGCTGGGCACGTATCATATCGAGCACAGCGTTATTCCACGATTCCCTCCTGATCCGGGCTGCCAATTCAGGATAATGAACAGCAGCGATTTGCTCGAAGGCATCCACAGTCTTATCAGGCAGCCGTCCTTGAGTATTAATCTCACGCCAAACTGCCGTCTTCCAAGTTTCGATACCCAGAAGCTTGCGGACGATCAGTGTATCCATAATGACCTCAAATCGCTGGTGATCCCATTTGCGAAAGCCTGAACGGCTGAACACATACGGATGCATGATGCGGTCTAATATATGATGCAGGACAAAGCCAAGTGCATACACAACTGCCGGATCTGGCGAATCTTCATGCAGGGAGCAGCCGTCCAGAACATCAAGCAGATCCATGATGACCGGACCGCAATGTTTGCTGTGCATTTCACTGCCAAGCAGATTCATTGTTTTGTCCTTCTGCCAGGGCAGAAAGTGATGGTAGAATAGGAAATCAGGTCCTTGACAGCCCAAATTGAACATCCGAAGAAGCTCTGGACTAACGATCAGCCGATCTTCTCCGATAGATTTTAAGCACTGCTGCCCAAAAATAAGATGTGTCCAAACATTCGGCATGTTGTTCCTCCTAGGACTATTGTTCGATAAAATAATACAACTTTTGGATCATATCATAAAAGGAATAGTATACTTGTCCTAGCAAATTTAGTATAATGGGAAAAATAAAGACGGATATAATCGAATTTAGTCGAAAAGGGGCGCTACCTCACGATGCAGGCCGAATTAATTAATCCCTTCCTGGAGTCCGCGAGAATTGTCATCGAGCAAGTTATTCAAATCAGGCCATCTACAGGACAACTTGGGGTAAAGGACATTAAGTTCGTCGAGAACTATATATGGATTCAGATCGGCTTGAATGGTCAAATGAACGGTGATATCGTTTTTGGCTTGAGTGAGGAAGTAGCGATGAAAATGATTTCCGCCATGATGGGCGGCTATGTAATTTCAGAAATCGATGATATGGGCAAAAGTGCGATTTCAGAGCTGGGCAACATGATCAGCGGCAATGCGAGTACCATGCTTTTCAATCAAGGAGTCAGAGTCGATATAACCCCTCCTAAAGTCATGCAATCTGCACAAGCTGCTGGCTTCAAGGCTGGAAAAGCACTCACAATCCCGCTGATTATGGACGGAATTGGCGAATTAGATATTCAAGTCCTATTTGCATCGTAACATAAATTAAGGCTCCTGAGGGAGCTTTTTTTCGTTTATATCCCGGTATTTCCCTGTATGTTTTGCCTAAATGTGCCGGTTGAAGTAAACTAAAAGACAGGTGATTCGAAGTGATTAATGGGAAGATTGTACTGATTACAGGAGCAACGAGCGGAATTGGCGCAGAGACGGCCAAGCTGCTTGCAGCCCGTGGAGCCATACCCCTATTAACAGGGAGAAACGAGCATAAGCTGCGTGAAATAGCAGCAGCATGCAGCGGGCGGTTCGGCTGCTACAAGCTGGATGTGACTGATGATGCGGAAGTCTCAAAAGTGATTGCGCAAGCTGCCGAGGATTTCGGCAGAATCGATGTATTGCTCAATAATGCGGGATACGGCGTGTTTGAAACGTTCGCGGAGGCCCCGCTTGAACGATTCGCTGACATGATGGATACGAATTATATGGGGATCGTTCGCTGTGCCAAAGCGGTTCTTCCGATCATGCAGAAGCAGGGAGCCGGTCATATTATTAACGTTGCATCAATGGCAGGCAAGCTCAGTACGGCCAAATCATCGGGCTACGCGGCAACGAAGCATGCGGTGCTCGGGCTGACTAATGCGATGCGGACGGAGCTTGCTCCATGGGGGATAACTGTTTCTGCAGTAAATCCGGGGCCGATCGATACGCCTTTTTTGTCGATTGCAGATCCGGACGGGACGTATGCAGATAAGGTGCGCGGCTACATGCTTAAGCCCATGCAGGTGGCGGAGGCCATTATCCGGGTTATAGACCGCCAGAGCGCAGAGGTAGATCTTCCTTTGTCCGCTTCAATCGGAATACGGATCTATGGGTTATTTCCACGGTTAGCGGATCGGATTGCCGGCCGCTGGTTGAATCGAAAATAGATAGGAAACTTATGAAATGAGGGCCATCAATGAACGTTACTTGGGAATCTTTCGGGCTTCATCCACAGATCGTGGAAACGCTCGGCAAGAATCAAATTGAAACACCGACTCCCGTGCAGGCGGCAACGATACCTGTTCTTCTGGCGGGACATGATGTAACAGCCAAATCCCAGACGGGAACAGGAAAAACACTAGCTTATATGCTCCCCGCCCTGCAGGCTGTGGACACCTCAAGCTCTGCGGTACAGGTTATCGTGCTTGCGCCTACGCAAGAGCTTGCGATGCAGATTTATCGCGTAGCCGAATCTTACGGGGAGCCGCTTGGTATTAAATCGCAGCAGCTAATCGGCGGAGCCTCGATGCAGCGGCAGGTAGAGAAGCTCCGTCTTCATCCGCATGTCGTCGTGGGTACACCTGGACGTATGCATGAGCTGGTGAAATCAGGCAAGCTCAAGCTTCATCAGATCCGGTTTGCTGTTGTGGATGAAGCGGATCAGGTGTTTAGCCTCGGTTCAACAATGGAAGTGGATACGCTGCTCAGAGGTATGGCCAGAGATCGCCAAATTGCCTTTTTCTCTGCAACTCGCCCTCGCGAGATGGAGGAGCTTGAAGCGAAGTGGATGAAGGATCCGCAGTCTATTGACGTCAGCTCGGATCAGAGCACGGCAGGTCAAGTGGATCATTATTACCTCGTCTGCGATAAAAGGGATAAAGCAGATACAGCAAGGCGGCTAATCAGGCTGCTCAAGCCTGCAGCGGCTCTGCTCTTTATCAACGACACAGACGAAATAGCCAACTATGAAGCGAAATTCGGCTATGAAGGCTTCACGGTAGAGACGCTCTATGGCGATGCAGACAAGCAGAAGCGTGCGGCGACGCTGGCACGTTTTCGTGATGGACGCTGTCAGCTGTTAATTGCAACCGATGTTGCGGCCCGCGGTCTTGATATTGCAGCATTGCCGCTGGTTGTTCATTTGGATCCTGCGCTTGATGCGGACCACTATGTTCACCGCTCCGGAAGAACGGGACGGATGGGCAAGTCCGGCACGGTCGCATCGATCGTAACACCTCAGGAGCTGTTCATTATGAACAAGTTCAAGAAGCAGCTTGGTATTGATTTGCAGGAGAAAACGATGTTCAAAGGTAAGCTGTGGGATCCCAAGGAACAGCAGCAGTATGCGCAGGAGTTTGGCCCTGGCAGCGCTCCGAGGCGCGGTGAGGGCAGGGACGGAAAAGGCGGATTTCGTGCAGCGGTGCGAACCGGCGAGGTTCGGGACTCAAGCGGCCAAGAGAGCGGAGGTTTGACAGTATCCGGTGGAATTAAGGGATCCGGGACAGCTCATCCGGCACAGGCTGCAGGCCAGCGAACAACTGCTTCAGCGGCAGCTTCCAAGCCTGCCCGGACAAGCGGTGCCAAGCCCATTCAACCGGCCAAATCGAAAAAAGATCAGGTGCGCGACCGTAAGAATAAGGGAGCGCCGAAGTGGCTGAAGGCAAAGCGTGAAGGCGAGCAGCAGCAGCCATAGCGTGTGAGGCAAAGGCAGTACAGGACGGGATTTTTCCGTTCTGTGCTGCCTTTTTTTAATGCATGCCAATTTCGCCCGTGAATCGGCAATTCCTCGCAAGAGGAGATCAAATCTTTTTACGTCACCCCCTCAAAGAAATCGCTACCAACCGAACGTTATTGGCGAAAGTAAAAAAGCGGTACGGACCGCATTCATGAGGAGAGTGGCAGCATATGAATAAAGCCATGTTGAAGAAGGCGGCAATTACATCAATGGCGGTACTGACTCTTGTAGGTGGAGCAACAAGCGCGTTTGCAGATGGTAAAGGACATGATGATAAAGGCAACCATCAAGATAACGGAAAACATAGCGGCAAGGACGATAATAAAGGCAAGAACGATGATAATGGCAGAGATCATGCAAAGTCAGATATCCGCCTGCAGTTTAAAGATGAGAAGGAACTCAAATGGGCTTTGGAATATATTATCCGCCTTGCTTCCAAGGGCGTGTTCAACGGTTATGAAGATGGAACCTTCAAACCGCAGCAAAAAATTACCCGTATCGAGTCGATCGTTGCAGCTGTTCGATTGATGGGCTTGAAAGAGCAGGCTGAATCGCAGGCAGAGATGAGCACGAAGCTGAACTTCAAGGATGCCGATGAGCTGGCTCGCAAATATCCATGGGCGGTTGGTTATGTAGCCGTTGCACTTGAGAAGGATCTGTTCTCCGAGACGGATGCCGTCCTTCAGGCTGACAAGCCTGCAACTCGCCTATTTGCCACTACACTGCTAGTTAAAGCGCTTGGACTTGAGGCAGAAGCCAAAGCGAAAGTAAACACACAGCTTACTTTCAAGGATGAAAATAAAATTCCCGCAGGCTCGGTTGGCTATGTGGCTGTCGCACTGGAGAAAGGTGTCATTACAGGATACAATGACAACACGTTCCGTCCGAACCAACCGGTTACCCGTGCTGAGCTTGCAGCGCTGCTTGACCGCACGGATACACAGCTCCCGAACAATGATGCTCAGGCAATTACCGGCAAGCTGAAGGCAGCTCCTGCAAACGGCGCTGTAGTTGTTGTAAAACCGGACAACACAGAAGTGTCGGTTGTACTTGATCCGAATATTTTCATCTTCCGCGATAATGTGAAAGCATCCGTTGCAGCGCTCAAGGCTGGCGACGAAGTACTGCTTCGCACTTACCTGAATAAGGCGGTCTTCATCGAAGTAACCAAAAACGCTCCGGTACAGCCGGCTTTAACGATCGAAACAGGCGAATTTAATTCGGTGTCTCTGAATGCAGAAGGTAAAATTGCGACTCTTTCGATTACAAAAGAAGTGAACGGAAGCACGCAAGCGCTGATATTGAATGTTTCTCCAACTGTCGTTATTATCGGTGACGCATTGACTGCAGGACGAGCTATTGAGCTTACGGTATTGAACGGAGTCGTTCAAACCATTAAAGCAATCTAAAATAGCGATATCTTTGATTTCGAAAGTCCTCTCTTGCTGCTTTTGCGGCAGGGAGGACTTTTTCGCATCCCGTGGAAATTTTCGGTATAATGGTTGTCAGCGAGGTGAATGAGGATGAACCCAGTCCTAGAGGTCCGTCAATTAACGGGAGGCTACAGTCCGCGGAGGCCTGTCCTTCATGATTTATCATTTGAGGTTGGAGCCGGCGAGATGGTCGGTTTAATCGGCTTGAACGGTGCAGGCAAAAGTACCGCTATTAAGCATATTCTCGGATTAATGCAGCAGCATCAAGGTGAAATACGCATTCAGGGGCATACCCTGCAGCAGGAGCCGGAGAAATACCGCAGCGCGCTTGCATATGTGCCGGAGACGCCGCTGTTATTCGACGAACTGACGGTCGAAGAGCATTTGCGTTTGACCGGAATGGCTTATGACGTTGAGGAGAAACTCTACGAAGCACGGACGGAGAGTTTGCTTGATGAATTCTATATGTCGCCCAAACGGCGCTCGTTCGCTGCCCATCTATCGAAGGGGATGCGGCAGAAGGTCATGATCATGAATGCTTTGCTGGCAAGACCGGCGCTTTATGTCATTGATGAGCCTTTTTTAGGATTGGACCCGCTGGGGATCCGATCCTTGCTTGATAAGCTGGTAGAAGTGACAAGAGAGGGCTCGGCTGTTTTTATGAGCTCCCATATCTTATCGACCGTAGAATCCTACTGCAGCCGGTTTATTGTCCTGCATCAAGGGGCCATTATCGCTCAGGGTACGCTTGAGGAAGTATGCGCAGCAGCGGGAATGAGAAGCGGAAGCGGTTCGCTTGAAGAGGCGTTCTACCGCTTGGTGACGGGCGGTGCGTCCTGATGGACCGCTCGGTGGATTCTTTATGGAGCTCTAGATCCAGAGCATTCTGGCGGGACTCTCTCCCTTATATCCGTTACATGGCGCAGAGCGGGCTGCCAGGCGTAACCATCATGCTGCTGTTCGCCGGATTAGCGGGCTATGCGAGACTGCTGCATCATTTGCCGGAGGCGTTTCCCTATACGCTGGTTGGTGTCATTTTCTTAACGCCGATTGTGTGCTGGAGTCCGCTGCGGACGTGGCTGCGGGAGGCGGATATCGTCTTCCTGGTGCCGCGGGAGTCCCAAATGGACCGGTATTTGCGGCGCTCGTTTCGATATAATGGCTTGGCAGGTGCCGCAGCTGCTGCTCTGTTCTGTGCGATCTACCTCCCGCTCTACGTCCATGGCCCGGGAAAGCTTCAGGCACTGCCGCTGCTGGCGGCTGTTCTGATTCTTAAGCTGATCAACACCGCCGCTGCATGGCGGGAGCGGGTGCTTGTCAGCTCAAGCGCCCGCCGCGGGTTTCGCATCCTCCGCTGGATCGTCACCGCTGTTGGCCTGGCGGCACTGCTCCAAACAGAGGTCTGGAAATCTGCGATCTATGCTGTCATCGCTGTGATGTTCTTTGCCCTGCTATACAGCCGTTCAGCGCGATATCGATTTCCCTGGCTGACTCTGATCGGGGAGGAAAGCCGGACTAGGCGCAGATACAATACATTCTTCAGCTCGTTCACCGATGTTCCTTCAGAGTCGAATCCTGTGGTGAGAAGACGATATGCCGATTGGATGGCTTCAAGGATCAGCTACCGAAATCAGCACGCATTCGTTTATTTGTATGCACATACGCTGATCCGTACGGAGCTTGGCGGAATTGTATTGCGCCTTTTGGGGCTGGGCGTGGTCTCCGGCTCGCTCGCAGCCGAGTCTGGCTTATTCCTTGGCTGGGGGGCTGCGGCTGTATGCTTGTTATTCGTCTGGCTGACGGGCATCCAGCTCAGCTCGCTTGTGCAATCGCACCGGCATTCGGTTTGGCGGCATGTGTACCCGCTGCCTGACCGGTCGCGTCTATCCGCACTGCTTAAGGTGGACCGCACAGCATCATTGCTGCTTACTGTGATTCTGTGGCTGCCCCATGCGATTCTCCTAACCGCCCAAGGCGATATGGTACAAGCGGCGGCCGCGATTCTATTATCACTGGTGTATGTGCTCGGATTAAGGCCTAGAAGGATAAAACGTTATTTCTCTTCCGGTGCCGACGATGAGGATTAATGTCATACACAGCAAACGTCATCCGCAGCTTTGGCCACGGATGACGTTTTGTTGTTTGCCTCGCGCAGCTTTTACCGTTAATCCGCCTTATTTGAGCTTCTTCCGGTATTCATTCGGTGAAACACCTTCCTGCTTCTTGAATACCTTGCTAAAATATTTCTCATCCTTGTACCCGACCAGCTCAGCGATCTGCACGATCCGATATTGGGGGTTCATGAGGAGCAGCTTGGCTTTATCCATCCGGATGCGTTCGATGTAATCGGAGAGATTTTCTTGAAACTGCTGCTTGAATTTACGGGAGATGTATTCCCGGCTCAGATAGAACCGCTCCGCGATATTCTGCAGTGTCAAATCATCCGCATAATGGGAGTCCACGTATTTCACAATGTCAAAAATGATATGCTCATCCTGCCGTTTATGTTCGGTCCAAAGCTGTGATAAACGGAGTAAACCTTCCTCAAGCTCAACGCCCCACTGCTTAATCGACAAGCAGCCGTCCGGATCCAGAGGCACGATGAAGAAAGCCGATTCGGATGGGAGCGTCAGCGAAATCGACAGATCACCGAACAATTCCTTCAGCCATCTTGCTTTAATGACCCCCAATTCATGCCTCCACAGCTCAAGCTGCTCCATATTGATATAGCTCATCGCTTCAACCTGATTGATCCACAGCTGAACGGCATCTTTGATGACTTTCTCCCGGCCGCTCCGGATGGCAAGCAGCAGCCGGTCTTCATATTCAGATAGATGCACCGTAGGTTGACGCGGATTCTCACTCGGATCATAGCAGCTGATACGCGGCCTTGCTGCACGCATATTACGCTGGCGCAGCACTAGTATGGCTTCATGATACGACTGCTTAAAGCCTGCAGGCACCAGTCTTTCACTGCCAACGCCAAATTCAAGCCGGCTGCCGAAGGCCTGTTGAATGCCGTTATTCATCGTATCAAGCAGGGCGGCCGCACGCTCTGTCTGCTTCCATAGAATAACAACGATGTCGCCGTGATCATGCCGGAAGGCAACGCCCTGATTATGTGTCCGGACAAACTCATTGCAAATATTCAGCAGGGAAAAATAAAGCAGGTCTTCGCTTCGGGCAAATTTGCTGCGGATGTTCGCATTAATGGTATCGGTAGCCAATACCGCAATGCGGCATGGCAAGCTGCCGCCCGGCATACCGAATTCAGTCTGAAGAGTCTCGTCGATAGACGAATAGTAGGATGGATCCTCCAAGAGATGTGTGAGCATCTTGTTCCAGTAAACGGGCTTCAGCTGATTGATTTCGATTGATTTTCGCTGCTCCTGCTCCGAGCCTTCATCGTCCTGCTTGCGGCTGGCGACCGCCTTGCTCACCGCTTCATTCAACTGCTCCGGATCGATAGGCTTAAGAATATAATCGACTCCGCCGTACATGACCGTTTTACGGACAAAATCAAAATCATCATGGCCGCTGATCACGATGGTTTTCGTTCGCGGCGCGTGCTGTTGAATCCAAGCCAGCAGCTCGGACCCCATGATCCCCGGCATCATCATATCGGTGAAAATAATTTGCGGACGTTCCTGTTCAATTAGATCTATAGCGGTCTTTGCATCCTGTGCTTCCAGAATGGTCCCGATTCCATAGGTGTTCCAATCAACCAGCATGCGGATGGCTTCCCTCACATGCCGTTCATCATCGACGATCAATGCTTTCATCCTAATCTCCTTCTTGTTCAATCGGAATCCACAGTACAACGCTGAAGCCGCCCAGCTTGCTGTGCTCCACCTCAAGATTAGCTGTCTCATTATAATAAAGCTTTAACCGGGATAGAATATTCGGCAAACCAATCCCGGATTCGCCATTTCCAATTGCAGACTTCGAAATGGCAAGCCGCTCGCGCAGCGCCTTTAAATGTGCCGGCGTTATGCCTTTTCCGTTGTCGCTTACCTCCAGGCGCAGCCACCGGCTGTCTGCGGAAATGGCCCCCGAGATTTCAATCGCACCTGTCTCTGTATGGACATCGAAGCCATGCTTGAAATAATTTTCGACCAGAGGCTGAAGGATCATCTTCGGTATTTGCAGCTGCAGCAAGGGTTCATCGATGTGTACGGCATATTGAAGCTGCTTACCGAACCGCTGCCGCTGAAGGGCAAAATAAGCCTTCACATAGTCAAGCTCGCGTGCAATCGATACGATCGGTTCTCCTGCATTCATGCTGTAACGCATCATTTTACCCAAGGACGTTATTAAATGATAGATCTCGGGCTCCTGCTTTTGCAGCGACAATGTACCGATGGACTGCAGGGCATTATTCATAAAATGAGGATTCGTCTGCACCTGCAGCACCTGCAGCTCATTGCTTTTACGCGCCAGCTCCAGCTCATATTCACGTATGATCATTTGATTAATGGTATTCATCGCCTGCTGGAACCGTCTGGCCAAGATCCCGAACTCATCCTTGCGGTTCACATCGATATGAATCTGCAGATTGCCGCTTTGAATTTGATTCAACGAGCGGATCAGCTTCTTAATCGGCGCTGTCAGCTGAAAGGCGATAAACATTGTCGCTATAATCGTCAGAATGAGGAAGAGGACGACAATTCCGCTGTTAATGAGTGCGACTTCACGAGCAGTCTTGTGAAGCGTCTCATTCGGAATCCGTTTAATCAAGGTCCAATTTAAGAACGGATTGACCATTTTATCATAAATAATTTCACCCGAGAACCCGTCCTGATGAAGGGCGAAGCTGCCTGTATCGGAGGCGGTCTTCATGACCTGCTTGACCCAATTCGTTGTCAGAGGCTCGGTGCCTACCGTCTCTTGCTCAGAGCTATAGATCAGGCGCTGACTCTCGTCGATAATATACAGCTCTTCTTGGCCATGAGAGAACAGCTGTTCACAAATCTCCTGAATGCCTTCCAGGCTGATATCTATCGATAGGATGCCCAGCTCTTTTTTGGCTGCCAAATAATAAAGCGAGCTGTTGATCGTGAGAACTTGTTCTGAATTTGGCTTGGGTATGCTCACGATACCGTAATTATTCGGTTTATGCGGCGGCTCGATGGAAGAGCGGCCTTTGAATAGATCAGAGGGAATATCCCTGTTCCCGAGGAAGCTTCGCTTCGACCGGTCGTTTACGAGTAAATAATGGACTTTGTTTTTACGAATATAGAGATGAGCTTGCTCGAAATCTTTGGCTGTGTAGCTTAACAGCTGCATACCCCGGTAGATTTCCTGCTCGTCCCGGAAATTCGCAATACCGTCGTCCAATATGGAGAAAAGCTTACTGTCATTATAAAAAATAAACGTGGATTGATGAAGCGCGTTCATATAGTTGAGCAAATTCGTTTTCCCTTGGAACAAGAGGTCGGTATTCGTTTTCAAGGTTTCTTTGGTCACTCTGCTAGTCGTTAAGCTGTAGGTGATGACAATTGATGCAAGAATCGGAATCAATGTAGCTGCGAGTAAGAAAACAATCATTTTATTGCGGATACTGTTAAAAAGCATCAATGTTCACCCCGTTTTGATTCCCAAACTTTGTTCCCATTGTAGCATGAAATCAATAATTTCCCCCTCTTTGATCATCAGAATCGGTGGGAGCCTGGTATGAATGGCTCTATACTTGTTGTATCAGCTTAGTTTGAAGGGGTGAAACCACCATGGAAACGACCGGAAAAAAATGGATTCATCAGCTCGTATTTATTGGGCCTGCCGTATTCTTCTTTACACTCATCCTCGTCATCCCATTCTTCATGAGCATTTATTATTCGTTCACGGAATGGAATGGTGTCAGTACAAAGGTAACATGGATCGGTATCGACAATTACAAAAAAATATTATTTCATGATCCTGACTATTTCAAGGCTTTCTGGTTTACGTTCCGCTATTCCATAGTGGGAGTCCTGTTGACCAACCTCGTCGGTTTTCTCTTGGCGCTGCTGCTGACGCAGGCATTAAAGACGCGAAACATACTGCGAACCATCTTTTTCATGCCGAACGTGATCGGCGGATTGCTGTTAGGGTTTATCTGGAGCTTTATTTTTGTTAAAGGATTTGCCACTTTAGGGGAGCATACGGGACTGGCTTTCTTTAATCTCCCTTGGCTGGGCGATGCACCTACGGCATTCTGGGGCATAGTCATTGTAACCGTCTGGAAGGGCGCAGGTTATGTGATGGTCATTTATATTGCGGGTTTAACAAATGTACCGAAGGATATGATTGAAGCTGCCCGGATCGACGGAGCAACCAGGCTGCAAATGCTCTCCAAAATCACGCTGCCGATGATCATGCCGGCAATTACGGTATGTCTGTTCCTTACCATTTCCTGGGGCTTCAAGGTATTTGATTTAATTGTCTCCCTGACTAAGGGCGGTCCGTTTAACTCGACGGAATCGGTTTCCCTTAACATTTATCAGGAGGCATTCCGGAATAACGCATTAGGGCTCGGGAGCGCCAAAGCGGTTATTTTCTTCCTGATCGTCGCTCTAATTACCGTCATTCAAGTAACGGTTACGAAGAAACGGGAGGTGGAATCGTAATGGAAACTGCAAAACGATATTCCTTCCGGTTGTTTTCTCTGGAATTCATCGGTATCATCGTGGCTTTGGTCTTTCTCGTTCCGTTTTATTTTGTCCTGACGAATTCGTTTAAGCCTTTCGCTGAGCTGCTTGCGAATACAACCAGTCTGCCGAAAGCTGCCAGCCTCCATAATTACATCGAGGCTTGGAAGATCATGAAATTTCCGACCGTATTCATGCATTCATTGATCATTACAGTTGCCAGTAATTTGGGGCTTATTATCATCAGCTCCATGGCTGCGTATCGAATGGTGCGCGTCAACAGCCGCCTGAATCAAATTTTGTTCTTACTGTTCGTCTCGGCGATGATCATCCCATTCGAATCCATCATGATTCCTTTGGTTAAATTAGCTGGTAATATTGGGTTTCTGAACCATATATGGGGTGTCGTTCTCTGTTATTTCGGCTTTGGCGTTTCGTTGAATTTGTTTTTGTACCATGGTTTTGTTAAGTCCATCCCGCTTGAAGTTGAAGAAGCGGCCATTGTAGACGGATGCTCGACCTATGGTGTATTCTGGCGAATTGTCTTCCCGCTTCTCAAGCCGATGACAGTTACCATTGTGCTGCTTAACAGCCTGTGGATATGGAATGATTTCCTGCTGCCTTTACTGATTATCGGCGGACCGGAGACGCGTACGATTCCGCTTGCAACCTATTCCTTCTTCGGTCAATACATGAAGCAGTGGGATCTCGCTCTTGCCGCACTCGCGCTTGGCGTGCTGCCGATCATCGTTTTCTTTCTCGCAATGCAAAAACATATTATCGAAGGCATTACGGCAGGTTCGATTAAAGGGTAAAATATTGATCTGATCTACGAATGACAATAAGTTACCCCTAATCGTTCAATTTTCTCAGTGATGTTATCGTTAGTATTTCTTTAAACTAGGAATTGTAACAACGCAAACATAAAAAGGGAGGCACTTCAAAAATGAAAAAATTACCTATGCTCGCTGTATCATCCGTACTAGGTTTATCAATCGCCCTCACAGGCTGCGGTTCGAATAATTCGAATAATACAAACACGGCTGAACCTTCAAATGCAGGAAATACTTCAACGACAACCAATGAAACAGCACCGCCTAAGAAAGACGTCACGATTAAGATGTTTCAATTCAAAGTTGAAATTGCCGAGCAGCTGCAGCTGATGGTTAATGAATACGAGAAAGAAACCGGTGTGAAAATCCAAATTGAAACCGTCGGCGGCGGAGCGGATTACGGCGCGGCGCTTAAGGCGAAGTTCAACTCCGGCGACAAGCCCGATATTTTCAATAACGGCGGCTTCTCCGATCTCGATCTGTGGGCTGAGAACCTGGAAGATCTGTCCGATCAGCCTTGGGTGAAGGATCTCGTCAAAGGTACAGATGAGCCAATGACCAAAGACGGTAAAATCTACGGCATGCCAATCGGCGTTGAAGGCTACGGCTACATTTATAATAAAGACCTGTTCGCTAAAGCGGGCATTACAGAACTGCCGAAGACAATAACGGAGCTTGAAGCTGCTGCGCAGAAACTGCAGGCTGCAGGCATCACGCCTTTCGAGAACGGCTATGCGGAATGGTGGGTGCTAGGCAATCATTTCGTCAATCTTCCTTTCGCTTATCAAAAAGATCCGAACGCCTTCATCGACGGTCTGAACAAAGGCACGGAGAAAATTGCCGGAAACGCGGTATTTGAAAACTGGACGAAGCTGTTTGATTTGACGGTGAAATACGGTAACAAGAACCCGCTGCAAACGGATTACAACACCGAGGTTACTGATTTCGCTAACGGAAAAGCAGCGATGATGCAGCAGGGTAACTGGACTCAAGTGCAAATTACAAAAACAAACCCGGATGTGAACATCGGCTTCCTGCCAATGCCAATCAGCGATGATGCGGCAGCCAATGATAAGCTCTTCGTCGGTGTACCGAATAACTGGGTAATCAATAAGGATTCCAAGGTGAAGCAAGAAGCAAAAGACTTCCTGAACTGGATGGTTACTTCCGACACAGGTAAAAGCTATATTACGAAACAATTTAAATTTATCCCGGCTTTGACTACGATTGCAGCAACAGAAGAAGATTTGGGCGCATTGGCAAGCGATATTATGAAGTACAGCAAAGAAGGCAAAGTGCTTTCCTGGAACTGGTTCAAATTCCCGCAGGGCGAAGCTTCAAGCAAGAAATTCGGCGACGCTATGCAAGGTTACGTGGGCAAGCAGCAAACCAAAGAGCAAATGCTTGAAACGTTCCAAACGACATGGGACAGCTTGAAAAAATAATCCCAAGCAGCAAACAGAATCGGGCTATCCCCAGTCAGAAATGACGGAGGGATAGCCCGTTTTTGTCTAGGAAATTTCATAACTCCGCCTGCCTTTGGACTGTGCCATCTTCTTAAGCTTGCAAGCTTTTATCTACCCGGCCCAGAGAACAGCCGCTATGAAAATAAATTGCAATAGGGTTCGGATGAACAAAGTCGGTGTCGGTTTGCCGCCAATCCGCCCTGGGAAGGGCAGCAGGAACCATGCGAATCAAATCCTTCCGCTTATTCCCCCAATGAGCGGTAGCGGTAAGCAGAAACATAGCGGCAACTGCACCCTGGAGCGATGTATGCCAATCATCCATATGATGCGTCCAACCGGCCAATCCTAACACCCGAAAGAACAGGAATGAAACCAGAAGCGCGATTAAAGGAGCCATAGATAAGCCCTCCTTAGAGCGGTTTAGAAACCATCAGATACAAAATAACGATGGGCAGCAAAGTAGCGGCTATGCCGAAGACCGCCCAATAGCTCGAGATGCGGCGATAGGCGGCACAGATGTTCCCGCTATCGATGGATGCAGCGCTATGGCGGATCATTCCTCGCTGCAAAGGCAGCAGCACAGCCAGCCAGATAACGCCTGTTACCGCAAACAGCAGAACGGAAAGGCTCAGCCAGTTCATCCCGCCCATGGGCAGATCTGCGCGAACAGCCATTGTGATGCCTGATCCGACGATGAGCACAAGGCTCGGGAGCGTGAACACATAATCTGCAAGCATGACATTCTTAACTGTGTTGTGAATGATTACAGGGTCCTTCTGTATATCCGCCCGAACCTTCCAGAAGGCAGCCGTAATAATATTGCCGACGAATATGACGACTCCAATCAGATGCATTGTTAACCAAACGTTCATGCAGCATCTCTTCCTTTCATGCCCGATTTATCGGGGCTGTAGAATATGAATGATGAATGAGGTGAAATCTTGGGATTTGAAAGCTGCAGGAGCAGCAGAAATCGTAGAGCGTACGCGCAGACCGAGCGATAAGAGCATGAACAGCTCTCCGATTTTGTCTGCATCTACCGTTTGCGGAATGACCCCGTGCTGGTGGCCGGTCATGATCCACTGCTTGGAGAAATGCAGCGATAAATCATAATACTGCTGAAGCACCTCTGCAACGGCTGGCTGATCCTCCTTGCCAAACAAATACATAAGCACTTTGTTCGTTACATCCTTGGGATTCTCAAGCGCAGAGAAACTCTCTGAAATTCTCTGCATCGGTCCGTCAAATGTCGGCCCTTGCTCCACTTGGTTGATGAACCGCTCGTTCGTTTCCTTGAGGCTCTCCTGCAGCACCCAAGCGAAGATCTCGTCTTTGCTCTTCACATGATGAAAAATAGCGCCCTTGGATAATCCCGATACGTCCATGATGTCCTTCAGAGTGATGGAATCACAGCCTTTCTGCGCAA
Organism: Paenibacillus solisilvae; assembly: GCF_042656405.1. NCBI lineage: Bacteria > Bacillati > Bacillota > Bacilli > Caryophanales > Paenibacillaceae > Paenibacillus > Paenibacillus solisilvae. The sequence goes on along the minus strand of NZ_JBHSOW010000015.1, from coordinate 53,266 downwards.
TGAGCCCTTTGGTTGTTTCCAGCAGCAGCTGGATCGTTTGCTGTTTACGTTCTTCTTGCTTCAAAGGAAAACCCTCCATTATCTTGGTAGCTCTTCTAAGGCAGGTAGTTAAGTCATTTGGATATATTTATTATATAAACCGACCATCGGTTTGTAAATAGGTTATGGAAAATATTTCTGTCCCTCTAACGTTATCGTTTAGAAAAGGAGGCAGGCTGTCAATTGGCAGCCTGCCTCTACCGCTTATTATTTCTGTGAATGATTAAGCGCAATGGTGTTGTCCGTTCCATCCCATATCACAGAATAACCCGTTAACTCCGCCATATTGCGCAGCGGAATCATGACAGTATTATGCTCTAACCGGGAGGCTGTGATGTCGATTGTCTTCCCATTGACAGTGGCTTGCTTCGTTAGAACTTGGTGTATAAGGGTACGATTTCCGATAGTTGCTGTAACCGTCTGTGTTCGATTGCTCCATTCAACCCGGGCTCCAAGCAGTTCGAAGCATTCTCGAAGCGGCAGGTAAATGCGTGAATCTGCAATCAGCATGCTGTGTTCTAAGGTTTGAAGTTTCCCGTTAAGGAACAGCTTTCCTGCAAATTCGTCCAAGCCGACCAGGTATCCGTGTTTCTCTGCGACTGCTTCAAATGTCAGCGCTGACGAGGTGATAATGACCGCCGTATCAATCTTTACTTGCGGATAGAGCCAGTGGATCTCCTCATTCTTCATCCGTATACAGCCGGCACTCACATACTTGCCTATCGATTTCTCATTGTTGTTGCCATGTATGGCATAAGTCGTTCCATGAGTACCGTTGACATCCAGGCCCAGCCACCGGTCTCCAAGCGGATTACGAGGATCCCCGCCTGGGATTTTCTCTTTGTAGTAGGGTCTATTCTTAATCTTGTTAGCAATGGTGAAGCTTCCCTCGGGCGTTAAATCCTTGGTTTTACCGGTGGCTACAGAGAAGGTCTTAACGAGCACCCCATCCTTGAAGAAAGCCAGCTGATTGGTTTTCTTGTTCACAATAATCATGTCTTTGCTGCTCGCCGTGGCAGCTGCCGCAGAGGAAAACGGAATTAGCCAGATCAGTAGAACTGCTAGAATAATGACCATATTACGAGCATAACGAGGATTCAGTTACAGACAACCTCCCTAATCGATCGAATTACTAATCAATATATTGAGGGAGCGTTAGTCCTACGACAAAATCAAAAAAAATCTGCAGCACCGGAACCTGGACGGCTCGATGTGCTGCAGATTGTTCGTTTCACTCTATGACCGGCAAGCTTATTTGCTCAATACGGCAACTTCCTGAACCGCTTTGAAGATGGTATCGAACAGCTCTTCCAGGTTCGGTTCTTCAATGCAGGAGAAAGCAACACGAAGGTCTGTTTCTCCCAGTGCAATCGTACCGATCTGGTATTCGTCAAGCAGACGTGTGCGAACGGTCTCAGCATCCGCGTTGTTCAGCTTCAGACACATGAAGTAGCCGGAGTTGAACGGATAATAGGACCATACATCGCCATAACGGCCGCTGTCGAGCAGGCTTTTGACATGGTTAGCACGGTTCTTCATAATCTCATACTTCTCAGCCTTCTGCGCTTCGAAGTCAGGGGATTGCAGCGCATGCAGCACGAATGTCTGCGAAGGATGCGGTCCGCTTGAGATTGTAGCACGGATAATACCAAGCGTCTTCTGTTCCAGAGCGCTCAGCATCGCATCGGAAGGAGATGCATAAGTGATGAACCCGACACGGAAGCCCCATACATATTCTTCTTTGGTTGCTCCATCGATCTTAACGGCAAGCACGCGCGGATGAAGATCAGCGAGTTTACCGAATAAGGACTCATGCAGCGAGTCTTCGAAGAATAGTCCGAAGTAGGCATCATCGGTTACAGCGACAACATTTACGCCTGCCTCGGCAGCATCGCGAATCGCAGCGACAATCTCGTCGCCTTCCTGCGGACCTGGTGTGTAGCCAGTCGGGTTGTTCGGGAAGTTTAGCAGCACGATCGCTTTTCCTTTGCCCTTCTGAGCGAGCAGTGCTTCACGCAGGCCTGCGCTGTTAAAGCGCTGCTGATCATTATATAGCGGATACTCGGCGATCACTGCGCCGCGGCGCACGCCGAATGTAAGTTCATAGTTTTCCCAGTTCTTGTTTGGAATAATAACCGCATCGCCTGCATCGGCGAACAAATCAGCGACAATACTCAGTCCATGCGTTAATGCATTCGTTACAACGGGGTTGCCGAATGACCTGCCTTCAAGTGCCGGATTCTCCTTGAGCATCTTGGTCCGCCATGCTGCACGCAGCTCTGGCTTACCTGCCGGTGGCGCATATTCATAGATATCCTTTGGCTTGTAAGCGGACAAGGTATCTTGAATAACCTTCAAATGCATAGGCTGGCCGCCTTCGAGGGCGATACCAATGGTGGCATTGAATTTCTTAGCCTTCGCTTTAGCTTCAGCCGATTGGCTCAATATGCCTTCCTTCGGAAAATAAATCTCTTTACCGAGTGTGGACAACATGGCAAAAACATTCGCATTTTCTCGCTCAATCGTAACATTCAGCTGCTGGGCAAGTGGGTTCATGGACTTCATACATCCTTCCAAATAATCATTCGTCTATTTTGGTCTCATTAGGAGAACCGATTAGGTGATATTATAACACTTATTGGGAGCCGAAGGCCATTAAACCTGACTATTTTTTGAACAAATATTTAAGGAAGCTGTCTGCGAAGCAGTGGATATCATGGAGCGGTGCTATCAGCCGGCCGTAATGCCCAGGCATACGGACAAGCTTGCGTACTGATTTTCGGCTGGTGTATGATGACAACGATGGAAACAGCTTGTGACGGCTGTTTCGCTAGGCTATAACGGGGGGAGGAAGCTGTTAATGCTGCATTGTGCGCCATCTTCATTTCAATTATTGAGCGCGTTCGCCAAAATCGTCTGTGAACCGGGATGGAAGTGGCAGAAGCGTGAGAAGCCGCTCGCTAATTACGATTTGTTTTATGTCTGGAGCGGAGAAGGCGAGGTTCTGCTCAATGGCAAACCGATCCCGGTCGGGAAGGGAAGCTGTTTTCTGTTTCGGCCAGGGGACTTCACAAGCGCGACGCATAACCCTCAGAAGCCGCTCGTGCTCACCTATATTCATTTTGATGTCAGTGAGCCGCTCGGCACCATACCGCAATCCTATCGGGTGCTCAATGAAACGGTTGATTTTGAGCATCTGCTCTCCCGTTATGTGCGGCTCTTCCTGGTGAAGCTGTTTGCGGCGGAAGAGGAAGCCCAGCTTATACTCAAGCAGCTGATGATCTATCTGCTTCGCGAGGATTTGGAAGGGCCGATTGAGCGGAAGGCAAGCAATCAGCAGACAGAGGCGGTTCATGAGGTTGCGAACTTCATCAAGCAGAATCCGGGGATCGCGCACCGGGTCGAGGATTTGGCGCAGCGTGCGCAGCTGTCTCCCCGATATTTTTCCATTAAATTCAAAGAGCTAATCGGGATCTCGGTTCAAACCTATATGATAAGAATGCGAATTGAGCGCGCGCAGCATCTGCTTATGCATGCGGGGATGAATGTGACTGAGGTTGCCGACGCGCTGGGCTACCGCGATATCTTCTTTTTCAGCCGGCAGTTTAAGCAGTATACGGGCAAGAGTCCGTCAGAAATCCGATAATATCACATGCATCTTAAACAGCTCGAACCGCGCAAGGTCAATCGCCTGCATGGTTCGAGCTGTTGTGCTGTGTATTCGTTAATCTCCTAAAGCATGGGGGCAATAACGCCGCATGAGCTCTATCGTTTCTGCGTCCATTGATCCGTTTCGGCTGGATAACCCTTCCTGGATGGCAGCTCTGGCAGGTTCCTTGGCATTCTGGCCGAACTTGAACTTGGCGCTGATCTGCGAAGCGTCGATCCGCACGACGGCAACGCCCTTCAGGCGGGGAATGTAATCCGGGTCGCCGGCATCAATGGTTTTGTAGCCGCCTTCGGGTTGAAGCTTGCGCATAAGCGCTTCAAGCGCCGACGCTTTCTCCTGGGGATCATCAACCAAGGCGGCATGTCCATCGATTCGAACGGACTTAAAGTAAGCCGTCGCAGGGCAGGCCAAGAGGGGGTCGGTAAAATAAGAGGGAATGACGGCATATTCTTTGGCTACCGCGAAGGTTACGGATTCATTGGCCTTCAGCTGAGTCATTTTCTCACCGATGCGGCTGCCGTGAAAATAAATCGCCCCGTTCACATAAACAAAGTTGAGCGGCGTAACTGCAGGATGTCCATCTTGGCTTACGGTGCCGAGAAAACCGAAGCTCATTTCACTTAAGAAGGCTTCGATCTCCTCCAGATTGTGTTCCTCGTCGATTTGAAATTCTTTTCTGCGCATGGCTTACTCCTCCTTCTATCTGTTATTACGAGCATAACGTGCCAATTGACAATTAATAAGATCCAATTATTCATAAAATCGGTGTACCGCTTTTTTCGCGTGCATAAGAGATCGTTCACTGCTATTCTTGAGGAGATGCAAGTCGGGAAGATCCTTCCAATCTTTCGTGTATGCTTGAGAAGACCGTTTCCCGTATACGCAGAAACCTGTGAGGAGGAAGGTCAATGAAGATCGTTTTCAAATGGAGCAAGGCACTGCCTCATCTCAAAATCAGCGATAGTCAGCGATTCATCGTGCAGGAGGACGGAACGCCTTTCTTCTGGCTTGGGGATACGGCTTGGGAGCTGTTTCATCGGTTGAACCGGGAGGAAGCGGAACAGTATCTGGAGATCCGGGCGCAGCAGAAATATAACGTCATTCAGATCGTTGCCTTGGCGGAATTTGAGGGACTGACAGCCGGTAATGCTTACGGGAGCAAGCCGCTTCTGCTTGATAGGAATGGTGCGTAAGACCCGGCACAACCGGATACTGATGGGGAATACAGCTATTGGGATCATGTTGATTTTGTCATTAATAAAGCTGCGGAGCATGGATTATATGTTGCCTTTCTGCCTACCTGGGGGGACAAATATCATTTGGCTTGGGGCAAAGGCCCGGAAATCTTCAACGCGGAGAATGCCCGTGCTTATGGGCGGTGGCTTGGAGAGCGGTACCGCGACAGATCCAATATCATCTGGGTTCTCGGGGGTGACCGCGTACTTGCGAAGCGCAGGCATTTTGAAGTCACTGAGGCCTTGGCGGCGGGGCTTAAGGAGGGTGATCTGGGCAAGCATCTGATTACGTTTCATCCGAGTGGGGACGCTTCTTCTTCGCAGTATGTCCATGAGGAGACATGGCTGGATTTCAATATGATACAGTCGGGACATGATCATAAAACAAGAGATAACTATGCCAAAGTGAGTGTTGATTATAATCTGCTTCCTGTGAAGCCGACGATCGATGCAGAACCTTGTTATGAAGATCACCCTAGGGGCTTCAATGCCGTCAATGGGTACTTCGATCAAGCGGATGTAAGAACAGCAGCTTATTATGCGGTGTTGGCAGGCGCATGCGGCCATACCTATGGCCATCATTCTGTCTGGTCGATGATGAGGGAGGGGCTGGAGCATGATTGGCAGCCGGAGTATTTTCCCGTTGTATCCTGGAAGAAGGCTCTATTGCGCCCGGGTGCCATGCAAATGCAGCATGTCAGGGCATTGATGGAATCCCGCAGCATGCAGACGCGCATTCCCGATCAGAGCTTGATTGCAGGCAACCTGCCGGGTGCGAATTACGCAGTCGCAGCTCGCGGAGATGAATATGCGTTCTTTTACAGTCCCAATGGACTACCTATTCATGCTGTTCTGGGCAAAATCAACGGTTCCCATATTAAAGCCTCCTGGTATAACCCGCGTAATGGGGAGTACAGCGCAATCGGCATATTCGCTAACAGCGGAATAAGTCCATTCATTCCTCCGACAAGCGGCAGGGGTGAGGACTGGGTGCTGGTGCTCGATAGCGTGCAATAATGGATGAAAGAAATCAAGATAACTAAACCGGCGCATGCGTTCCTCTGTGAGAGAGGCAATCATGCGCCGGTTTTAGTTTGGGGAGCTGCTTACCGGAATGCACGATCAATGACGAACTTCAGCCGATCCCCGCGAACAATCAAATGGGCATACTCCAGAGGGACTTGGTTCTCGGAATAGGTGATGGACTCGATTAGGAATGCCGGCGATCCTTCGGCGATGTTCAGAAGCGAACTGTAGGTGTCGTCGATCACGATGGGTTCTATCGATTCGGTAGCCCGATGAGGAATAAGCTTATATTTATTGCTGAGCAGCTCGAACAAGGAACAGGTGAGATCATCCTGCATAAGCTCAGGAGCAAGCCGCCAAGGCACATAGGAAGTGGAGTGCTGCAGGGGTTCATTATCTGCATGGCGCAGCCGGGCAAGCTTGATGACAGGATCCTTGTCTGCGATATGAAGCACAGCCGCAAGATGCGAAGTCGCCGGAATCAACTCTACGGATAGGACGGTTGAGTGGGTCTGCAGCCCAAGATCCTTCATCTGCTCAACGAAGCTCTTCACATGGTCGGTCAGCTCATCCTCGATCTTCGGCGAGCTGATGAAGGTTCCTTTTCCTTGAATGCGGTGGATGAGTCCTTCCATTTCCAGCTGTTGAAGGGCTAGACGCACGGTTGTACGGCTTACTGTATATTGATCGCCTAATTGTGACTCAGTCGGCAATTGATCACTTGGCATATACTTTCCGGAACGGATGAGCGCTTCAATATTTTCTTTCACCATGTAATAGAGCGGTGCTCCAGGCCTTGCTTCTATCATAAGTCTGCCTCCTTCAAAATCATCATCATTGTAGCATAAGATGAACGTGGAATGTTATAACAAACTACGCATATTTAAGTGTTGACTATGTAAAATCGGAGCCATATACTTAATTTGTAGTAACAACATAATGATATTCATCTATTGTTATAGGGGAGGGTTCGGAATGGCGAGCATTAAACTGGCTTACTTAGTCGGAACAAGGCGTAACGCTATTCGCGCGCTGGCCAGCAATCCGCTTGTCTATTCTCTGAATAAAGCAGAAGCCATCTATGACGAAATGGCAGCCGCGCTGAAGGATTACCTTCCAGAGCGGCTGCTGCGATAGGAAGCGGGGGCAATCAATCATGGAGCTTATAATCGTTGAGGATTATAAAGAGTTAAGCCGTACGGCTGCGGAATGGGCGAAAAAGTTAGTTGCAGACAACCCGCACGCTGTCCTGATTCCGGCAATGGGCAATACGCCTATGGGCATGTATGAAGAGCTGACAGCAATGAGGAAAACAGGGGCATTGGACACGACGGGGCTGCGCATCTTCCAATTAGACGGTTATCTCGGACTGGAACCGGACGATAAGCGCTCGTTAGTCGGGTGGCTGAGGCGATCGGTGCTGGAGCCTTGGGGCATTGACGATGAGCGTACCGTGCTGTTGCAAGAGGATGGAGAGGATGTCGAGGCGGTTTGCCGCAGCTATGACCGCCGGATCCATGAAGCAGGAGGCGTCGATATCGCCATACTGGGGTTGGGGCCGAACGGTCATCTCGGATTCAATGAGCCGCCTTCCACTGCGGCTTCACCGACCAGGGAGGTTCCCTTATCGGCGGAGAGCATTCGCAGCAATGCCGTGTATTGGGGAGGGGAAGAGAATGTTCCCCGCTCCTCCATTACAGCCGGTATGGATATTTTATTATCGGCCCGGCATATTCTTCTGCTTGTCAGCGGGGAGAATAAACGGGATATTTTGAAACAAACGCTTCAGGGGCCTGTAACTGAGCTCGTGCCTTCATCTTTATTGCAAACACATCCGAATGTGACGATTATCGCCGATCAAAGCGCGTGGTCCTAAACGGTACAGCCAGCCGAAGCGGCTGCGGAGATATCTATGGAGCGGGACGCCGGAGAACGCTTTACGGAATGTCAATACTGACTTGGAGGGGGACAGATGTCCTTCTCTTTTTTTGTTTAATAATGGAGAGGGACGTTAGAGGGAAGGGGTAAATTGACAATGTAAAATATCAGGTTTAGATTATTTTTATTAGTCCAATTATGGAGGTTGTGAGCTGGCCGAGCGCATTGCGGCAGCTGCGGCGATCGGTCAGGGGGTTATGGAAATAGATTTGCATATTGGTTATGACCGTTATTATGCGGAGCTTGGCAGGAAGACTGAGGCGCTGTACGCCGCTATGCGGGAAGCGGTTATCGGAGGTCAGCTGCCGGAAGGGACGAGGCTTCCTTCCAGCCGCAAGCTGGCAGATTTGTATGGGATGTCGCGGGGCTCGGTAAATCAAGTGTATGACATGCTGGTGGCTGAAGGGTTTGTGCGAACAGCGGTTGGAAGCGGGACATTCGTGGCTTATCGAGCCGGAGAGCTTGGGGGCAGGCGGATTGTTGAGGAGGGTACGGGCTCATCTCCTGTAACCTTCTCAGATTGGGCGCTTCGGCTTATGCCTGCCGGTAATCAGGCGGTGGCAGAGCGGGGCGGAAGAAGAACTTCACAGGAGCAAATAGATAATCCCACAATGATCAGCTTCGATATTCATCTTATTGATCCCTCTCTATTCCCGGTTGAGGAATGGCGTTCATCGTTATACAGCGAAGTGCGGGAGATGATTCAGCCTTGGCCGGCAGCTGCTGCTCCGGTTGAGGGATATTTGCCGCTTCGGGAAGCGATTATCTCCGATCTGCGGAGGGATCGAGGCATTCATGCTGAGCCGTCCCAGCTGTTCATTACGAACGGCTCCATGCAGGCGATTGCACTGCTCTCGATGCTGCTGATTTCGCCGGGAGACAAGGCTGTGCTCGAGAACCCGGGTTATCCCGGTACTTGGCGTGCGGTTCATGCCGCTGGGGGAACGGCATTGACGGCTTCCATAGATGACAGTGGAATTGTGCCTGAGGATTGGAATGCGAAGCTGCTGTTCGTCACTCCGACCCGGCAGTTTCCGAGCGGAGCTGTCTTATCTTCGGATAGGAGGCTGGAGCTGCTGGAATGGGCTTCGCGAAGAGGCGCTATTATCGTGGAGGATGATTATGATAGCGAATTGAGATGGGGAGGACGGCCTGTGGAACCTCTGAAAGCGCTGGACCGGGATCACCGCGTCGTCTACGTAGGGACATTTTCCAATACGATGTTCGTCAATCTGCGTATCGGTTATGTGGTGCTGCCGGAGTCGCTTGTGGAGACTTTTCGCAGGGCGAAGTCGCTGACAGAGCCGCGGCCTTCCGGTATGGCGGAGCAGAGGGCGCTGGCGCATTTCATGACGACTGGCTCCTATGCGAGACATTTGAGAAGAATGCGGCGTGTGTGCGGACGCAGATTGATCCGTTTCCGGGCGGAGATGCAGCGCCTGGAACGCTGGTTCCGATTCGTGCCGGCTGATGCCGGACTTCATATGTATGCGCAGTGGATCGGACCTGAGGAAGAATATGAGCTTTTTCAAGCGGCTTGTCTCGCAGATGGGGTGACTTGGTCAGGTGGCAGCCGCTTCTGGTTCGGCCAGCCTCAAATCCTTACAGCGTTGTTCGGGTTTGCGCATTTGGACGAGGAGAAAATACGAGCAGGCGTGGACATTATGGAAGCTGCTGCTTTGCGTTTGTCTGGACATTAAAAAACGCCGTGCCGCTGCTATCCCTGAAGGATGTACAGCTGCATGGCGTTTGGTGTGTAAGGATCAATTTGGACCTTTATTGAGCGGTTATAGTTCCGAGCTTCTCGCCCATTCTGACCTTTAAGCCGGGTTTCATGTCGCTGCGAGGGGTGAAAGTGCCATCTTCAGTGAGCAGTACGACGGTAGAACCAAACTCGAAATAAGCAAGGTCCTGGCCTTTCACGACTTTATCGGGCAGAGGCTCAACATACTTGATGCTGCTCACATTCATCGCACCGACCTTTACGACTGCGGTTTCGGCTCCGGCATGTCTGATATACGTAATTAATCGTTCATTACGGCTCAGCACTCTGCGCATATGGCGCAAGCCAAAATCATTTACGGGATAGACTTTACCTGGTACATGCTCGCGCTCCACAATGGTTCCCTCTACCGGCGTATGAATCCGGTGATAATCGGTGGGGCTCAAATACAGGACCATGTAAAAACCGTCTTTGTAATTCTCTGTCCGCGGCGAACGGTTAAGCAGCTCTTCCACCGTGTAATCCTGTCCTTTGACGTTCAGGATCGTACCTGCTTTAATCGGTCCGGCTCCGGTAACAAGCGCATCTACAGGGCTGACCAGAGCTGCAGGGTCGGTATCGATGGTGCGCATCCCCGCCTTCAATCTTCTGGTGAAAAACTCATTCAAGGTGCTATATTCCTCAAGCCGTTTCTCGGCCTCTTCAATTCGAATACCATACATCCGGGCAAATCTCGGGATGAAGCGCCGGCTAGCGGGCGACTGGGCAAATCGACCGGTTATTCGCGAAATCCATTTGCGCGAGCTAAGCTCGGTCATGGATCGGAGCAGCCATTTGGTCATGCCGGTAGTTCACGTCCTCTCTTCATTTACGGGTCCATCTTGCTGGTCTGTGAACTAGTGTGACATATCAGGACTTATTTATCAATAGAGTACATTTCCAGCAGGTTTAACCGGGGTATATGTTGCGAATGCTGGCTGATGAGGTGATCGACGTGATTGGTTATATTTTGGCGGGTGCGATTGTCGGCGGCTTGGTTCTCTACCTGCTGCGAGTGAACAGCAGAATAGCTCAAATCGGGATTGACAGCTTGGCTGTGCTTGCTTATTTGGGCTTCTTTGCCGAGGCTGCGAGCAGTGTTGTGAAGACATTGGCGGACGATACCGTGTTCATGACACAAGTACATGATGTGCTGCTGAGTCCAGTGTTTCTGATCAGCGGCGGATATTTAGGGCCATATGGCTTGTGTTTCTTGCTTAGTTTGGTAAGAGGCCGGTAAAGAGGCTCAACAGGAGCGGAATAGGCTGGCGGAGATGCGGCTGCGTGGGGAGTTGGCGGGTTCACGGCGGACTTATTCGGCGTAAGCTATGACAACAAGCTTAAGTAGAGAAGGGCTGGTGGTTGAAATGGCGCGACCGAGGATCGCGTTTGTGACGCCGGGTGCTTTTCCATTGCCTTCACCGAACAGCAGCTCCGTCGAACGCGTGGTGGAGAAGCTGGTGCCGCTGCTCGTACCGACCGTTCAAGCACGTATCTATGGCCGGTTAGGCGGTAAGCTTCCGCGTACCGGTATGCTTGGAGGTGCGGAATGCCAGCGATATCCAGCAGCGAATAAACGTCTTTACCTGCAGCGCGTCGGGGAGTCTATTGCGCGCTATAAACCGGATGTGACAGAGGTGGAGAATCGTCCGGCAACCGTCCTCAAGCTTAAGCGGCTGCACCCTGGAAGCAGAGTTTGGCTTCATTTGCACTCCTCCACTTTCATTGGAGCAAAGTCCATAAAGCCTGCGACACTCGTGCGAAGTTTAGGTGCCGCAGAGAAAATAATTGTAAACAGCGAGTTTTTACGAGATATTGTGGCAGCCCGTGCGCCTCAGTACAGCCAAAAGCTGAATGTGGTTTATCCGGGGGTAGATACGGATCGCTTCATTTCGCAGCACTCTACCGAAGGGGCAATTCGTCGTGAGCAGCTCCGAACGGCCCGAGGTTGGACAGGACGCAGTGTCATTCTCTTTATGGGCAGGCTGATTGAGATAAAAGGCGTTCACCACCTGCTCCGAATGATGCCGGAGCTTGTGAAGCAGCATCCTTCGGCGCTTCTTGTCATTGTGGGCGGGGCATTCTACGGTTCGACTAGAACGACTGCCTATGTCCGGCAGTTATATCGTCTGGGACGTAAGCTGCCCAGGCATGTGCGGTTCGTCCCTTATGTACCTTACTCCGAAGTGCCGGATTGGTTCCTTGCAGCAGATGTCGCGGTTGTTCCGTCCGGCTATCGGGAAGCGTTCGGTTTGGTCAATGTCGAAGCGATGTCCTGCGGCCTTCCGGTTGTTGCCACCCGGGCAGGAGGAATGAAGGAGATCATTGAGCACGGGGTGACCGGTTATTTGGTTGAGCCCAGCCACGTAGAGGCCGAGCTGCGAAGCTATCTGCTGAATTTGCTTGGCAACGATCAGCTAAGACAGACGATGGGCATGAAGAGCCGGGAGCGCGTCGAGCAGAAGTTTACTTGGCGGCATTCCGCGGCACGATGGCTGGATTTGCTGAAGGAATGATTGGTTCACACTGCGTCGGAAACGGAATTCGCAGATTGTAAATATTTAGGTTGAAATTTGTCGTATAAATGAGTATTATTGAAAATAATCAAAGAACGGCATTGTATCGGACTACTAGCAGGAAGCACCTGCTTGCGGGCTAATTTTAGCTTGCAGGCAGGTGCTTTTTTTGTTGCTGCAAAGCAGAAAGTGTTCGTCGATTTATAGCGAAGGGTGGTAGAATATGTTAATTGTTAGACGCGGATTAAAATAATAATGACAGACTAGTACCTATAAAAGGAGATCTATAGGATGAAACTTAAATTAGCGTTAGCAGCGGGTATGGCAGCGGCGATGTTACTGCCGGCAGGGGTGGGTAATGCCACGACTTCATCTAACGGGATGCGGAGTAACCTTTCTATTGAGGTCTTGTACAATGCCAGAAAAATCGTATTTGATACGAAGCCAAAAATGATAGATGGGACTGTTCTTGTTCCAATTCGGTTTGTCGTGGACAAGTTGAACGGGAAAATAGATTTACAAGGAAAATCTGTAACGGTTACTAAAGGGAGTAAGACAATTAAGCTGACCATTGGATCGAAGGCAACGGCTATTAACGGTAAATCGGTCACGCTGCTGCAGCCGGCGATAGCCGAAGGCGGACGTACGCTGGTACCTTTGCGAGTGATCAGTGAAGGGCTGGGCGTGCCAGTGGAGTGGGATTCTGTTTCTCAGTTTGTTTGGATTGGCAATAAGGATGTGCCGAAGCTTGAGGATGTGGTTAAGGCGGTTGATATTAAACCTTACGCTTCGTTATTTAAAGGGAAGCAGGGGGAGTTAGTAATTAATGATGGGTTTTCACCACGAAAAACAAAAGTTCGGATTATTAAAGAACAGGATTTCCCGTTAATTATCGCTAATAATATCTACTATAGAATGGACTTGGCACACGATGCGGATGGAAAAGAATTTACGAGATCTGTGACTAATGATAAAGGTGTAATGGGCAGTTCTTTTTATCTACTGGAGACAGGCCAATCAGCTAAATTAAGAAGTGAATTCTCCGGGGGGCGGGAATCAATCGGAGATTTTAGAATTCACTATAATAGAATTGTATCTAGCAATGATGAGTTTAATTTGGGAATTAAAGATTATAAAAGTTTATCAATTAGTGAGCTCAATTATATTGGTATTTACGCAAACTCTGACTCTGCGATACTAGTTGAAAACTATTTTTAAAAATAAACTATCTAGGGAGGCATGTGTTCTCTATAGTATGAGGATGCTAGATAATTGAATGAAAAGATATTGGATATCTTACCTATTAATTCTATCATTATTCATTCCGCTCATTTTACCTATAATATATTTAACTCCGGCGCAAGCGGAAGAATTGAATTTTGGGAACTCAACAGTTTTGCCATATAAAGATCCCTTGGGCCAACCATCTAAACGTTATGCTGTAGGATTCATGTCTTATGATATTTGGAGTAATTAAATAGGGGAATGGACAACAAAAGCTCCTGGCGATCTAATAAGTAAAAATGAATTAAAATGGACCTATTCCTTCTCTTTTCCAGGTCGAACTGTTAGGAATATTGAAATTAAACAATTTATCCCTTCAGTTAAAAATGGAGAATTCTTTAATAAGTCTAGATTAACAGATGCATATGAACTATATACACCCTACTTTTCAACTGTATTTGATGCACCAGTTAAGAGTAATGTATTCGGAATTGGTACAAATAAATTGTCTTTTACTGCAGCACTAGCAGGGAAATTAGAAGCGACTAACGTTTTTAATATTAGAGAAGTAATATTCCCTGATCCATGTGCAGGGTGCAGCCCAAACGTAAAAGGATTCCGTTACTATTACCCGCTACTATTCGAAATTGAACTAGACGGGCTCCTCGAAGTGCATCACTTTGATAAAGCGACGGGCGCCAACATCGATTCTTTATTTCCTGATCAGTCCAAGTCAATGATTAAGGGAAATACATACACGACTGTGCCGGGAACAAATGTGAAATACATGTATACCGGATATAAAGAGAGTAAAGCGGGGCCAATCAGTGGAGGGAGCGAAACGTCAGGAAACCCGCCTCCGGTTACTTTTGATGGGTCCTATGATACCTATAATCTAAACCTGTATTACGATAAAAAAGCCGATGGCACAGCCACCATCAAACACTTTACAACTGACGGCCAAAGCCTGGACAATGTGTTCCACGATCACACAGATAACCTGACAAAGAATCAGAACTATTCGTCGACCCACCCTGCAAATGCAGACTTTCAGTATGTCGGGTATAAGAAGACGACCACAGGAACTGCACCAACGCTAACAGCCCCATACACCGCAGGCGAGTTCCCGGCACTGACACCCTTTATAGGTGATTTCAATAAGCTGAATCTTTATTATTTCTATAATGTAATAAGCTCTGGCGAAATTCATGTCCGTCATATGGTGAGGGCAGGGCCGGCGGGAACGTTCAGTAAGCAGGGTGAAAGTTTGATTCCAGTCAGCTCGCTGCCAAACACACAGACTTTAATGCCCGAAGGCACCTATGGGACTATACTAGGGAAAAGCGTGGGGAATAACGCTTATATCAACACAATGTCAAGTGGGACAAGTGCAGCCGTCAGTTTAACTACTGCACAGAAGACGACATATGTAACTTTCTTTTATGAACAGGCGGGTTCATTTACGGGGGACTTCGACGTTTTCCCGGATACGATTCCCTATAGAAACAGCTTTACCTTGCATCCGAAAAATTTTCAAATGAATGGCTGCATCTATCAGGGGCATTATTTCAGAATTGATCGCAGCGGCTCTTGGACCGGGAGTCCGGTTTATAGTAAGACAGCCGACTCGACCTTTTCGTTCAGCACTTACCCTTGGGTTATTGGTGTTGGCGTGCAT
This sequence comes from Paenibacillus solisilvae, assembly GCF_042656405.1. Taxonomy (NCBI): domain Bacteria; kingdom Bacillati; phylum Bacillota; class Bacilli; order Caryophanales; family Paenibacillaceae; genus Paenibacillus; species Paenibacillus solisilvae. The sequence continues at coordinate 38,178 of NZ_JBHSOW010000015.1, read as the reverse complement.
GAGGTTTATATGAAGATCAAATCCAGCTGCGGGGAGTCCGAATGGATTGGTCCCAAACCATTAACGGTTACAGGCCCATCGAGCAATCGTCCGCCAAACTTTGAAGTTGGCTTTGTTGATCCTAGTGCACCAACAATTGCACTCCACAAAGTTGTTGTCGGTACTGAACTTAATCTTGTCGTTATTTATGATCCAGCCGTTCCGACACCGACAGATCCGGATGGTGATCAGGTGTATTTAAATGGTTTCGATTATTCAACGGGCTCCAGCTTTGTTCAATCGATTTACTCGAAAAGCGTCGAGTACGGGGATGGGCAGCATTTTCTGACCATGGATACTTTAGGCTATCATTCAATCTGCGGATCGATGCGGGATGAGTATGGAGCAACGGCTAAAGCCTGTACCTACATTGATGTTGTATCCAAAAACCCTGTTCCGATCATAAAATGCCCGGCAGCTGTTATTGCGAATCATCCAATCGCTAACGCAGCTTTCGATTCGAGTCGAAGCTACAGTCCCCTTGGAATCGATATCGACCATAGCCGAGATGAGTGGGCCAATAAACAAACAAGCTATCCCAATGACACAGGTATGGATATCACGGTACAAGTTTCCTTGCATGTCTATGATGTTTATGGGATGAAATCTACGAATCCGGCGACATGCGATATTATTGTTCAACCTGACCTGCCTCCGATCGCCAAACTAAGCGTTCCGTCTCTTTCCGTTCGCGGCGTGAAGCTCGATATGATCAATAAATCGGCTAGTCCTGACGGAGATACGATTGTTGCGGCCGAATACAAATACAAATACGACGCGAATAACAACGGTTTCGCTGATGATCCATGGACAGGTGCATCAGGAACTCTAGTTCAAATGCAGCTCACCCCGACGAAGGTGGGTAAGTATTATTTCTATCTCAAAGTGACTGAACAATTTGGCCAGTGGGACGATACTTTATCGGATCATACAGCCACTTTGACTCTGAATGTGGTTAATCTTGCACCGGAAGTTTCATTTGATATGGAAGGGAAGAATCCGCAGCCGGATCTTAATCCACAAGAAACCATATCCGCTGCAAAGATGCTTTCTGACTTCAATCTATACCATACCGACAGCTCGGTTCCTGTCCCCAACCGCAACCATTTATGGTCGATTAACCATAACCGTTTGGTAGCCGGATCAGGTGCAACCTTCCATGCCCAGCAGCAATATTTTAGTACCACCAAGGACTGGAACACAGGAGATTATCAAGATATCGCCCACTACGCCGATCATGGCTATGGAGCGAATTCCATGTCTCCGTGGCGCGCCATGACAAGTGTAACCACAATGGGGGATTTGGGCGTACCAGGTATAACATTTGGTCAAGGCTGGGATGCCGATGCAAGCTTTCCCGACTGGGATACGCACAATTGGTATGACAATCCGGTTCCGAGTATAAAGGCCAATAAGAAATACATATTTGTTCATGCGAATTCGGAGGTTTGGGCGATTAATAAGAGTAAGATCGATCAACCGAATCCTTTTGAATGGCATATTGGAAATAAAAAAAACGGGAGAAAAGTGCAGTGGTTTGATATGTCGGATCGAACGATATATGCGCTTATAAAGACGGGGACATCTTCATTTACATTAGAGAGTTACGATATCGTGACGGGAGCATTCCTTGCATCGAAACCATCATCCTGGTACATGAAAGACGTAACGAAAAATGATAACATCGTTCTCCTGCAGGAGGATCAACAGAAGCTTACCGAGTATGACCGAAATCTGAACATTGTTAACCAGGTAAGTGTGCCGAGCCTTGGACCCTATCCTTGCATGGGAGGCAGCACGGTGAATTATTCCCCCTTATATGCAGGGGAGAACGGGGAATTCTATGTCTCAATGAATTACCAGTACTGGAACTCTCAATCTGGTTGTCCCGCGGATCGGGATGATTTTCAAACAACCAACGTTTATCGGTTTAATTCTGATTTAACTGTAGGCTGGGAAAGAGAAATTCTTGGATATCCAATCCGGAATTATAGCGATAATTGGTTCGCCCCGCAAAAAATTGCGCCCATGACTCTGGATCCGATGAAACATGAAATTATCGTACGTTCGGTTTCCAAAGAAAAAATGTATACGTTGAGTACCCAAACAGGTGCTATAAAAGCTTCAGCAGCCATTAATCCGGATTATTTCTTATTCAATGCCGGTTCGTATGGATGGAATGGTGTGGACAACAGCAAGCGGCTGACCGTTGTTCATCCTGATTTATACACGACCTACTTTAAGACCGAGGGCTATTATTCTGGAAATGACCAAGTTCTCAATCCTTCGGGGGCGGTTGTCACCACGATTCCAAGTCGGTTAAGCAGCTATGACGCACCTGGATTAACTTTGATACAAGGTTACTTCGGAGACGGCATCTACCTGCAAGCCAAATATAATGACAGCTGGACCTTCACGCCGCGTGAATATATCGGACTGGCTTATGCCAAAGGTACACCTACAACGAATCAACTAAACGGGCCGATTCAGCCGTATCAGCTTGGGCAATTCGTTTCTGCCAGTAAGAAGGATAATGCTGAATTCACATTCAGCCTGGAAATGCCTTACACGGATGAAGACCGCGATTTAGCCGGGTTTTCATTCCGCATGACGAATCCGGCATACCGGTATGCTGTGGAAACCGACGGAGAGAAACTGTATCTGGCCAAATACAGCTCTGGTATTAGGACCGTATTAGCCGCACAGGCGTATAGCTTTCAAGCCGGCTCTACGTACAGCTTCAGACTTAAAGCCGTAGATGACAGTTTAAAAGTCTGGATGAACGGCGTTCCATTCTTTGATATTACGGATACGGCCTACACCGATGGCTTCTATGGATACACGGCGGTTAAAGCGTACGTCAGCTTCGGGCCGGTTACGATCAAGTCCGCAGGAAGCAATCTTGAAATGTCCAATCAGTACGCAATATGGGATACGGGTACAGCCAGGGCGGAAGTTCAATACAAGAACGTTGTGTTTGATGATCCGGAAGGTGATCCGCCAGCAGGGGGGCTTTATGACTGGACTCTCAAGCATACCGTCAGATTTATTCATAACCAAGGCCTATCTGCGTTAGATGGACAGATCTTCCATTATGCACAGCTAAGCTTTGATAAAGTTGGAGATTATGTTGTTAAATTGAAAGCCAGGGATGATCCGAATCCAGGCCATGTCTATCCAGACAATACCTTTGAGGAATACCGGAAGTCCTCCAATGAATTCATGAAGAAAATCATCGTCCACCGCCGCCCGATTGCAGATTTCTCTGTGCTTCAGGGAGTAGACGCCAAGGTGCAATGGACCGATCGCAGCCATGATCCGGACCGTTATATGAGCGCAGCGGATTACTCAACGGAAGCTACCGGAATCGATTATAAACAAACGAAAGGTGTGCTTGAGAAGAAATTTTATTACATCACGCCAAGCGGGCAATATGTCGCTCAGAAGCTTGTTGCTCCGCAGGAAGTCGGTACGTATGAGATTGGCTTGGCGGTCAGAGACGAATATGGGGCATGGAGTGACTGGGATGTCGTGCTGCTGCCGGTCGGAAGCATCTCGGCTCCCAATAACCCTCCGGTGCCAGGGTTTACGGCCAGCTATGTGAATACGTTTCGCGGCGTGCCCGTTACAATAAATTCGGCTGCTTATGATAAGGAGGATGGCAGCCGGGAGAATTTAGCTCATGAGTATTACATTCGCAATGCTTCAGCAGTTGGTGGTGGGGAATCCTTCCAAGGCAGTGTCCGAACGAATTGGAATAAGACCTTCAACTCGTTAGGCATCTTCAACATCAGGCATGTTGTTGAGGATGCTGACGGGGCGACCGCCCAGTATGAGCTGCAGGTCACCGTCCACAATCGGAAGCCCGGTGCGGAAATCACGATGCCGACAAGCACGGATCAATTAAACCCGACCAAGCTTACGGTGCTGAGACCTGATTTTACTTGGAGCTATTGGGATCCTGATTATGATAGGCAGACCCTGTATCAAGCCAAGATTTATAAGTATGGGGGAATTCTGCAGCTTGACTCGGGAGTGAGAAACGGGGATATGCTGGATTGGATTCCGCAATCCGACTTGCCGGAGAACGTCAGTATGTTCATTATCATTCGCGTGTTTGACGGTTATGATTGGAGTGATTACAGTGCGCCTAAGTTCTTCTATATCGAGACGAATCATCCGCCTACAGCGGATTTTGACTGGTCACCAAAGCCTCTGTATGAAGGCGATCAAGTAACCATTAGTCATGACATAGACGACCTGGATAAAGACGTTCTGAATGTTGACTATGTCATCCAAGATCCAGACCATGTCTCAAAAGCATATACCAGCACGCTTTCATTCCCATATGGCCTGAATGGCCCGGCCTTTCAAGCTTTAAAGGCTGGAACCTATATCGTTCAGCTAACGGTTTCGGATGCGAAAGCGCCGCCTGTCGTTGTGCGTAAAAATATCGTTGTCCTACCGCTTTCTGTACTAGGTCAAGTCAATCATACGGCATTGTGGGATCAACGCCGCAAGGAGCATAACGTAAGCGAGAGCGGAGACGAGGAATTGCCGCGTAGTTATGATGTGTACTGGGCAGGGGAGAAATTTATACTTCACGCTCTGACAACAGATACAGGCACATTAACGGCGGCAAACCGTGTTGAGGTGATCATGAACGGCTTCAAGGTTGATCTGGCAGCGGAAAATGCCATTCATACTCGATGGAGCGGAGAGCTGTGGGATGGGAGCTTCGAGAAGTTTCCAGATGGACCGCTTATCTTTACTTTCAAGGCTTTTTACAACAATGGCACAGTGAAAATAACGACGGTGACCGTCAAGATAGCAGGTAACGTTCAGCAGGTTTATGGCGTACACCGCAGGAATTAACATTGACAAATCACACATGCAGCGGTATAGTCGTACCATGAAATCCACTAGGGGCGCCCGTTATTGGGCTGAGATAAGGCGAGCTTGCCTTGGTCCCTTCGAACCTGATCTGGGTTATGCCAGCGTAGGAAAGTGGGATTGTACGTGCGACTCGGGATTGTTCGTAGCTGCCGCCTTTGTAAGTTGGCATTACGACAAACCTGCGCCCTGACTTGGAAGCTATCAGATGCTCCATGTTATGGGCGGCAGACCGCGACATCCACCGCTTCCTCGCCGGAGCGGTTTTTTTGATATATAGAAAAGTTTTTTTTCTATATATCAAAGAGATGAAACTCTTGCTGCCGCTTAGGACAGCATGGATTGTTTCATCCTGCGCATCGGTGATGAACGGAACATGATGTCGTGCCTGAGTGAGGACGATTGACCTGCGAGCTCCTCATCGAGCAGCAAGCCGCTATCTACGGCTTCTCCAAGGTCAATGCCAAGCACATTCACAACCCATAATCTTATACGCACGCCTCCTAGTGGTTTTCGAGCTTAGCTTCACACAAAACTCTAGGAGGTTTTTCTGTATGTCTATATTAACTACGCCACTGCCAGGCAGCCGAAAAGTGTATGTCGAAGGGAGCCGCGCTGATCTGCGTGTGCCGATGAGAGAGATTGAATTGTCAACGACTACCACCCGGAGCGGCGAGGAACAAGAGAACGCCCCTATTCGAGTCTATGATGCTAGCGGCCCTTATACAGACCTTAATTATCAGTCAGATGTAAGACGCGGTTTGCCGGCGCTTCGTCAGACATGGATTGAAGAACGCGGTGACGTAGTGTCTTACGAAGGACGCGAGATTAAGCCGCTGGATAATGGTTTTCACTCTGAGGATACAGCTGCCACGCGCGGTGCAGAGCTGTTTCCGGCTTTGGCACGCAAGCCTTTCCGGGCTAAGGAAGGCGCGAACGTAACGCAGCTTCATTATGCACGCCAAGGAATCATTACACCGGAGATGGAATATATTGCGATCCGCGAAGGAATGGAGCCTGAATTTGTGCGTAACGAAATCGCAGTCGGACGCGCAATTATTCCGGCGAACATCAACCATCCGGAGAGCGAACCGATGATTATCGGACGGCATTTTCACGTGAAAATCAATGCAAATATCGGCAACTCCGCCGTTGCCTCCTCAATCGAAGAGGAAGTCGAGAAGATGACTTGGGCGACACGTTGGGGCGCGGATACGATTATGGACCTCTCTACGGGCAAAAACATTCATACGACGCGCGAGTGGATCGTCCGTAATTCGCCGGTTCCTGTCGGCACGGTGCCGATTTATCAAGCGCTTGAGAAGGTCGATGGCAAAGCGGAGGATCTCACTTGGGAGGTTTACCGGGATACGCTCATCGAGCAGGCGGAGCAGGGAGTCGATTATTTCACCATTCATGCGGGTGTGCTGCTTAGATACATACCGCTCACAGCCAAACGTGTGACAGGGATTGTTTCCCGCGGCGGCTCTATCATGGCAGCTTGGTGCCTTGCGCATCACAAGGAGAATTTCCTCTATACGCATTTTGAAGAGATTTGCGAGATTATGAAGAAATACGATGTATCCTTCTCGCTTGGCGACGGCCTTCGTCCGGGATCGATTGCGGATGCGAACGATGAAGCGCAATTCGGGGAGCTGGAGACGCTCGGCGAACTGACCAAGATCGCTTGGAAGCATGATGTTCAGGTCATGATTGAAGGTCCCGGCCATGTGCCGATGCATCTCATTAAAGAAAATATGGACCGCCAGCTGGAGGTGTGCCAAGAGGCGCCTTTCTATACACTGGGACCGCTGACGACGGATATCGCGCCAGGCTATGACCACATTACCTCGGCAATCGGTGCGGCCATGATCGGCTGGTTCGGTACGGCGATGCTTTGCTATGTAACGCCGAAGGAGCATTTGGGTCTGCCGAATAAGGAAGATGTCAAAGAAGGTGTTATCACCTACAAAATCGCAGCGCATGCAGCAGATTTGGCGAAAGGCCATCCGCGCGCACAAATTCGCGATAACGCGCTATCTAAAGCCAGATTTGAGTTCCGCTGGCGCGACCAGTTCCATCTCTCGCTCGATCCGGAGCGTGCGATGTCTTATCACGATGAAACACTGCCGGCAGATGCGGCTAAATCCGCCCATTTCTGCTCCATGTGCGGACCGAAGTTCTGCAGCATGCGCATCACGCAGGATATTCGCGACTATGCGGAGGAGCACGGGCTTGACACGCAGGAAGCGATTGAGGCGGGCATGAAAGAGAAGTCCGATGCGTTCAAATCGTCGGGCAGCTCGATCTATGCCTAAGGAAAGAGAATCTGCTTTGCCCGGGCAAGAATCGGGGCCGGAACCGGAGCTTGCGCCAAGGCCGAAGCCTTGGCCAGAGCCAGATTCAAGGCACGAGGATGTTCATGCCGGCAGGGAACAGGCTGACTGGTCTGATCGCTATTCCAGGCAAATGAGATTTGCGCCAATCGGACCGGCAGGCCAAGGCAGGCTGGCTGCGGCGCGCGTTCTGATTGTTGGCTGCGGCGCGCTTGGCGCTTCGCTCGCCCAGCACATGGTTCGTGCCGGAGTCGGCGAGGTTCATATTGCCGACCGGGACTTCGTTGAGCCGAGTAATCTTCAGCGCCAGATGCTGTTTGACGAGGCGGATGCGCTGGCCGCTCTGCCCAAGGCTGCCGCTGCTGCGGATAAGCTAAGACGAATCAATAGTGAGATTCGTATTGAGCCTTATGTCATCGATGTAACGGAGGACGCGGCAAGCAGGCTCGCTGCAGGCGTCGATCTCGTGCTCGATGGAACGGATAACGCAAAGACCAGGCTTCTGCTGAGCGATGTCTGCTATCGATACGGAATTCCTTTTCTGTATGGAGGGGTTGCCGGAGCTCAAGGGATGAGCGCCATGCTCGTACCCGGGGAGACGGCATGTCTGCGCTGTTTGATCGGCAGCGATGAAGAAGAATCCGGTGAAACCTGCGATACACTCGGTGTGATCTCCCCTATTGTTGAGCTTATCGCCGCTATGCAGGCAGCGGAAGCGCTGAAATGGCTGAGCGGCGATAAGAATGCGCGAAGGAGAACGTGGGTGACTGCCAATTTATGGCCGTATGGGGTGACGGAGGCTGTACTTCCGAAGCCGACAGCGAGCTGCAGGCAGTGCGGATCAGCCCATCACGGAGAAAATATAACCGCAAAACGGGCGGAGCAAGGAACCTATTCGCCCCGGGCAGCAAGTTTATGCGGGCGAGACACGATTCAAGTGACATTGGAGCATTCGCTTAATTTGACAGCCATGCGGCAAACCTTATCCTCGCTTGGCTTCGAAGTGACGGCGAATCCGTATTTGGTTCGTGCGCAGCTCCCGGGCGGTGAACGGCTTGTTCTGTTTTCGGATGGCCGTATTCTTGTTCAAGGCACGCAGGATGCGGAGCATGCATTAGCGCTATGCGCTCTGTATGTTCAAGAAGGTTACGATACGGAAAGGAGCAGTACAGGATGAATCGTTGGAGCTGGAGTGATTTTCAGCTTTATGTGATTACTGGAGAGAATTATCATCCGGGCCGCAGTATGCTGGAGGTAATGGAACAGGCGATCATAGGCGGGGCGGATATCGTTCAGCTTCGCGCCAAAGATACCCCCAAAGAGGAGCTGCTTGCACAGGCTTTCGCCCTCCGCGAACTGACAGACCGCTATCATGTACCGCTGATCATCAATGATCATCTGGATGTGGCGATCGCCGTTCAGGCTGACGGCGTCCATCTGGGACAGGAAGATTTGCCGCTCGCAGAAGCAAGGCGGATTCTTGGCCCGGCCGCTATTATTGGGATTTCTACGCACAGCATTGAGCAGGCCATCGAAGCTGAGGCAGGCGGTGCGGATTACATCGGGGTAGGTCCGGTATTCCCGACCGGCACTAAGCCGGGACGGCAGGCAGTCACGACGGAATATGTGCGATCGGCAGCGGAGAGAGTGAAGATTCCCTGGGTAGCTATCGGAGGCATCACGCTGTCCAATGTGGATGAGGTTATCGCTGCCGGTGCAGCTCGGATTTGTGCCGTTTCTGCGATTGTCGGAAGTGACAATGTAGCGGATGCGTGCCGGGCTTTTCGCGAGAAAATCAATCAGCAGCAGATCTCACAGAAGGAGAAGCTCAGCATTCGAATCAACGGCAGGGAAGAGCAGACGACTGCCCAATCTGTGAGTGAGCTGATCGAGCTGCTGGGCTTTGCTGGTAAAAGAATGGTCGTGGAGCTGAACGGTACGATTATCGCCAGGGAAGCATGGCGGGAAACAGAAATTGAACAGGGTGCGTCGCTGGAGCTTGTTCATTTTGTCGGAGGAGGCTAAGCGGGATGTCAGTGGTTCCACATCAAGAAGATGCTCTAATAATTGGAGGGAAGGTACTGCGGTCAAGGTTCTTTCTTGGCACAGGCCGATTCCCAAGTCCGGCGGTTTTTCAGCTTGCTCTGGAAAGCTCGGCTGCGGAAGTTGTAACGTTCGCCGTCCGGCGAGTAAATTTGGATTTTGCCGAGGACGACTCGATATTGCAGCATCTAACAGGCAGGGAGTTGACCTTTCTGCCGAATACATCGGGTGCCGGCAATGCTGATGAAGCGGTACGGATCGCCAAGCTGGCAAGAGCCGCGGGGCTTGGCAATTGGATTAAAGTGGAGATCAGCGCGAATTCACGGACGCTGCTGCCTGATCCGATCGAAACGCTGAAGGCGACGGAGCTGCTTGTAAGGGAAGGTTTCGTTGTTCTCCCTTACACCTCCGATGACCCCATTCTGTGCAAAAGATTAGAGGAAGCCGGTGCTTCCGCTGTCATGCCTGGGGGGGCGCCAATCGGCACTGGACTCGGATTGTTGAATCCGTACAACCTCGGCCTGATTGTTGAGGATGCGAAATTGCCGATTATCGTGGATGCCGGCATTGGTTCGGCGGCGGATGTCGTGCAGGCGATGGAGCTTGGCGCGGACGGGATTCTTGTGAACACGCCTGTTGCCAAAGCGCAGGACCCGGTAGGGATGGCGTATGCGATGCGTCTTGCCGCTCAAGCCGGACGCGCATCGTATCAGGCAGGAAGAATCCCTAAACGCCGCTATGCTTCGGCAAGCAGTGAAACGGAAGGGATTTCTGTCTCATCGGCGGCATCAACGATACCTGAAGGAAGTGCTTGAGAATGTCCGAAAGTTTACTCGTATTAGGCGGTGGAATCATTGGACTGTCCTGTGCGTTCGAGGCAGCGCGTAGAGGCGCAGCGGTGACGGTTGTAGAACCGGGTGCAATCGGCGGTCAGGCTTCAGGTGCGGCAGCCGGAATGCTTGCGCCATATACGGAGAACGGAGAGCAGCCGGATGCTTTCTTCCGGCTGTGTCTGGACAGCTTGCACCGATATCCGGAGTGGGTGAAGCAGATTGAAGAAATATCGGGTATGAAAGCTGAGCTCATGTCCACCGGCAGCTTGACAGTTGCCATGCATGAGGCGGATCTGCTGCCGCTGCAAACCCGTCTTGCTTGGCAGCGAAGCTTTGGCTCTGAAGCAGAGCTGATCACGGGGGAGCGGCTGCGGCGGATGGAGCCTAGATTGTCGGAGGCGGCAATAACTGCTATTTATACTCCGGACGAGAGCCATGTTCATGCGCCGAAGCTTGTTGCTGCCCTTCAAGCCGCATGCCTTAGACTCGGTGTAAAGCTGCTTGCCCACGCAGGTACGATAACGATGCCGAATATGAACGGCAGCAGTACGGGCATCGGGATTGAAACGAGCGGGCATGGCCGGATCACTGGGGATAAGCTGATCGTCGCTGCGGGTGCATGGGCGAATCAATATGCGGAGTTATTCGGATTCCCAATCCCGATTCACCCCATTCGCGGACAAATCTGTTCCTTTGGCAGCAGCCGTGAGCAAACGTCTGAGAAATCCGTCAATCATATGGTGTTCTCCAGTCAGGCTTACTGGGTGGAGAAGCAGGACGGCTCACTCATCTGCGGGGCTTCTGAAGACGTTGCCGGTTATGAAACTGCGGTGACGGAGCGCGGAATAAACCGGCTCATCCGCTGGGGGCCGCGATTATTTCCATTCCTCGAGGGACGGGAGCCGTCCTTACGCTGGGCCGGCTTAAGACCTGCGACCAGAGATGGCTGGCCGTTAATAGGTACAGTCCCTGGCAGACCGGATATCATCATCGCCGCCGGCCATTACCGGAATGGTATTCTCCTGAGCCCGGCTACTGCAGCATTGGCGGACGGCATGCTGACAGGACGCGAGAGCGGCAGCAATAACAATCCCTTCGCGCCTGACCGGTTCGCGCCGGTATCAGGCAGGGCAGTGCGATGAGCGGGATCAGAATGAAGAATCCGGAATCTGAAGCAGCGGCAGAAGCAGGATCGGTTCTAACCGATCCGCCTCCAAGAGTCTTGACGATAGCGGGCTCGGATTCAGGCGGAGGCGCCGGCATACAGGCCGATCTCAAAACCTTCCAGGAGCTTGGCGTCTATGGGATGAGTGCGATGACCGCGGTCACTTCACAGAACAGCCTGGGTATCCAGGCTATCTACCCGCTGCCGGAGGAGACGGTGGAGTCACAGATCGAGTCAGTGCTTAGCGATATCGGTGCCGATGCGGTTAAGACCGGAATGCTGCTTACACCAACCAATGTATTCCTGGCCGCATCCGCGATTGACCGGTATTCGATCAAGCATGTCGTGATTGATCCCGTTCTGCATGCCAAGGACGGTTCCGCTTTACTGCGGCAGGAAGCGATTGCGGCGCTCAAGTCCGAGCTATTCCCGTTTGCTGAGGTCATTACTCCCAATGTTCCGGAAGCCTGTGAGCTTCTAGGGTGGCCCGCCCATTCCATCCGCACGCTCGAGGATATGGCTTTGGCAGCGCAGGAGCTGCTTCAGCTGGGACCGCAGTATGTCTTCATGAAAGGGGGGCATCTGCCTGCTGATCCAAGCCCCTCCGATGAGATAGAAACGCAGAATTTGTCCATTGACGTGCTTGTCGGACGAAAGGGCAGCGAATACTTTCGTGAGTTCTATCATGCCCCGCGTATACCAACGAAGCACACACATGGTACGGGCTGCACGACTGCATCCGCAATTGCGGCGGGTTTAGCTCATGGTTATCCGTTGGTTGAAGCTGTGAACATTGCCAAAAGCTTTGTGACCGCAGCTATACAATCAGCAGTTCCTCTTGGCTGCGGCATCGGATCGCTTTGGCATGCTGCACATCGGAACAAGCACTAATAAATACAATCCGAATCAGAATAATGGAAGAGAGAGCTGCCATCCAAGATGAGCGGTCTCTCTTTTTTTGCTGTGATCCGATCTATCCTGTAATCACAATTTAATCATTGATAATGATAACTATTATCAACTATAATGATATAGTATTTTTGTGGATGGCGTATCATTCAACATGTACATAGTGATTGCAGGAGGATCGAGATGATTGCAAAAAAGGATCAAAGAGCGCGTCCGCTGGCTGCGTCTTTTATTTTGGCAGGAGGCGTGGCAGCGCTCATATTCAGCTTGGCGTTATCCATTTCAGTTGGTGCGGCGGACATTAGTCTGTCTACGGTTTGGGGATCGGTGCTTCATTTTAATGCGGATAATCAATCTCATCAGATCATTCGGGAGCTCCGGATGCCGCGGGCGCTTGCAAGCGCGATAGTCGGCGCCTGTTTTGCCGTTGCAGGTGCAATCATGCAGGGGATGACCCGAAATCCGCTGGCAGATTCAGGCTTGCTGGGCATTAACGCCGGCTCCGGTCTCGTGCTGGCATTATGCTTTGCTTTTTTTCCGGGTCTGCCTTATCTCTATCTCATTCTATATTCCTTCCTCGGTGCTGGTGTGGGGGCAGGTCTCGTGTTTGGTATCAGCTCTCTTGCCAGAAACGGGCTTACGCCTGTTCGGCTTGCTCTGGCCGGTACATCGGTTGGAATGCTGCTGGTTGCGCTTAGCGAAGGCATTGCGCTCTATGCCCATGTCGGGCAGGATCTGGCCTTCTGGTTTGCAGGTGGAGTTGCGGGTACCAAGTGGATTCAGCTCCAATTCATGCTGCCTTTTATCTCTGCCGCTCTGCTTGCAGCCATTATGTTATCCCGTTCCATTACGGTTCTCAGCCTGGGAGATGAAATCGCATCTGGGCTTGGACAGCGCACCGGACTAGTGAAACTAGCCGGTATGATTATTGTGCTCATGCTCGCGGGAACATCCGTTTCCGCTGTAGGACCGATTGGGTTCATCGGACTTATTATCCCGCATATCGTAAGATTCCTGGTGGGCGTGGATTATCGCTGGATCATTCCCTGCTCAGCCGTAGTTGGAGGGTTGTTCGTCGTATTGGCGGATATTGCCGCACGTCTTGTCAATGCTCCTTCCGAAACGCCAATTGGCTTGCTTATTACCATTATTGGGGTTCCTTTCTTTCTCTATCTAGCGCGAAAAGAGAGGAGAGAGCTATAATGGGAAAAGTGAATCCTTTATCAAAAGAACGCCGCAGCACGAGCAGGTCAGCAGTGATTATGGCTGTGATCGGACTGCTCATCATCGCCGTATTCATCATCAGCATGAACACGGGCTATATTAAACTATCGCCGGCAGTGGTTCTCAAGACCTTGTTCGGCGGCGGAACGGCCAAGGAACATCTTATTCTCTTTGATTTCAGACTGCCGCGTATCGTGATTTCAATTCTAGTTGGAGCGGGCCTTGCGGTATCGGGCTGTATTTTACAAGGAATCACAAGAAATGGATTGGCAGATCCCGGTATTCTCGGTATCGTCTCAGGTGCAGGCTTAGTCGTTGTGCTGTTCATCTCCTTTTACCCCAGCACGGCAAATGCGCCTGTCTTTTTGCTTCCATTCCTGGCTTTCATGGGAGCTGCACTTACAGCTGCACTTATTTATTTGCTGTCCTTCAAGAAAGGGGAAGGCATCTCGCCGGTTCGGCTGTTGTTGAATGGAATTGCAGTGTCCGCAGGCATCAGCGCGGCTATGCTTGTCCTAACCTTGCGGATGAGCCCTGAGAATTACCAGTTCGTCGCTGTTTGGCTGGCAGGATCGATTTGGGGCACAAGCTGGAAGTTCGTGGTTGCTCTGCTGCCATGGCTTCTTCTTCTTCTTCCTTTATCCTTCTACAAAGCGCGTATCCTGAATGTGCTGAACCTAAGTGAACATACGGCGGTTGGACTCGGGGCCCCGATCGAGCGGGAAAGACTTATCCTGCTTGCAGCAGCGGTTGGTTTGGCCGGTTCCTGCGTTGCGGTCAGCGGCGGAATCGGGTTCGTCGGACTGATCGGTCCCCATCTCGCGCGCAGGCTGGTCGGTCCGAAGCATCAGCTGCTGCTGCCCACCTCTGCGCTTGTGGGGTCGCTGCTGCTCATCGTGGCCGATACGCTGTCGCAGGTCATTATGGATGGTTTACCTACAGGCATCATAGTTGCCGTTATTGGCGCACCCTATTTCCTGTTTTTATTGGCCCGGTCCAAAGCTTAAAGCGGCTACCCTTATCAAGACAGAATGCTGAGGTGCAACTGATTATGCTTCGTCGTTTCTTTTCTTATTACCGGCCTTACAAACATTTATTCTTTCTCGATTTTACCTGCGCTGTCATTGCCGGACTGCTGGAGCTTGGGCTTCCGCTTGTCGTGAATCAAGTTGTAGATAAACTGCTCCCTAAAGGGGACTGGAAACTGATTCTGCTGGCTTGTGCCGGTCTTCTTGCCATCTATGCTTTGAATACGGTTCTCAACTTCGTCGTCACCTATTGGGGACATATGCTGGGGATCAATATTGAGACAGAGATGCGCAGAAAGATGTTCAATCATCTGCAAAGGCTGAGCTTCCGGTTCTTCGATAATAATAAGACCGGCCAGCTGATGTCCCGTATTTCCAACGATCTTCTCGAAATCGGCGAAGTCGCGCATCACGGTCCCGAGGATTTGTTTATCGCGGTTATGACATTGATTGGAGCGCTAATCTTGATGCTCTCTATTAATGTAAAACTCGCCCTGCTGACGTTTACAATTGTACCTTTTCTGCTGTGGATGGCTGTATTTTTTAATCGGAAAATGGTCGGCGCCTTCCGCGGTATGATGTCGAGTCTGGCGGATATTAATGCGCGTGTCGAGGATAATATTGGCGGTATTCGCGTCGTACAGGCTTTTGCTAATGAGAGCTTTGAGAAGAAACTGTTCGCCGAGAATAACGGCCGTTTCCGGCTGATTAAGCTGTTATCGTATAGAATCATGGCTTGGAATATCTCGATCAGCTACATTCTGATGCGTCTTGTAACGGTGTTCGTGCTGATCTGCGGCACTTGGTTCGTTATTCAGAAGCAGCTCTCCTACGGGGAGTTTATCGCGTTTATTCTGCTGACTAACGTATTCCTGGTACCGATTCAGAAGATTAATACGGTGATTGAGAGCTACCCGAAAGGCATTGCGGGTTTCAAAAGGTACGTCGAGGTTATTGATACAGAGCCGGATGTAGCGGATAAGCCGGATGCGGTTGAAGCAGGCCTGCTCCAAGGCGATATTGCGTACAGAGGGGTTACTTTCCGATATGAGAATGAAGCGGACATTCTGACCGATATCCATCTATCGATTCATGCGGGGGAGACGGTTGCTTTCGTAGGGCCTTCCGGTGCGGGGAAAACGACGCTTTGCAGCTTGCTGCCCAGGTTCTACGACATTGCGGAGGGAAGCATCACGATTGATGGAACGGATATCCGCTCCTATAAATTAACCTCGCTCCGCAAGCAGATCGGTATCGTGCAGCAGGATGTGTTTTTGTTCGCGGGCACGATTCGGGAGAATATCGGCTACGGAAATTTGGAAGCAGACGAAGCCGCGATTTGGGAAGCGGCACGCCGTGCAAGGCTGGAGGACTTTATTAAAGCACAGCCAAAAGGATTGGACACCATCATCGGCGAACGCGGCGTTAAGCTGTCCGGCGGACAGAAGCAGCGGCTTGCAATTGCGAGGATGTTCCTGAAGAATCCTCCGATTCTTATTCTGGATGAAGCGACCTCGGCTCTCGATACCGAGACGGAGGCAGCCATTCAGCAGTCGCTTGCCGAGCTGTCGGAAGGGCGTACGACGCTCGTCATTGCCCACCGTCTTGCAACCATTCGCAAAGCAGACCGAATTGTTGTTGTTACGGAACAGGGAATCGAGGAGCAGGGCGGACATGAGGAACTGCTGGCTCTGAACGGCGTGTATACGCGCCTGCATCATGCGCAGTTTAGAACTTAAGGTAAGGATTAGAGGCAAGGTTCAAAGCCATAACTATGGCTTGAATCTTGCTTTTTTTTGTGGTTTGCTGCTTTGGCACCGACAGCAACGGCAGTAACGGCAGGAACGGCAGGAACGGCAACAGCCATAGCAAGAGCAACAGCAACATAGCAAGAGCAAGAGCAAGAGCAAGAGCAAGAGCAAGAGCAACAGTAACAACAAATGCAAGGGCAAGCGCAGTAACAAGAGCAACCCCAACCCCAACCCCAACCCCAACCCCAACCCCAACCCCAACCCCAACCCCAACCCCAACCCCAACCCCAACCCCAACCCCAACCCCAACCCCAACCCCAACCCCAACCCCAACCCCAACCTACATCATTACACCACCAGAAACGATTTTTTTTTGAAAACTATACTGGATATTTACAGGTAAATAGAGCTGTTTTCTTCTAAACGACCTCTATACTGGATATTTCCACTTCAATAAGCTGATTTAGTCCGAAAACACTATTTAGAGGTTGATTTAACTGTATGGAATGCAGTATAGCTGCCGCTTTGAGCAAAATTCGCTCTTTTAACTGTATGGAATCCAGTATAGGATTTCACTCGTAGACATCTGTCTAGCTGGCAGCCGGTTATTGAGGTAACGATTGCGATTGAGCTGAATTGGCACCTAATGAAGTCACTGTATTATGGCCTCTGGCCAAAATGCTCAAAGTCGAAATTGAAATAAGGAAAATTGAGTAACCAAAAACTAAGCCAGCATAGAGCTGACCAGCTTAGGGAGCTGCAATTAGAAAAAAGATGGAATTCAAAGGATTAAATGCAACCATCTCCTTCTTGCTGCGTCTAGAAGGTAACATCGCCATTTCGAGCAGAAGGCGGGCAGCCATCGACGACGATTACGGTTGATTTTATAACTGGTCAGGCAGCTGTTAATAACAAGGCCATTCAATCACAGACGAAGCCCTTTGACATCAATGGCACGTCGTATCTGCCGCTGCATTTGATAAGCTAATCACTGGGTCGAAGGTGGACTGGAAGCCAGCAGGAAAGTCAGATTTCGATCACGATGAATGAATTGGGCGGAGCAGAGTCATCAAGCTTGTATAGAGAAAGGAGCAGCGCTGCTTTTTTTTCTGTGAAAGTTGACATTGATAATCATTATCACTTAAACTAAAACTAATTAATCCCTATCAAGTTTAAAGTTTATTTAGCAAGGAGCTGAGAGTTGAAGTCATGTTACCCGATTCCTATAAAAGCTGGCAGTCGAGTCCGATCCATTTTTCTTCAGTAAAGGTAAAGACTGACCGTTCTGTTATTGCTGCTTCTCCCGGAAATGGCATCTTTCATAAATCCGAGTATGGGGAATGGATTGGTATGTCCAAGGGCCTGCCGGAGCATACGAATATTAATCGCCTGCAGCTCGTAGGTGATTCCCTCTTTGCCTGCACGAATAAAGGGCTGTACCGGCTGGAACAGCAAGAATGGACATGTGCTGAAATGAACCAGCCCTGCTACCAGTACAAGGAAGAATGGGGATACGGCTTTGCAGCCACGTCCTCGGGACTGCTCTACAGATCCACTAATCCGTGGAAGAGATCCGCGTATGAGAACGCAATCGTTTATGATTTTCTGTTCACTCCCCAGTATCTATACATAGGGCTTGATCAAGGAATCGGGATGTCCGATCGAATGACCGACCGCTGGGCTTCCTTCCATCTTGAATCCGGCGTCACCTCCTTAGCGGCTTCCCGGGAGTATTTGGTTGGTGCTAACGAGAAGGGCGCGCTGATCGTAAGTAACGGAGAAGGCGGATTCAGCACGATTCAATTCGGTGATATTTTTATATTCTCGGTAATTGCCAAGCATGCTCAGGTGTACGTGTGTACAGATAAAGGATTATTTCGAATCTCTAAGCTTAGGGAAAGATTGACCTTATACCCGGTAAAATCTGGCGTTCCCGTCACAGATATTGATTGGCTGGGACCTGAGCTTTATATGGCAACCTTGTCCAAAGGCATTCAAACGATGCAGACAGAGCCTTGGTGTTCGTACTAACGGACCCAGGGTTTTTCTTTTTTTACAAGACGTTATTAATCACTTCGGAACAATTAGCCTTCTTTCGTGTGACCTGCCTGGGCATTCGTGCATATGATACCAATGACATTCTAGGTGGAAGAAGGAGAGGGCTATGGCGAAGAGCAATAAAGGGAAAAGCCCCAAGGGGCGGAAGCCGTTATTTTACGTAGATAACCCGAACGCTTCGGAATTGAAATGGCTCGAAGAGGTGAGGAAGAAGAAGCCGGTGACGGCACAACAACTTGACAAGAAAGCGGTCCAAGTCAACGCGTTTGCGCCTGTTGAAGACGTTATCGAGCAGCCCAAGGAAGCTGCACAGGTAGAACAAGCAGCACCGCAATTATCAGCAGATACGGCAGTCATTGAAACGATTGAGGCTGTTTCGGAGACCATCCTTACCGATCAGCCTTTGACGAACATAGAATCTGTTGAGGCTGAAGTTCAGACTGAAGAAGAAGTGCAAATTATCAGTGATATAGTGCCTGTGGAGACCGAGCAATTGGAGCAGCCGGAAGAGCTGCTGGAAGAGCTGCCCGAATTACCCGAATTACCTGAATTACCTGAGTTAGATCCGATTCATAAAGAAGAGCTCTTGGAAGAAAAACGGCTGCCGGAGTCAACGCTTCCTTTCCTGTTTACAGACGACCTCGCAAATGAAGCCGTTACTTCGGAGAAAATCGCTCCCGGAGCCATCGATTCGCCGCATCTGAAGGCGGACTCGATCAACACAAAGGCGATTGCCGATTACGCTGTGGAGAGTATTAAAATCGCTGATGGAGCGGTTACTTCTTCAAAAATCGCATCGGAATCAATTACCAGCGACCATCTAACGAAAAACGCAATCTCCGGCAGCAAGATCCGCGACCGTTCCATAACCTCAGAAAAGCTGCGTGATAACAGTGTTACATCCGAGAAGCTCGCGGACCGGACGATCAGCGCCGATAAGCTGGCGGAAGGTTCAATAGAAGCGAAACATCTGAAGCCTTTTATCGTTACATCCGAGCTGCTTGGCGATCAATCGGTTACCTCCAGTAAGCTGAAGAGTGCGGCTGTTCAAAGCGAAAGTATAGCTAATGACGCTATTCATACCTCCAAGCTTGCTGAGGGTTCGGTTACAACTTCCAAGATCCGTGATCAATCGATCACCGGTGAGAAAATCAGCGCCGGAGCGGTGGATTCCGTACATCTGAAGCCGGGCTTGCTGCAGGCGGAGCATGTAGCCCCCGGTGTCCTCCTGGGAAAGCATTTGGCCCCAAGCGAAATCACCGGAAACCATTTAAGCGAAGGAGCGGTAGGGGCAAGAGAACTGAAGGCTTCATCAGTAACGACAGAAGCCATCGCGCAGGGGGCAGTAGGACCGGAGCAGCTGCAGGACGGCGCGGTAAACGGCGTACACATCGCCGCAAATGAAATAAACTCAAGCCATATCATTGATTATGCGGTAACTTCACCCAAAATCGCGGATCTAGCGATTACCACGATCAAGCTGGTCGATCATGCCGTTACAGCATCCAAAATAGCCGATCAAAGCATTACGGCAGCCAAGCTTGTTGATGGTTCGATAGCAGGCCGACATTTGGGACGGCAGAGCGTCAGTTCAGACATTCTTGCACCGGGCAGCGTGGAGGAAAACCACTTAACCGCTGATTCCGTTACTTCGAAGCAGCTGGCTGATAACAGCGTACAAACCGCTCATATCGTAAACGGGTCAATTACAGCTAAGAAGCTTGCAATCGCAGCGGTTCAGCAGGCTCACATCAGTCAGGCAGCGGTTGGTGAAGCCCAGCTTGCAAACAAATCGGTAAGCGAAAATAAACTGGCGGATTTCAGCGTCAGCAGATCGAAGATAGCTGAGAATACAGTTGGAACGAAGCATCTCGTAGATGAATCCATTACCTTTGACAAAATTGCGCCGGAAGCCATTCGCGCGTTTCACTTGTCGCAGGGTGCGGTAACCGAGGAATCCGTTTCGGCTGAAGCCATCGGGTCGCAGCATCTGCAGCCGGGATTGATTCATCACGATCATCTTGCTGTTGATTCGGTTGCTACTGAGGCTCTGCAGGAAGGGGCAGTTAAATCCAGCAAGCTTGCAAGCGGTGCTGTAACAGACCGCCATCTCTCAGCCGGAGCTGTTTATTCGCATCATCTGGCTGACCATGCGGTAAATTCATTAAAGCTGTCTCCGGAAAGCGTATCGACAGATAAGCTGACTGATCTGGCAGTCACGACGAGCAAGCTTGCAGATGGCAGTGTAACGGCGTTTAAGCTGGCGGCTAATGCTATTACAGGTAAGCAGCTGTCAGTGAAATCCGTTCTTAGTGAGCATGTGGTGGAAAAGGCAATTACAGCAAAGCACGTGGCCGACGGTGCAGTTGTGGAACGGCATCTGTCTGAGGGAGCTGTTAACACGACGGCAATCAGCGATGCTGCAGTGACGGGTGCGAAACTGGCGTCAGGTTCTGTTGAAGGGATTCATCTTACCAAGGAATCGGTCGGCAGTCAGCATTTGCAGGAGCAGTCCGTATTCGGTGTCCATCTTTCTAACGAAAGCGTGCGGGAACAGCATCTAAGCAAGGAATCGGTAACGGCCGAAAAATTAGCCGGCGGCAGCATTGCAAGAATTCATCTGCAGCAAGGTTCTGTCGATTCAAATGCGATTCAGCTTGGTGCGGTGCAGGCGGCGCATATAGCGGAAGGTGCAATCGGCCCGGCTCAATTGGAAGAATCCGCAATTGGCAGCACACACCTGCAGCCGAAGAGCGTTCATGAGCAGCATTTGGGAGAACAGGTTGTTGGAACCGTTCAGCTATCGGACTCATCCGTAACCGGAGCGAAGCTGGCTTTCGTATCTGTGAATGGTGACCATATCGCACTGGAAACGATTGCGGGTAAGCATCTGAAGCCGGAGTCCATTCAAGGCTATCACATCCGTAAGGGCACTATCACACAGTCACATTTAGCTTCGGAGATCTTTACGTTTGATAAAGCGCCGGATGGAATTTTGCATGGGAGTAAGATCAAGGGCGGAACGATTAGTTCGGTTCATATCCAACCCGGCGGTATCGGCAGCAAACAGTTAGCTAACGACGCAGTTGGTGAAGCGCAGCTGAAAGCCGGCTCTATTACACTAGGTAAAATCGCTCCGCGGTCGATTACGACAGCGAATTTAATTGCAGGCTCCGTAGAGTCGGAGACGCTTAGTGAAGGTGCTGTCGATTCGAGAGTATTACGTGACGGAGCTGTTGTGAAAGGGAAGCTGGCAGCTGGAGCGGTAAGTGAAGAAGCGCTGAATGATGGAGCGGTGACGAGCGCAAAGCTGGGAGCTGGAGCGGTAGGCACGGAAGCGCTGAGCGATGGCGCAGTGACGGACGCGAAACTGGCAGCTGGAGCGGTAAGCGAAGAAGCGCTGAATGATGGCGCAGTGACGAGCACAAAGCTGGGAGTTGGAGCGGTAGGCACGGAAGCGCTGAGCAATAACGCAGTGACGAGCGCGAAGCTGGACGCAGGAGCGGTAGACGCGGAAGCACTGAGCGATGGCGCAGTGACAAGCGCGAAGCTGGCGGCAGGAGCGGTAGGCTCGGATGCGCTGAGATATGGCGCAGTGACGGGCGCGAAGCTGGCCGCTGGAGCGGTAAGCTCTGGAGCGCTGAGTGAAAGCGCAGTGACGAGCGCGAAGCTGGCCGCTGGAGCGGTAGGCGAGAAAGCGCTGATCGATGGCGCAGTGACGAGCGCGAAACTGGCCGCTGGATCAGTAGGCAAGGAAGCACTGAGCGAGGGTGCAGTGACGGGA